>JBBSEZ010000009.1:0-59927 GCA_038239195.1 Gemmatales bacterium
GACACTCGGCTCCCACCCCTCCAGCCGAATCGCCGTAAGTTCTCCCAGGATAACAACTTGAAGTCTGGTTGCGGCATTGATTTCGCCTTACCCGACTCGGTGAAGCAGCAGTTGCCACAACCTCTGACTGGGACTCACGTTACGCGGGATGCCGAGGCATTCGCGGGAGGGATGAGCGCGAAGTGTCGAAATAATGGCTTACCGCGGAGCGCATGATCTGCTTGACGTAGGCGGCGACCTGCGCATTCTTTGGGTCCAGCGTCTCGAGGGCCTCGAGGAGGCTCACGAGGGCGCACTGGACGACGTCGTCCGCATGGGTGGCCGACACGTCCTTTCTGAGCATCGCCGCCACGTAGGCGGCGATGCGCGCGCGCACTTCGGTCCACAGGTCTTCGTCGGTCGAAGTCGCTTGCAGCTGGGCGATCATCAATGCCCATTCCCACCCTCGGTCCCGATCGTTCATGGTGGCAAACTCGATGAGGTCGAGCACGGTCCTCTCGCTTCGGGCGTTCTTTTCGTTGAACGCGCCGAAAAGCCCTATACTCTAAATCGTATTTCGCGTGCGCAACTGGACAAAATTTTCTAACTTTTCCTGGAAACGCGCCGAGAGCTTCGCGCGGCTGGCGAATTGACAGAAAAAGGGGCAAGACGGAGGCCCTGGCTTCAAAAGGAGCGGGCCTTCACGCATTTGGGCGAGCGGCGGGAAAAGGTATCTTTGTAGGACGGCTCGGGAGAGCCGTCCTACACCAAACCAAGTCCTGCCGATCGCCTTGGGCGTGGGAAAACAGCGCAGGGCGAGCACAGAAGAGGACGGCAGGGACCAGCGCCGCCTCGGGGGCCCTGATGCAACGCCTGGAGTAGGAGGTCACTCCGCCCTTCGCCCGCCTGGACGTTTCGGGACAGCATGTGCCGGGCGCGCGGCCAGGGGCAGCGCGCTGCGCGGGCGCCCCCTCGGGCCCCGTCCCTCCATCAGAGCAGGCCCGGCAACTTGTTGCCACAGATCTTTGCGTGCCATCTCGACGCCGCCGCGGATGGGGCGAGCCAACTGGCCATTGTTAGCACGTGAGCACGTGACTCTGCTATTCGGGCGCAAGTCGCGATTTGCAAACGCCTTGAAACGCGAAAGTCACCCGCCACCCCCCTCGGCAATGTGAGCAGGTGACTCCTGACTTTCGGAGAGGCGTATCGTCGGTCTCCTCGCTCCAGCCACCAGACGGCTGCCCTTCCCCTCCCAAGGACCTCCCCAGGTGATCGCGACGAAACCGTGCCGCGCCCTCTACTTGAGGCTCGGGTCTTTCCGCCCATCGGCCTGCCGATAGAGCCCGGTGGGGATGAGCACCTCGGCCGGCACGTCCTCGCCCTCGAAGTAGCGGGCGATGACCTGCGCCGCCTTCCGGCCGATCTGGTCGGGGTACTGGATCGGGTCGGCGTAGATCTTGCCGTCCTTGATCGCCTGCTTGCCCTCCGGCTGGCCGTCGAAGCCGACGATCTTGACGCGCCCCGCGCGCCCCGCCTTCTCCAGGGCGGCGCGGGCGCCGAGGGCGGAGGGGTCGTTGATGGCGAAGATGCCGGCGAGGTCGGCGTGGGCCTGCAACAGGTCCTGGGCCGCCTTGTAGCCCTGGTCCTTGGCGCCTCCGCCAGGCAGTTCGGCGACGACGACGATCTGCGCGCTCCCCGGCTTCGCGTTGTGGGCGGCGAGGACCTCCTTGAAGCCCTTGACGCGGAGCTGGCACGATTCGACCGGCTTGTGGTCGAGGACGGCCACCTTGCCGCCGACCTTCCCCAGCGCTTCGACCATGGCGTCCCCGGCCTGCTTGCCGCCCGAGTAGTTGTCGGTGGCGACGTGCGTCACGACCTTGGCGCCGGGGGCCAGGCAGCCGATGTCCACCGTGAAGACCGGCACGCCGGCGGCGTTGGCCTGCTGAATGGCGGGGCCGATCGCCTTGGAGTCGCACGGACACAGCACGATGGCATCGACGCGCCGCACGAGGAAGTCCTTGACCTGCTTGTCCTGGAGGGCGGGGTCGAGCTCGCCGCTGACCACGATCACGTCGTAGCCGTGCTCGGCGGCCTCGGCCGTGAGGGTGTCGGCGATCTCCTTGAAGAACGGGTTGGTGAGCGTCAGCACCGACAGCCCGATGGTGCGGCGGGCGGGCTGGCCGCGCCCCGCGAAACACCCGCACAGCAACGCACTCAGCGCGATCAGCAGCAGGCGACGTCTCATGGATCGGGGCCCTCTCGGCGAAGATTGCCGTTAGCATAGAGGTTGCCCGCCACTTGACGATGGGGCCGCCAGGCTGTCGGATAGAATGGGCGAGGTCATTTCCCTCCTTGTCCACGGGGCCAGGCGATGACGGTAGCTGCGTTGCGGTTGGCGGCGGAGGCGGTGGCGTCGGCGCACGCGCTCATCATTGGAGCGGGGGCGGGCATGGGCGTCGATTCCGGCCTGCCGGACTTTCGCGGCGACCAGGGCTTCTGGAAGGCCTACCCGCCCTACGCCAAACTCGGGCTGCGCTTCAGCGACCTCGCCAACCCGTCCTGGTTCGCCAGCGACCCCACGCTCGCGTGGGGCTTTTACGGCCATCGGCTGGAGCTGTACCGCTCCACCGCGCCCCACGATGGCTTTCGCATTCTGCGCGAGTGGGCCGGCCGGGCTCGCAACGGCGCGTTCGTCTTCACCTCCAACGTCGATGGCCAGTTCCAGCGCGCCGGCTTCGACCCGGAGCGCATCGTCGAGGTCCACGGCACGATCGACTGGATGCAGTGTACGCGGGACTGCGGGGCGGGCATCTTCGAGGTGCCGCACCAGGAACACCCGATCGCGGTGAACGAGCAGACCGGCCGCGCCGAGGGCCAGCTCCCTGCCTGCCCCTCGTGCGGGGCGCTGGCCCGGCCCAACATCCTGATGTTCGGCGACGCCGACTGGAACGACGAGCGCACCCGGGCCCAGCAGGAGCGCCTGCGCGATTGGCTGCGGGGCGTGCGCGGGCCCGGGCTGGTCACGATCGAGTGCGGCGCCGGCCTGGCCGTCCCGACCGTGCGGCACTTCAGCGAACACGTCGTCTCGTCGCGCAACGGGACGCTGGTCCGCATCAACCCGCGCGAGCCGGCGGTCCCGCCGGGGAGGCACGTTTCCTTGCCGTGCGGCTCTCTGGAGGCCCTGCGGGGCATTCAGACACATTTGCCGGAATGAAGCAGTGTTTTCGTCCTCGACAGGAGGGGCTGCGGATGAGTTGTCGGCACTGGTTGCGGGCGGGCGGCGCGGGCTTGATAGGGCTCTGCCTGGCGTCGATGGTCGGCGCCGCGGTTGGGCCCGCGAAGGCGCGCCCCATGACCGTCGCCGATCTGATGAAGGTCCGGCACGTGCCCGAAGTGTGTCTCTCGCCCGATGGCGCAGAGGCGCTCTACGTCGTGGCCGAGGTCGATCTGAAGGCAAATCGCCACAAGAGCGATCTCTGGTTGGTCCCCACCAAGGGCGGGGCGCCGGTCCAGTTGATGGCCAGCCCCGGCCGCGACGACCTGCCGCGCTGGTCGCCCGACGGCAAGACCATCGCCTTTCGGTCCGATCGCGACGAGGGCCAGCAGGTGTGGCTTCGGCCGCGCGACGGCGAGCCGCGGCAACTGACCAAGCTCGCCGGTGAGGTGCGCGACCTGGCGTGGGCGCCCGGCGGCAAGTCGATCGCCGTCGTCGCGGGCACGGACAAGGGAAAGAAGGGCGGCGAGGGCGTGAGGCTCGTGGACCAGTCTCCGCGCTTCGATCGGCTGTACCGGATCGACGTGGCCGAGGGGAAGGCGCACGTCCTGACGCCGCGCAAGTCCCACGTTGGCGCGTTCTCGTGGTCGCCCGATAGCCGGCACCTCGTCTACGCGCATCGGCCGAGCCCGCGCGCCGACGACGTCTACCACAGCGAGTTGTCCGTCATCGCGGCGACGGGCGGCAAGCCGCGCTCCCTCGTTCGCCGGCCGGGGCTGAATGCGGCGCCGCGCTGGTCGCCGGACGGCAAGACGATCGCGTTCGTCTCCCACGACGGCAAGGCGGACTGGCTCGCCAACACGTATCTGTGTGTGGTCCCGGCCGAGGGCGGGGCGCCGCGCAACCTGAGCAAGACGTTCGACGAAAAGGTCGATGCCACGGGCGGTCTGGCTTGGTCGGGCGACGGCAAGACGATCTACTTCGGCGCGCACGAGAAGATGACGACGCACTTGTTCGCCCTGGCCGTCGAGACGGGCAAGGTCCGGCGCGTGACCTCCGGCCAGCGGGCGCACGACCACTTCAGTTTCAGCCGGGGAGCGGACCGCGTGGCGTTCGTGATCGAGGCGCCCGCGCAGCCGCCGGAGGTCCACGTCGCCGCCCTCGCCGATTTCGCGCCGCGCCGGCTGACGGCGCTCAACCCACAGTTGACGGGGGTTGTCCTGGGCGCGACGGAGGCGGTGCGCTGGAAGAGCGCGGACGGCAAGACGATCGAAGGGCTGCTGGTGAAGCCAGTCGGCTACAAGGCGGGGGCGCGTTATCCGCTGCTGACCTACGCTCACGGCGGGCCGGCGCTGCAGTTCCGGCTGGCGTTCACGCCCTACGGGACGTCGCCGCAGGCGCAGCGCTATCCCGTGCAGGTGCTGGCGGGGCAGGGCTATGCGGTGTTCTGCCCCAACCCGCGCGGTAGCGGGGGCTACGGCGAGGCGTTCCGCAAGGCGAACGTGAAGGACTGGGGAGGGGGAGACTACCGGGACGTTCAGAGCGGGATCGACCATCTCATCGAGGAAGGGATCGCCGACCGCGACCGGCTGGGGATGATGGGCTGGAGCTATGGCGGGTTCATGACGGCGTGGTCGATCGGGCAGACGAACCGCTTCAAGGCGGCCTCGGCCGGGGCCGGCGTCATCAACCCGGCGAGCTTCTACGGGCAGACCGACATCCCGTCGTTCCTCGACGCCTATTTCGTCGCCCCCCCGTGGGAGGTGCCGGCGGTCTACGCCCGCAGTTCGCCGATGACGTTCGCGGGGAAAATGAAGACGCCGACGCTGATCCAGCACGGCGAGAAGGACGTGCGCGTGCCGCTGGCCCAGGGCGACGAACTGTATCGCGCCCTGCGGAAGAACCGCGTTGCGGTCGAGTATGCCGTCTACCCCGGCCAGGGCCACGTCGTCACCGAGCCGCGCATGCAGGCCGACGTCTTCCGGCGCAACGTGCGGTGGTTCGACAAGTGGTTGAAGAAAGGGCGATGACGGGCCCCTGCGGAAGAACTTGAACAGAAGGCAACGAAGGCAACGAAGGAAGAGGAAGAGGCACAGAGGCAGCGATGTCTCTCCCCGCTCGTTCCCCCTCTTCATTCTCTTTCTTTGTTGCCTTCGTTACCTTCTGTTCAAAGTTCTCGAGGACCTCACGTCCGCACCTGGAAGATCGCCTCGATCTCGACGGGGATGCCGCCGGGCAGCGAGGCCATGCCGACGGCGCTGCGGGCGCCCTTGCCGGCGCGTTCGCCGAAGACCTCGATCAGCAGGTCGCTGAAGCCGTTGATGACCTGCGGGTGCTGGCGGAAGTCGGCCGTGGCGTTGACCATGCCCAGCACCTTGACGAGGCGCACCACCTTGTTGAGGCTGCCGAGCTCGCCGCGCACGACGCTCAGGACCACCAGCCCGACCTGGCGCGCCGCGGCCTGGCCCTCCTTGACCGTGAGCTCCTTGCCGACCTTGCCGACGACCGGCTTGCCGTCCACCGTCCCCGGCCCGTGCCCCGAGACGTAGAGCAGGTCGCCGACGCGGACGGCGGCCGCCAGGCTGTTGGGCGGCTTGGCGACGGGCGGCAGTTTGAGCTTCAACGTCCGTACCCGGTCCTCGGCGGTGGGCGCGGGCGGCTCGGCAGCGGCGCCGGGCGCCGGGGCCTCGGCCCACCAGCGGGGCAAGAGGGCGCCCGAGACGGTCCCGACCGTCAGGCAGGCACCATGCGACAGGAAACGGCGACGATCGCACGCGGGCATGGCAGCGGTTCCTTCGAGAGGGGGGCGGGCGCGCCTCACCGTGTGGCGCGCCCCCCCCCACCCGAAGGTATAGAGCGCGGCGCCTCGAGTGGACCGCCGAGGCTTTTCACGCTAACGTAGAGTAGCGATCTCGTTGCTCTCTGATTCGCTTCGAGGGTGGCTCAAATGAAATGCTGGTTTTGCGAAAGCGATGCGCGCGGCACCTGTGCGGCCTGCGGGCGCGGCCTTTGTCATCAGCACGCCCACGTACACGACGAAATGACGCTCACCAAGTCCGACACGAGCACCGGGTACTCGACCTATTACAACGTCTACGGCGCGCTCAAGTGCTCGCAGTGCCGGCTCGAGTGGAAGTCGTTCCAGCCGGGTGGGTGAGCCCCCGTTCCCCGCCCGGTCATTTGCCGGGCACGGGTCGCCCCATGCGCGCCAGCATCTTTTTCATGTCCTCCCAGACGTCCTTCTTTTTCTCCGGCGAGCGGAGCAGGTAGGACGGGTGGTAGGTACACATCACCGGGATGCCACGGTACTCGTGGAAGCGCCCGCGCAGCTTGCCGATGGTGGCATTGACGCCGAGCAGGTTGGTCGCCGCGGTGGCGCCGAGGGCACAGAGGAACTTCGGCCGGATCAACTCGATCTGCTTTTCGAGGTATTCGCGACAGTTCCCCGCCTCTTCCGGGGTGGGGGTGCGGTTGCCGGGCGGGCGGCACTTGAGGATGTTGAGGATGAAGACCTCCTCGCGCGTCAGGCCGCAGGCGGCGAGGATGCGCGTCAGGAGCTGCCCGGCGTCGCCGACGAAGGGCACGCCTTGCTCGTCCTCCTGCCGACCCGGGGCCTCGCCGACGAAGCAAAGGTCGGGGCCCAGCGGCCCGACGCCGAAGACGGTCTGGGTGCGCGTGGAGGCCAGTTGGGGGCAGCGCTGGCACTCGCAGACGCGCCCGGCCAGGACGGTCAACTCCCGGAGACGTGGCTCGACGTCGCTCTCGACCGATGCCGCGGGCGGACGGATGGCGCGCGGATCGGGCGGGGGTGGGGGTGGGGCCGGCGCCAGCTCGGGCAAGGGGGCGATGGGGAGGAAGGCGACGCCGGCGGCGCGCAGCCCCTCCAGGTGCTGGCGGAGCTGGCGGGCGGGGTCGGGGGCCTCGTCGGACATGGTGGGGCTCTTCCTTGGGGCGAAGTTGGCCACGAGCCTACCATACCAGAGCGGCCGCGCGCTCAGAGCCCCGTTTGTCGCGCGGGGCGCTGGCCTGTTGCGTCGGCGCGCATGGGTTGCGATAATTTCATCTCGACCACCCGCGCCGCCGAGAGGTTTGTCATGGCTTCGCCCGCTCACACCTTCACCCTGGGGCTCGTCCAACTCCGCTGGGAGGAGGGGGCCTCGACCAACCTCGAGCGGGCGCTCAACGCCGTGCGCCGCGCCGGCAACAACGGCGCGCAGATCGTCTGCCTGCCCGAGCTGTTTGCGCTGCCGCACTTCGCCCACCGGGAGGAAGCGCCCTTCGAGCTCGCCGAGGCCGTCGGGGGCCCGACCTGCCAGCGCCTCGCCGACGCGGCGCGCCAGGCCGGCGCGGTCGTCGCCGGCTCCATCTTCGAGTGCCGCGCGCCCGGGCTCTACCACAGCACGGCCGTCCTGTTCGACGCCGACGGCGCCCTGCTGGGCAGTTACCGCAAGATGCACCTCGTCGGCGGAGAGAAGTTCGCGTTTGCGCCGGGGGACGGCGGTTTCCGCACCTTCGCGACCCGCTTTGGGCGCGTGGGCCTGTTGCTGTCGTGGGACCAGTGGTTTCCCGAGGCGGCCCGGGCGCTGGCGCTGCAAGGGGCCGAAGTTGTGCTCGGCCTGTCGGCGCTGGGCAGCCCCGTCGCGGAGGACGTGGCCGCGGAGCGCGCCGCGTGGGAGGTGATGCAGCAGTCGCATGCGATCGCCAACGGCCTCTTCGTGGCGGGGGTCAATCGGGTGGGCCAGGAGGGCGGCGACGAGGGCATCACGTTTTGGGGCTCGTCGTCGGTGTGGGGCCCGCTCGGCGGCGTGCTCGGCCGGGGATCGGAAGACCGCGAGGAGGTGCTGGTAGTGCCATGCGACCGGCGCCTGCTCGAGGATGTGCGGCGCGCCTGGCCGTGGTTCCGCGACCGCAGGCCCGACGCCTACGGCGACCTGGCGCGGCGCTGGGTCGATTGAGCCAGTGGGCGGCGCCCTGGCACGGGCGGCGGGATGGGGCCTACAATGAAAGGAGTGCCCCCCGGGCAGAGGCCCCTCTGCCGGCAGCCCGTTCCAACCAGGAGCCCACCTTCCGATGTCAGCAGGCAACCGACCGTCTACTCTCCAGGACTTGCGCAACAGCGGGTGGCAGTCCCGCACCGTCAAGCAAGAGGTCCGCGACAACTTTCTCCGCTCTCTCCAGGCCGGCGAAGACCTCTTCCCCGGCATCATCGGCTACGACAATACCGTCATCCCCGAGATCAACCTCGCCCTGATCGCCGGCCACGACATGCTCTTCCTCGGCGAAAAGGGCCAGGCCAAGAGCCGGCTCATGCGCGGGCTGGTAAACTTTCTCGACGAGGCCATCCCTTACCTCGACGTCCCCGGCTGTCCCGTCCACGAAGACCCGTATTGCCCCATCACCAGCGCCGGCAAGCGCCTCGTCGCCGACCTTCCCGAGGACCGCGTGCCGATCGCCTGGTGGCCCCGGGCCCAGCGCTACGCCGAACGGCTGGCCCCCGGCACCAAGTTCGCCGACGTGATCGGCGAGATCGACCCGTCCAAGCTGGCGGCCGGGGCCGGCATGTCCACCGAGGAGGCGCTGCACTTCGGGCTGATCCCGCGCATGCACCGGGGGATCTTCGCCATGAACGAGATCCCCGAACTGGACGAACTGGTTCAGGTGGGCCTGTTCAACATCCTCGAAGAGCGCGACGTACAGATCCGCGGCTATCCGGTGCAGTTCGACCTCGACGTGCTGGTGCTGTTCTCGGCCAACCCAGCCACGTACAACCGCAGCGGCAAGGTCATCCCGCAGTTGAAGGATCGCATCGGGGCGCTGATCCAAACGCACTACCCGGTGGAGCGCGCGCTGGGCATCGAGATCATGGAGCAGGAGGCCGCGATCGACCTCGGCGGAGCGTTCCCCGTCGTCGTGCCCTTGTTCATGAAGGAGATCATCGAGCAAATCAGCATCGGCGCGCGCAAGTCGAAGTACGTCGATCACCAGTCGGGCGTGAGCGCACGCTTCTCGATCGCGAATTACCGCACGATGGTCGCCAGCGCCCGGCACCGGGCCGTGCGCCTGGGCGAGCGCCCCGGCGTGCCGCGCATCAGCGACCTGGGGCATCTTCTCGCCTCGTCGCTGGGCAAGATCGAGCTGGACATGATGGGCAGCCAGCAGATGTCGGAGAAGCAGGTGATCGAGGCCATCGTGGCGGAGGCGGTGCGCAAGGTCTTCGACGAGTACGTCGAGAAGAACGGTTTGGACGAGATCGTGCAGGTCTTCGGCAAGGGCGTGAAGATCGAGGTCGGCGACATGCTGCCGTCCTCGCACTACGCCGAGCGCCTCAAGCGCGTCCCCAAGGCGTGGGAGAAGGCGTTCGAGGTCAACCCGAGCGAGAGCGAGCCGGTGCGCGCGTCGTGCATCGAGTTCGTGCTGGCGGGGCTGTACGCCAGCGACCGCATCTCGCGCTCCCAGAAGCACGGGCGGATTACCTACGAGATCAAGTGAGCAGAGAAGAGGAATTAGCCACAGATGAACACAGATGAACACGGATAAGACAACAGAGGAGAGAACAGGGAAGACCGACGCCTTTTCCCTCCCCTACGTTCTTTTCTTCTATCTGTGTTCATCTGTGTTCATCTGTGGCTAATTCCTCTTCTGTTCTCACAGCTTCCACGGGGCCCGCATGGTTGGCGTGAGCAGGCGGTTGGCCTGGGCATCGTCCGCGAAGCGCTCGCGCACCGGGTCCCACTTGAGCTTGCGGCCGAGCAGCATGGCGATGTTGTTGAGGTGGCAGATGCTGGCCGAGCGGTGGCCGATCTCGCCGGTGGCGAAGGGGACGGCGCGGCTTTTCACACAGTCGAGGAAATTGCGGACGTGGCTGGGCGTGCGGCCGAGCTTCACCTTGAGCGTCTCGGGCTTGATCTTGAGCAGGTCGGGCGAGGACGCCTCGAGGCGGGCGCCGTGGACGTGGACGAACACCCAGCCGTCGCTGCCCTCGAACTTGACGCCGCGCGGGCCGGCCGTGCTGCCGATCAGCTTGAGCCCGCTGGCGTAGGTGTTGGTGAACTTGAAGTCCCAGAAGCAGTCGTAGATGCTGTCCTTGACGCGCACGCCCTCGGCCTCGATCTCCACGGGGCCGGTGTCGTCGGTGCCGGCGCCGAGCTGGGCGAGGTCGATGACGTGGGCGCCGCGGTCGGTCATCTCGCCCCCGCCGTAGGCGGTGATGAAGCGCCACCAGAAGTGACAGCGCTTCTCGTTGTAGGGCACGACGGGCGTGTGGCCGAGCCAGACGTTCCAGTCGAGCTCCTTGGGCACCGGGGCGGGCGCCACCTTGCCGACGGCGCGCGCCGTCCGGTGGTGGGGGTCGTTGCAGGGCAGGTTGATGCGGAGCGTGTGGAGCTTGCCGATCTTGCCGCTGCGCACCAGCTCGCAGGCGAAGCGGGCGTTGGCGCCGGAGCGCTCGTGGCTGCCGGTCTGGAGGACGCGGCGGGACTGGCGGGCGGCCTCGCAGATGGCCCGGCCCTCGCCGATGGAGTTGGCGAGCGGTTTCTCGCAGTAGACGTCGAGGTTGGCCTTGAGGGCCGCGACGCTCGCCAGAGCGTGCCAGTGGTCGGGGGTGGCGACGATGACCGCGTTGAGCCCCTTGTGGGCGATGAGCTGGCGGTAGTCCTTATAGCCCTTGCAGTCCTTCTTGCCGGCGCGCTTGGCGACCAGTTGCCGGGCCAGGTCCAGGTGGCGCGAATCGACGTCGCAGACGGCGGCGATCTCGACGTCCTTGTGGCCGAGGAAGTTGTTGATGAGGCCGCGGCCCTGCCCGCCGGTGCCGATGACGCCGACGACGAGGCGCTCGCTGGCGGGGGCCTTGTCGGCGCGGCCGAGGGCGCTGGCGGGGACGAAGAGGGGGGCGGCGAGAGCGCCGGCGGCGGAGTGGGCGAGGAACTGGCGGCGCGTGCTGGCGTTGCTGGTCATGGGTGCTCCGGGGAGAGTGATCGGGCGTGTTGCTGATACTGACGGATTGGGCGCGGGTGTCAAGCATAAATCGGAGAATGCGGAGGGGGAGCCCAGTTGTTTGCTTCGCGGGCAAAGCCCTTTACAATGTGGTGGGAGGATGGCGAGAGGGCACAGGGGCGAGGGATGATCGTTCTTTGCACGCTTCACAAGGGCGGGGTGGGGAAGACGGAGCTCGCCATTCACGTGGCTGGGGCCCTGCGAACGCAGGTGGCTCGAACGTTGCTGGTCGATTGCGACAGTCAGGCTTCCGCGTGGGAGTTTCATTTTGGCACCAGCCCCACTGCCGCGAACGAAGCGCGACCAGTCGATGACCGCCTCTCCGTCCTCTGGAACCCAGACCGCGTTCGGATCAAGGGACAAGCGGCGGACTACGACCACTTCGTCCTCGATCTCGACAGCCCTTTGGAGAACACGGTCCAGACCATCGTTCAGGACTCGCCCGATCTAGTCTTGATCCCGGTGACACGACAGCACGGCGCGCTGAGCAAGTTGAAAGACCCGTTGGCAATCGTCGCGCAGCTCAAAGCCAAGGCAGGCCACGGCCCGTGCGTGCGCATTGTCCCTCTGGGAGCGAAAAATCGCGGACATCCGCAAAGAGCTTGATGACTTTGCCGACGCGGGGGTAGACTTCCAGGTGGCACCCAAGGTGCGGAACCTGGAGCGAGCAAGCAACCTGGCTCGCAAGGAACGCCACTACCTCTGGGACCATCCGAAGTGCGGGGACTTGAAGGACTATTTTACCAAACTGATCGCGATCGGTTAACGAGGGCAGCATGGCAGGCAACGGCCGGAAAAACGGGGCAGCGGACGGGGTGATCGACCGCGCGCTGAACGTCGGCTTCGCCCAGGCCGCGAAAGGAGGGGGCGAGGTCGAGGTCGAGCTTCGGCTCGATGCCGGGCAGGAGCGTATGGTGCTCGAACTCTGTAGCGTATTCGGGCTGTCGGTACGCACCCTTCTCAACGCGGCCCTGCGGTACGCGTTGTATTTGGCCGAGGCGCGGGGGGCCCACCCGACGCGCTTGCGCGAGTTCCCCAAGCGGCAGGTCGGGCAGGTGGTGAAGTTCGTAGTTGCACCGGAGGCCCTGACCAAGCTGCGCGAGGGAGGCCTACTCGACAACCTCGCGGGCTGTGCGGTCGCTGGGGTCAAACTGCTACACGCGAAGACTCTCAAGACGAGGAGGGCCCGTTGACGCCCCCTTTGTCCTATCCCCAGGTCCGCGCGCTGGTCCGGGGCCTTCTGAGTTCCGACAACGCTACCAAGCAGCAACTCGGGCAACGATTCGCCGCCCACCTGGAGTTGACGCCTGGCCCGCTCGGCCCCGACGATGGCGTCGATGGCAGCGCGCTCGTGCAGGGGCGGATGATCCACTTTCAGTCCAAGCTGCGTTCCACCCCGCTCGACAAGGACGTCGCGCGCTTGTACTACTCGGACGTGAAGTATCACCGCGCCACCGTCAGCGTGATGCTGGCCGGGCTCGGCTACAAACAAACGTTCCAAGAGCGACTGTTCGGGCACCCTCATCTGGAAGCCGTCCGCATCCATCTCTTGACGCTCGAAGATGTCTTTCGCGAAACGCCCGCGTATCGGTTGGCGATGGCCGACATGCCAGCGCTGGCAGGCCTGGCCCCGCTCGCGAGTGGCCCGCTCGGAGGCGGCCCGCCGACGTCCCCGAGTGCTTCCCCCTGACGTGGCTAACGGGAGGGCGTTCCCGCCCGAGGCCCGGCTGGCCCCGCTCAACCTCTTGACCGCTGGAGCGGGCGCGGTACGATCAATCCGCCCCCCCAGGGCCCGGCAAGAGGCCGGCACCACCGGCGAGAGCCGACCTCGATGAGCTCTCCATCCTCCGTCTCGACGTGGATTTACCGCCTCCAGGCGGGCGACCAGGACGCGGCGCGTCCGCTCTGGCAGCACTACCACGCCCGGCTCATCGAACTGGCGCGGCAGCAACTGGCCGTTCCCCTCCGGTCGGCGGCCGAGGACGTGGCCGCGATGGCCTTCGCCGGGCTCTGTCACGCCTTTCAGGCAGGGCGCTATCCCGACGTCACCCAGCGCGACGACCTCTGGCGGTTGCTCCTGACCATCACGCTCAACCAGGCTCGTCGCGTTGGCCGCGACAGCACCCGACAGCGGCGCGACCTCCGGCGCACGGTCCTTGCCGCGGACCTGTTCGACTTGCCCGATGCCGATCTCGACCGCCTCGCCAGCCACGAGCCAGACGCTACGCTGGCCGTCGAACTGAACGACCAGGTGCGGGCCCTCCTCGAGCGCCTCCCCGACGACCTCTGCTCGGTGGCCATCGACCTGCTGGCAGGCTGGTCCCCCGCCGAGATCGCCAGCCGGCTCAACTGTAGCGTTCGCACCATCGAGCGCCGGCGCGAACGCATTCGCCAGTACTGGCTGGCGCCCGATTCGCTCTGAGGGCGGATTTCTTCAGAACGCGTGTCGCATCTCGTCGCGAAGGGGAATCGGAAGGGGAGAGAACCGAACCGAGGGACCATCATGCCTGCGATCGCAACCTCCCTGTCGCTTCTGGAATGGCGGCGGGTCGATGCCCTGTGCGACCAGTTCGAGACGGACTGGCAACAGCAGCGTCGGCCGCGCATCGAAGAGTACCTCGCGCGAGCCGAGGAGCAATCCCGGCCGGCGCTGGCGAGCGAACTGCTCCGCATCGAGATGGAGTGGCGGCTCCAGGTAGGGGAGCAACCATCGGCGGGCGAGTACGCCACGCGCTACCCGGCCCTGACGGGATCGCTGCCGGACTTCCTGGCTGCCGCCCGGCAGGCCTTCGAGGCGCGCACCGCCGCCGCGACGGCCGCTCCTCTGGAAACCTGCGCGGTGCCGGCGGGCGCGGGGCCGGCGCTGCCGCCGCAAACGCTGGAATTCGTCACGCCCGGGCCGACCAGCGTGGCCGCCGGGGAGGCGGTCCGCCACGTGGGGGAATACGACCTGATCGAGCCGATCGGCGAGGGGGGCATGGGCCAGGTGTGGAAGGCCCGCCATCGCCGGCTGGGCAAGCTGGTGGCCCTGAAGTTGATCCGGCCGGGCAACCGGGGCTCGCCATCGGCCGTTCACCGCTTTCTGCGCGAGATGAAAGCCATTGGAGACCTCGATCATCCGCACGTCGTCGAGGCGTCGGACGCCGGCGAGAGCGACGGCACGGTTTACCTGGCGATGAAGTTGATCGACGGACAGGACCTGGCGAAGTACGTCCGGGAACGCGGCTCGCTGTCGATCGCCGAGGGGTGCGGCCTGGCCCGCCAGGTGGCGGTGGGGTTGCAGTACCTGCACGAGCGGGGGCTGGTGCATCGCGACCTCAAGCCGGGCAACCTGATCAGCACGCCGGACGGGACGGTCAAGATCCTCGATCTCGGGCTGGCGCGCTGGCACGCCGACGAGCTGTCCGAGGGCCCCACCGAGCAAACGCAGGCCGGCGAGGGCCTGGGCACGCCGGACTACATGGCCCCCGAGCAGATTGGGCAGGCCGCGACCGTGGACGTCCGCGCCGACCTGTACGCCCTGGGGGCGACGCTGTTCCACTTGCTGACGGGGCGGGCGCCGTTCGGACACCTCCCGAGCAAGTTCGAGAAGATGAAGGCCCACGAGATCGCGCTGCCGGCCGACGTCCGCACGTTGCGGCCCGACGTGCCGGGGGAGCTGGCCGCGCTGATCGCCCGGCTGATGGCCAAGCGCCCCGAGGATCGCCCCGCGACGCCGGCGGAAGTGGCCGACGCGCTGGCGCCGTTCGCCGTGCGCGAACCGACTGCAACCGCGGCAATCGGCCCTGTCCGGCCCCTCCGCCGGCGCTGGCCGATCTGGGTGGGCGGTGGAGTGGCGGCCGCGCTCGTCGTGGGAGGAGCATTGACGTTGACCCTGGGCCCGCGCTTGCGAACGAGCGGCCCCCCACCCGAGAAGCAGCCGGAGATCGCCGAGAGGCCCCTTCCCAAGGCCCGGGTGGGGCCGCCGACGGTGCTGCGGTTCGACGTCCGGCATACCGCGCTGGACGACGAGCCGGGCGTGGTTGGAGTGGAACGGGGGCTGTTTGGCGGCAACAGTTTCTCGGCCCGGGTGGGCGACCGGGCGAAGGTGTCGGTGGTGCTGTCGCGGCGGGCCCACGGCTACCTGATCGCCTACGCGACCGACGGCAAGGAGTTCCTGCTCGATCCGCCCGCCGAGACGCAGCCGCCGGCAGCGGCCGAGGAACTGGTCTATCCGCAGGCTGGGGAGCGCTTGCAATACGAATTCACCGAAGGCGTGGGGCTGCACGTGTTCCTGGCCGTGGTCAGCAGCGAGCCGTTGCCTCCCTATGCCGAGTGGCGGAGCAAGCACGGGGTGGCGCCGTGGGGCAAGGCGCCCGGCCGGCGCGGGGCGGTGTGGCGGCAGGTGGGCGGCGATCTGCACGTCACCACGGCGGGGGGCGTGGACGTGCGCGGCCCCGGTGCCGTGGAATTGGGCGCGGCGCCCGTGGAGAGGCTGGCGTCCTGGTGGAAGAAACAACCGGGCATCGTCGAAGTGGGGCTGACGGGCCTTCCGGTGATGAAGGCGGAGTGAGTTTCCAGAGGAACGACCATGCACGCGATGATGCGTTGGGCGCTGGGCGGGGGACTGTTGACGGCGGTGCTGGCCGCGGACGGGGCGGCGCCGAAGGCGGGCGAGGTCAAGCCGGCGTGGCAGCGACTGCTTCGAGGCGACGACGCCCGGAAAGCGGCGAAGCTGGAGACGCGGGTCGCGGAGCTGGAACAGGCGGAGAAGTGGTCGGAGGCCAGGAAGGCGGCGGACGAACTGGCCAACTTGCGAGCCGGGAAGCAAGGCAAGGACCACTGGCAGGCGGCGAACGCGCGGTGGCGGGCCGCGGCGCTAAAGGCGGTGGAGGGCGCTGGGGGGGAGAAGCAGCGGGCCTATGCGGGTCGCCTGGCGCTGGAGGAGCAGGCCGCGGCGCTGGAGGCTGGGGACAAGCAACCCGCGGCGCTCCCTCTGCGGCACAAGCTCCTGGCTGTCTCTCGCTCGGTGCTGGGAGAGGACTGTCCGGAAACCGCCCGGTGCTATACCGGGCTCGCGGGCACCCAGTTTGCGCTGCGCAGATACGCGGAGGCGGAGGGGGGCTTCCGCAAGTCGCTGGCGATCTACCGCAAGGCGCATGGGGAGAAGCACCCCGACACCGCCGAAAGCTACAACAACCTGGCCCTGGCCCGGCAGGCGCAGGGGAAGTACGCGGACGCCGAGGTGGGCCTCCGCAAGGCGCTGGCCATCTACCGCAAGGGCCGCGGGGAGGAGCACCCCGAGACGGCGCAAAGCCACAACAACCTAGCCCTCAACCAGCAGGCGCAGGGGAAGTACGTCGAGGCCGAGGCCGGCCTGCGCATCGCGCTGGCGATCTGCCGCAAGGCGATGGGGGAGGAGCACCCCCGCACGGCGACAGGCTACAACAACCTGGCCGGCAACCAGAGCGCGCAGGGAAGGTATGCCGAGGCCGAGGTGGGCTACCGCAAGGCACTGACGATCTTCCGCAAAGTCCACGGGGAGGAGCATGCCCTGACGGCCACCGGCTACAACAACCTGGCTCGAAATCAGGACGCGCAAGGGAGGCATCCCGAGGCCGAGGTGGGGCTTCGCAAGGCGCTGGCGATCGACCGCAAGGTTCATGGGGAGAAGAGCCCTCCCACCGCGACCAGCTACAACAATCTGGCCCTGAACCTGGACAGTCAGGGGAAGCACGGGGAGGCCGAGACGGGCCATCGCAAGGCGCTGGCCATCCGCCTCGAATGGTTCGGCGATCAGAGCCCGATCGCGGCCACGAGCTACAACAACCTGGCGCTCAATCAAAAAGCGCAACAGAAGTACGTAGGGGCCGAGGAGGGCTATCGGAAAGCGCTGGCCATCTACCGCAAGGCGCTGGGCGAGGAGCACCCCACGTGGCCGGGGCTTACAACAATCTGGGCTTCAACTACACCGAGCAGGGGATGTACGCGGAGGCCGAGGAAGGGCACCGCAAGGCCCTGGCCATCTACCGCAAGGCCCTCGGGCAGGAACACCCCTTCACGGCCCGCTCCTACCACAACCTGGCCTTCAACCAGCACGCCCAGGGGAAATACGCGGAGGCGGAGGAGTTGACCGCGAAGGCCGCGAGCATCTTCGCCCGCATTCGCCCCTGGCTCGCCGCGACGGGCCTCGACCGCGCCGCCGTCACCGGCCAGCGCTCGCCGCTGCCGCTGCTCGCGGCCCTGCAAGCCCGCAACGGGAAGCCCGCCCTCGCGTGGCAGAGCCTGGAGGAGTCCCTGGGGCGGGGCACTGGCGACGATCTGGCCGCCCGGCTGAAGCGCCCCGCCCCCGAGCGCCAGCGCCAGGCCCAGTTCCTCGCCGGGCTCCGCTCCGCCGAGGCTCGCTTGCAGGGCCTGGCCGCGGTCAAGAAGCTCAGCGCAGCCCAGGAGGCGCTCCGCGGGCGCTTGCTGGACGAGCAGTTGAAGGCGCAGGACGCGCTGGCGAAGTTCACGGGGGAACTGGAGGAGAAGTATGGCCCCGTGGCAGGGCAAGCACTCGGGGCCAAAGCCATCCAGAAGGCGCTCCCCCGCGACGGGGCGTTCCTGGCCTGGCTCGACCTGGAGGGGGAGCACTGGGCGGTCCTGCTCAAGGCGCGCGGCGAGCCCGTCTGGGCGCGGCTGCCCGGCACCGGGCCCGCCAAGGCCTGGGCCAAGGCCGACGCCCAACTGCCCGGCAAGGTGCGCGAGGCCCTCGCGAGCCCGGGGGGCGACTGGCGACCGCTCGCTCGCAAGTTGCGGGCGCAGCGGCTGGCGCCCCTGGCCGAACACCTCGAGGGCGTGCGCCAGCTCGTCGTGCTGCCGTCCGCGGCGATGGACGGCGTGCCGGTGGAGGCCATCGCCGAGGGCCTCACGGTCAGTTATGCGTCGTCGGTTTCGCTGTTCGCCCACGCCAAGCAGCAGCCTCGGCCCAAAAGCTCGGGGCTGGTGGCCCTCGGCGACCCCGCCTTCAAGGGCCCCGAACAGGCCGAACTGCCCCTCCCGCCCGGCGGGCTGCTGCTGACTGTCGTGCCGCCGCGCTCTCCCGCCGCCCGGGCGGGGCTGCGCTCAGGCGACGTGCTGCTGCAGTACGGGCAGACGCCCTTGAGTGCCCTTGCCGATCTGCCAAAGGCGATAGCCGGGGCAGAGAAGGTTGCGCGCGTGAAGGTCTGGCGGCTGGGACCGGGCACCACGAAGGCGAAGGAGCTGACGCTCCAGGTGCCGGCGGGCAAGCTCGGCGTGCTGCTGGCGCCAGGGCCAGCGCCGAAAGCGTTGGCGGCACAGCGGGAGGGCGACCGGCTGGTGGCGGCGCGCGGGGGCGACTGGCAGCCGTTGCCGGGCACGCGCTACGAGGTCGGCGCCCTCGCGAAACTGTTCGCGGGCGAGCGCCCGACCGTCCTGCTGGGCAGCGACGCCAGCGCGAGCAAACTGGCGGAACTGGCGGGCAACGGGGCACTGGGCAAGGCGCGCTT
This sequence comes from Gemmatales bacterium, assembly GCA_038239195.1. Classification (GTDB taxonomy): domain Bacteria; phylum Planctomycetota; class Planctomycetia; order Gemmatales; family Gemmataceae; genus JBBSEZ01. The sequence continues at coordinate 18,673 of JBBSEZ010000009.1, forward strand.
CGTCCACCTGGCGACGCACGGCGAGGCGCGCTCGGACAAGCCGCTGGCCTCGCGCGACCGACTTGGCGAGGGACAGAGCGGCGAGCTTTCGGCGGAGCAGGTGTTGACGGGGTGGTCGCTCGACGCCGATCTGGTGGTGCTCTCGGCGTGCCAGACGGGGCTGGGCAAGCACGAGCGCGGCGAGGGCTTCGTCGGCTTCGCCCAGGCACTGCAGTTGGCAGGCGCCCGCAGCGTGTGCCTGAGCCGGTGGAGCGTCAACGACCTGTCCACGGCCTTGCTCATGGAGCGCTTCTACCAGAACCTTTTGGGCAAGAGGGAAGGGCTGAAAGCGCCGCTGGGCAAGGCGGCCGCGCTGGCGGAGGCGAAGGCGTGGTTGCGGGCGTTGCCGCGTGCGGAGGCGTTGAAGCGGCTGGAGGGGATTGGGGCGGGGCTGGCGCGCGGGCCGGGGGCGAAGGAACTGCCCAGGGTGAGGGCCCCCGATGGGCCGAAGGACCAGCCGCCTTACGCCCACCCGTACTACTGGGCCGCCTTCGTCCTCGTCGGGTGCCCCGAATGAGCGAATGCGAGGGGGCCGCGCCGCTCGGCGGCCCCCCTCGCATTCGTGCAAGCAATCTGCTTACAATGAAAGAGAGGGCCCAACCGAAGAACCACCGCCTCGTCTCGACGCCAGAGGACGCGATGACCTCGAAGAACATGCTCGGCGGCATCATCCACACCTACCAGAAGTTCGACCCTGTCGAGTTCCCCAGCCCGACGGCCCCGCCGCCGGACATGGTGTCGCCGGCCTTCGAGCACCTGCTCCACTACGGCAACATGCGCCGCCTCACCGAGGAAGAGCTCGCCAACGCCGTCCGCATCGATCCCAGCCAGATTCGCGGGCTCGGGCCCAGCCTCGAGGCCCTCCTGGAAATGCTGCGCGAGCGCAAGAGGCGCATCCTCGAAACCTACGAGACCGGCGCCGCGCAGGCCGCGGCGCACAAGCACTTTCACGACCGCGCCGCCGAGACGAAGCCGCCCGCGAAGATCGCCAGGGCCTTTCAGCAGGCGGTCCGCGAGGAGCAGCTCCACGAGCTCGAACAGCTCTGGTATCGCTCCGGCGACGAGCACGGGCCCTTCGCCCGCCAGTTGCTCCACCTCGCCGAGCGCCTCGGCGAGAAGTATCAGGTCGATGAGCTGGCGTCGAAGTACGAGTTCACCGGCCGAGAGCCAATGTCGGTGCCGAAGGCCCTGGAGGTCAAACAGGAGCTGGAGGCGATCGACAAGTTGCTCCAGCAGTTGGAGGAAGCGGCGAAGACGGCGCAGATCGGCGTGATCGACCTCGACGAACTGGCGAAGTTCGCGGAGCCGGGGGACGTCCGCCAGCTCGGCGAGCTGCAGCAGCAGGTCCAGGAGTATCTGCGCCAGATGGCGGAGCAGCAGGGGGTGGAGCAAGGCGCCCGCGGCGGGTTTCAGATGACGCCGCGCGCTTACCGGCTGTTTCAGTCGAAGTTGCTCGTCAAGATCTTCGAGCAGATCCAGGCGTCGCGCTCGGGGCGGCACCAGGGGCCGATCGTCGGCGAGGGCGCCGTCGAGATGCAGCAGACCAAGGCCTACGAGTTCGGCGACTCCGTGGGCAACATGGACGTCGTCGCCTCATTCACCAACGCGCTCTTGCGCGACGGGCCGGGATTGCCGGTGAAGCTGAAGACGGACGACATTGTCATCCACAAGACGCGCAACAACCCCAAGTGCGCCTCGGCGGTGCTGCTCGACATGAGCGGGTCGATGCGCTACGACGGCCAGTACGTCAACGTCAAGCGCATGGGGCTGGCCCTGGATGGGCTGATCCGCACGGAGTACCCCGGCGACTTCCTCCAGTTCATCGAGATGTACACGTTCGCCAAGCCGCGACACGTCTCGGAGGTGGCCGCGCTGATGCCCAAGCCGGTGACGGTGTACGACTCGGTGGTGCGGCTGCGCGCCGACATGAGCGACCCGAACCTGAGCGAGATGCAAGTCCCACCGCACTTCACAAACATCCAGCACGCGCTCCAGCTCGCCCGCAAGTTCCTGGCGTCGAAGGACACGCCCAACCGGCAGGTGATGCTCATCACCGATGGCCTGCCGACCGCCCACTTCGAGGGCGAACAGCTCTACCTGCTCTACCCTCCCGACCCGCGGACCGAGTCGGCCACGCTGCGCGAGGCGCAACTGTGCGCGAAGGAGGGGATCACGATCAACATCTTCCTGCTGGCGAGCTGGAACCAGTCGGAGGAGGACGTGCGCTTCGCCAAGCGGCTGGCGGAATCGACGAAGGGCCGGGTGTTCTTCACGGCGGGGCGCGAGCTCGACCGCTACGTCGTGTGGGACTACGTGGCGCGGCGGAAGCAGATCATTGGGTAGGGCGTTGCACGTCAAAGAGGTGGACCATGTCGAGATTGCTCGGGCGAGGGGCGTTGGCCCTGTTCGCGGTCCTTCAGGCCGTGCCGGGCGCACCCGCGCAGCGGCCCTTGCCGGAGGTGGCGGTCACGCAGTTGGCCTTGCGCGAATTCACCGATCACGCCGACTTCACGGGGAGGCTCGAGGCCTCCGAGATGGTCGAGGTACGGCCGGCGATGAGCGGGACCATCACGAAAGTCCATTTCCGCGACGGGGCTCGGGTCAAGAAGGGCGACGTGCTGTTCGAGCTCGACTCGCGGGCTCAGAAACTCAAGGTGGAGAAGGCCGAGGCCGAGGTGGCCGTCGCGGCCGCGCGGCACAAGATGACGACCACACAACTGGCCCGGGCGCGGCGGCTTCTCGCCGAGAAGGCGCTCGATCGCAACGACTTCGAGAGGGCCCTTGCCAACCACGCGGACGCGGAGGCGGGCAAGAAAATCGCCGAGGCCAACCTGGCGCTGGCCCGGCTCGACCTGGAGCGAACGCGCATCGCGGCGCCGATCGCCGGCAAGATCGGCCGTTCCCTCCTCCCCGCCGGGGCGTTTGTACGGGCGGGCGCGGAGCGGCCGTTGGCGGCGATCGCAGGTGAAGGGCCGCTCCGCGCCTCTTTCGACCTGGATGAGCGGACCTTCCTCCGCCTGGCGCGCTGGCGGCGCGAGAAGAAAGTTGCGAAAGGGGAGCGGGTGCCGGTCTTCATGGGCCTGAGAGACGAAAAGGGCTATCCCCACGTGGGGCAGATCGATTTTATCGAGGGGCCCTTCGACCCCAATACGGACACGCTGCCGGTGCGCGCGGCCTTTGTGACGGCACTGGACCTCCTGCCAGGGCTGTTCGTGCGGGTGCGGGTCTCTCTGGGCAAGCCCCGCCAGGCGCTCCTGGTGCCCGTGGCGGCGGTGACCCAGGGCGTTGGGCTCGATGGCAGTGAGACGTATGTGGTGGTGCTGGATGAGAAGAACGTGGTGCGGAAGGTCAGCGTGACGTTGAGCGAGTTGACCGATGGGCGTTATGAGGTTACCGATGGGCGTTATGAGGTTACTGCGGGCGTGAAAGCGGGGCAGTGGGTGGTTGTCGGGTGCCTGCCCAGGGAAGTGAACCTCGGCGACACGGTGCGCCCGCGCAAGGCGGACGTGCCCGCGCATCTCCCGGCGAAGAAGCCGGCCGGGAGGCCAAAGTCGGAAGGGTAGGGGGCCGAGCGGGCCGATCTCGTCGGGAGGATGGGCGGGGCGAGGCGTCAACAAGGGGCACAGAAGTTCCGGTTGTGCCGGCGCCAAGGCCAGGAAAGGGGCTTTCAGGGCCTTCCTCTCAGAGGGGGCCCCGTGTAGAATGAGGAGTTGGAACAACTGTTGTTGGCGGAGGAGAGGAGGGGCGATGCGAAACCTGCTGGCAATCCTGGCCGCCGTCTTCCTCGCCTTCGCCACGCTCGGCTGGGCGCGGGGCTGGTACAAGGTCGAGTTGCTGACGGCGGATGCCGGCAAGACGGCGTTTCGCGTCGAGATCGACCGCACCAAGGTCGGCGGCGACTTCGTCGATGCCGGCCGCTCGCTCCAGCGGCTCGTCAACGGCGAGCGGGGGGGGTGTGCCCCCCGCTCGCCTCGAAGTGGGGGCTCGCCGCCGCCCCGCTCGCCCTCACCCCACCCGGTGGCTCTTCAAATCCACCGTAAACTTGTCCCGCCGCTTCGCGTCCTTGCTTTCCTCCCCCACCCTCGGCACCGTGAAGTATTCGCCCGTCAGCTTCTTCGCCGTCACGGTCACGCGCAGGAACCCGGGCCGCTTGTCGTTGTGCGCCTCCAGCGTCACGTCCGGCAGAGGCTCCATGTCGGCCTTCACCCGCGTCAGGTCGTCGTAGCCGGCGAAGCCGCCCGCGCCGACCACGAGGAACGGGACCTGCCAGCCCTCCCGCTTGCGGGTGAAGCGCTGGTAGCAGTGGTCGTGCCCCGTGAAGACGGCGTCGGGCATGCGGCCGCTCGCCTTCATCGCCTGCTCGAGGGCGTCCCGGACGCGCTTGGTCCCGCCGTGCTTGCCGAGCGAGTAGACGGGGTGGTGGACGGTCACGATCAGGCACTTGTCGCGCGGGGCGGAGCGCAGTTCCTCCGTCAACCAGTCCCGCTGGGTCGTCTCGCCGGCGTCGGTGTCGTCGAGCTCGCCGGAGACGTTCGAGTAGAGGCCAACGAAGGTGACGAAGGGCGCCTCCAGCCGCCAGTAGCAGTTGGGCTGGGTCATCGTCGGGCGGTCGGAGTGCCCGGCCTCGGGGCGGTGTTGCGCCTCGGCGGAACAGAAGTGGTCCATGAAGGCCTGGAGCGTGTCTCGAGGATCGGGCGTGTCGCCGTCGTGGTTGCCCGGGATGGCGAAGATCGGCGCCGGGTAGTCCTGGTAGGGGTGGTAGAACTGGTCGTGGTAGCCATCGTTCTCGCCGTGGTAGTGGACCACGTCGCCGAGGTGTTAGAAGAACGACGGCTGGTCGGGCATTTTGGTCTCGTGGACCTGCCGGGTCACGTGGTCGGCGACGTTCTGTTGGGCGCCGACGCCGTTTACCCCGCCGGTGTCGCCGACGACGTGAAAGACGATCCGCCCGGCGCCCTCAACGGCGCGGGCGCGGGCGGGGCAGATCGAGGCCAGGGCGAGGCGATAGGGCGCGCGGTCGGCCCTCACGGGGGGCGGCCGAAACTTCGCGCTGCTCTCGCGGCGCCGGCTTGCCTGCTCCTCGGCGCTGACCGGCGCGGGGCGGTAGAACAGGGCTTCCAGGTCGGGGGTGGTCATCGTTCCTCCTTCGTTCGGCGGCACGGGAGCGGTTCGTAAGCTACTCTAGAGCATCGCGGGCCGAAGTGGGCCCCGATGGGGCGAGAGAAATACCAACCCGACTCGACGTTGTGCAATGACCAACGACCTGAAATCGGCACCGAACAGGCCATCCCGGAAAGCGCGCTCCCCCGCGAGGGCAGACGCCCGCGCTGGCAGCGGGCCGCCGGCTGGCTGCGAGAACGGACTGCGCGGGGCCCTCCTCGTCGCCGGGGGGGCGCTCTTCGTCGCCCTGATCGCGTGGCTGGACCTCGCGACCGGGCCCAACCTTTCTTGCAGCATCTTCTACCTCGTGCCCGTAGTAGCGTGTGCCTGGTGGGGCGGGTTTCCCCACGGCATCCTCCTCGCCCTGGGCGGGTCGGTGGCCTGGCACCTGGTGGACACGATCGAAAACCCGATGATCCCCCCCGGCGCCGGGGTGTGGAACGGCATCGTCCGCTTTGGGACCCTGACGCTCGCCTGCAGCCTGGTCTCTCGGCTTCATGCGGGCGTTCGCCGCGAGCGCTGGCTCGCCCGCACCGATCCGCTCACCGGGGCGGCGAACGCCCGGACCTTCTACGAGGCGGCGGTGGTCGAGGCGGAGCGGGCCCGCCGGGCGTCCGCGCCCCTGACGCTGGCCTACTTCGACGTGGACAACTTCAAGCAACTGAACGATCGGCTGGGACACGCGGCGGGGGACGACGCCCTGCGGCACGTCGTCGAGACGATCCAACAGCAACTGGGCACCACGGGCCTCCTGGCCCGACTCGGGGGCGACGAGTTCGCGCTCCTGTTGCCGGTCCACGGCGCCGACGGGGCAGTCGCCCTGCTGGCGGGCCTACAGAACCTCCTTTCGCAGGAGATGGCGCTGCGGGGCTGGCCGGTGACGTTGAGCGTCGGGGCCATCACGTTCCTCCGCCCGGCGTGGGACGTGGACCTGATGATTCAGCGGGTCGATGCCCTCATGTACGGGGCCAAGAAAAAAGGCAAGGCGCGGGTCGAGCACGAGGTCATCGAAGACGAGGGGCACGTCCCCCGAGAGGGGTGGCGCGGGAGCGAGAGGCGGGCGATGGCCCGGGTCCTGTGCAACCGCGCCGCACGCGTGCGCGGTGTGGGCGGGGAAGAACTCGCCACGCTCTGCAACATTTCGGTCGGAGGCATCGGGCTATACCTGGAGGCCCCGCTGCCGCAAGACACCATGCTCATTGTCGAGCCGCTTTCGCCGACGGCCGGGGCGTTGCTGGCCCGCGTGGTGCGCGTCGTCCCCGAAGGGGGACGATGGATGCACGGCTGTCTGCTGGCGACCCGCCTGGATGCCGAGGAGCTCGGCGCCTGGCTGGGGCAGTCGTACGAGGCCATTATCCTTCCCGCACAGGCCCCCTCTCTCGAGCCCGCCGAGCCAGCGGGCCGATAGAAGCACGAAGGCGGGCCTCGGCACGACGTTTGCTTTCACTCCCTTCATGTTCAACCCGTGTCCCGACTGTCTGAGCCCTCGTGCCTGGCCCGAGCCCCACCGCTGGTACGAGGCCCCCCTGTGGTTGTTGCTCGTGCAGCCCTATCGCTGCCGGCGCTGCGACCGTCGCTTCTTGCGCGTCCGGCCACCGGACCTTCCGCTGTGCGCCGGGGCGCGGGGCAGGAAAGGTTGCGCCGCGGGGTGAGGGAGCCATGACGCCGATCGCGCCGACCGTTCTGGAGGCCCTGCGACTGCCGGAACTGTGCCGGGAAGTGTGCCGTTACGCGGGCGTGCCGTTCGCTTCCCCCCCCGCGGTGGACGATCGCTTCGTCGTGCGCTCGGGACAGGAAGCGCCGGACTTGCTCGCCAAACTGCTGGAGGAGGCGTTCGCGGAGGACGAGGCGGAGGTGCTCGTTTTTCAAGGCGCCGAGCGGCCGGACTGCGGGCAACTGCGCCCCGGGCAGACCATTGTCCAGTCCGGGCTCGATGCTCCCTGCCCGGTAGCGGATGCGTTGCGGAACGCGGTCCGGCCGCAGGGCGGGGCCGTGCTGCTCTTTGCCATCGAGCGCCGCGACGAGGTCGGGCGCTTGCTCGGCGTCACCTGGGCGGCGCTGCCCGAGGAGGAGCCGGCGCCGCAGGAACGGTTCCAGGCGGCGGTGCTTCGTTTGGAAGGATGAGCCCGGGGGCCGCGTTCCTTCATTTGGGCGAGCGGCAGAAACCAGCCTACCTGTAGGACGGCTCGGGAGGGCCGTCCTACAGCAAACCAAATCCTGCCCGTCGTCTTGGGGCCCTCATTGTCGCAACAGGCGCAGCGCTTCTCGCGGGGTGGCGCCGGTGGAGGCGGCGACGAACAGCGGGCCGCCGATGCGCAGGGGCGAGGGGAGGTCGGCGACCGGCACGTCGAGCGCGACGGCGAGCTGGGAGAGCAGGTCGTCGGGCCAGCCGCGGCCGTGATGGCGCACGTTTTCCCGCTCGGTGACGCAGTCGGGCATCGTGAAGAGCCGGAGGGTCAGGTGGTCCTCGACGGTGAAGCGGCCGCAGGTGAGCGGCAGGCGGAGCAGGTAGGCCCGCGTCGGCCGCAGGCCTTCGCACTCGACGCTGATCAGGCGGAGCTCGCGCCCCGCGGAGCAGCCCAGGGCGTTGGCGCGCAGGCGGCCCTGCCAGAGGGCGTCGAGGGATGACTGGGTAACGCGGACCAAGCGGGATTGGGGGCTCAAAGCGAAATAGCGAAGTGTCGTCACGGCTGACCTCCCTGTCAGGCAAAGCGACCAAGGCCCGGGTGAGGAGAGCATCCTGCTCGCCTCTGTTCTTGGGGCCTCCCTCATGCTACGTCATCGCGTCGCGGCTGCCCAGATCATTTTTCCTCGGCCCACCGGCCGCAACCGCATAGCCGCTTCCGCGGAGCGCGGCGGTTGCGCTGCGCTCCGCGGAAGGCGACCGGCAGGACTTGGTTTGCTGTAGGACGGCCCTCCTGAGCCGTCTGGACGGCACAGGAGGGCCGTCCTACAGGGAGGCTTTTCCTGCCGCTCGCCGAAGCGATTCCACGGACGCGCTCTGCTCAGCCTCCCGCGGGGCGAACCGCCTTGCCTTCGTCGATCTGGTTCACTTCGCTCGGGCGGATGCGCATTCTGCGGCCGTCGAGGGTGGTGACGGTGATCCAGTCCTTGGTCTCCGCAAACTCCCGGCCCAGGACGCGCTTCCCGCCCTTGAGCGTGAGGACGACGGGGGCCTCTTCCGACGACGCGAACGCTTCGGGAGTGCGCCTTCGGTCGGGCAAGCGGAGCGCCGTCCGCAGGGTGGGAGAGTCTGCCGCGCGAGAGATGGCCACTTCCAGCCCTTGCTCGACGGACGCGGCGTATTCCGCGGTCGCCTGGCGGGCCACGACCTGCGCCAGGGCGTCCTTGATGACGCCTTCCTCCCCGACCCCGTTGGCCAGGCTGCGCGTCACCGTGGTCGAACTGCCGGCCAGTGGGGCGTATCCGCCCATCCAGGAGGAGGGGGAGGTGTAGGGGTAGGTGGCCCAGCCGCGGCCGTAGCCGCCCCCGTAGCCGCTCGCGTAGCCGCCCGCCAGAAGGTTGCTGTAGCCGCTCGTGGTGATCGACATCCCGTAGAGCTGTTGCTGAGCCCGGAAGCGCTGGGCGTCGAACAGGCGCTCCTCGGAGGCGTATTGCGCCCGCAGCGCCCGGAGGTCCTCGACGTAGGTCGATTCGTTCTCGGCCCGCTCCAGCGCGCGCAGCGAGGTATTATCGCCGGGCGAGAGCTCGCCGGGGAAGTAGCGGACCGTCCGCTGAGTCCCGGTGTAGATCTCCATCCGATGCACCCCCGCGGGGCGGACGACCGGCTCGGCCGCGGAGGCCTCGCCGACGAGCCCCAGCCCGGACGTGGCCGCGAGGGCCCACGTCAGGCACCTTCCAACGTTGCGCATGGTTGCTCCTTCTCGATGACAGGTTTCCCGAAAGAGGGGACGGGCAGTCTGCACGCTACCCCAGGCGCAGGCCCGCCGCAAGCTATTTCCGTCCCAGAGCAATCGCCGCGCCCTGGGCACCAGGGCTCGCGAAGAATCGTTCCCGAGTATTTCCTTGCACGCCCCCGCTGCGATCAGGTATTGGTGAAGGGGCAAGCGGCGCGCGATTCGCAGTCGCGGACGGGTTTGTGCGCACTCCTGCGCATCCAGTGGAGCCCTCATTCCTCTCACCCAAAGGACGGCCGAGCCATGACCGCGCCAGTCGGGCCGGGGGCCCCCCCCTCGCCGCGCCTTCTCGAAGTGGTGACGCGGACCTTGCGCCACGAAGTCGGCGACCTTCTCCAGACGGTTTATTCCACCGTGGCGATCCTCCAGGGCCGCCTCGCGGGCGGGCAGGCGCTGGAGCACCGCTTGCTCGCCGACCTCAAGGCGCGGGCCGAGTTGTGCAGGCAAGAGCTCGACGCCGTGGTGGACCTCGTCTGCCCCGTCACCCTCGCGCTGGCCCCCTTCGACCTGGCCCAACTCGCCGGCACCTTCGTGCCCTCGTTCGCCCGGCGCTTCCCCGAGCTCCAGGTGCGCTTCGAGCACGAGGGCCTCGCTCCGATCTGCGGCGACGCCCGCCGGATGGGACAGGTGATCCCGCTGCTTCTTCAGTCGGCCTGTCAGGCGGCGCAACGGCAAGTTGTCGTGAGGGTTGCGGCGCTAGGCGGCGAGCCGCCCGGGCCCGCCGAGGTCGAGTGCAGCGTCCACCACGACGGCCCCGGCGCCACGGAGGAACAGTTGAGCTGGCTGGAGCAGCCCTTCTCGACCTCACGGCACGCGCAGTTCGGCCTCGGGCTGGCGCTGGCACGGCACATCGCACACCTTCACGGCGGGCGAGCCTTCGGCGAGAACCTCCCCGAAGGCGGCTTCCGGGCCCGCATCGTCCTCCCCGCGGCGCCGGCCTCTTGAAGGGCCTGGAGCCGGCACCCATCGCCCCCGTTTTCGCTCTTTTTTGCTCTGGCATCGCGGAAATGGGCTGATAGGCTGGAGAGGCGAGCGCCAGGGCTGGTCCTCTCCGCCCGAGGGAAGTTCGGCACGCGACTTGCCTCCGACCTTGAGGCGCCCTGACGAAAGTGCCTTCCAACGCTCATCGAAGAGAGGAAGCGATCATGGAACGTGCGGCGAACAATCCGACCTCGTTGAAGGTCGTGGTGGTGGAGGACGATCCAAACGTCCGACTTTTTTTGAAGGAGACGCTCGAAAACTCCCTCGGGCACCAGGTCGTGGGCGAGGCAGCCACCGGGACGGACATGGTCCGGGTCGTGCTGGAGACCGAGCCGGACATCGTTATTTTCGACATTCACCTGCCTCACCTCAATGGCCTCGACGCGCTTCGTCAGGTGTACAACGAGCGGGTCGTTGCCGCGGTCGCCATCACCGGCGACCGCGACGACGAACTGGTTCGCCGGGCCAGCGAGGAGCACGTGCTGGCCTACCTCATCAAGCCGATCGACGCCCATCAGCTCGGCCCCGCGCTGCTCGTGGCTCAGGCCCGCTTCGCCGAGTTGCGCAGCCTGTCGAGCGAAAACGCCAGCCTCAAGCAGAACCTGCAAAATCGCAAGGTGATCGAGCGCGCCAAGGGCGCGCTGATGAAGCGCTACCGCTGGACCGAGGCCGAGGCCTTCCGCCGGTTGCAGCGCGGCGCGATGAACCGGCGCACCACCATGGCCGAGCTCGCCCAGGAAGTCCTCAATGGGGTCGAGGTCAACCTCTAAGGCGAGCGGCAGGAAAAGGCATGCTTGTCGGCCGGCCCTCCCGAGCCGGCCGGACGCCTCGGGAGGGCCGTCCTACAGCCAACCAAGTCCTACCGCTCCTAATTCCGCACCGTTGGGCAAATCGCCCCGGCTTGCTCGCGATGCTTCGCCGGGGCGAGCTCCAGGCGCTTCGGCGAAGCTTTCGAGCAGATCGCGCTGGCGCGGTCTTCGGCCTACCGGTTCTTCTCTCGGCTGAATTCTCTCCCTCAGAAATTTGACAACGACTGAATCGGGACTAGAGCTCAAAGGCATAGGGGTAGCCTCGGGCTGCCTCACCTCCCCGCCGTCGCCATTTTCGACTCATCCCACGAGGGATTGCCGTTGTCCAACTTCCCCGCCACGCCAGGTGCTTTCGCTCCCCCGCAAGGAGAGGAAGCTCTGTTGCGCCGGCTGGGAGGGAGCCTGGCCCACCACGTCAACAACGCCCTGACCGGCGTGGTTGGCTACCTGGAACTTGCCTTGCGCGAGGCACCGGCGGAAGGCCCGGTCTGCGATCGCCTCCGCGGCAGCCTGGCGTGCGCGCATCTGGCGGCCGAGACGGTGCGGCGCATCGTGACCTTCACTGGCCGGACGCAGGCCGTTGGCCCGCTCGTCCCTTTTTCGCTCGCAGCGCTGGCGAAGGACCGCGTTGCTCGCCTTGTCGAGCACGGCAGGGCTATGGTCCTCGAAGCGCGCGGGCCCGGGGAGCGGATGGTTCGGGCCGATCCAGCTTTGGTGGAGGCGGCACTGGAAGCCGGGTTGCAAAACGCCCTGGGGCCCCTCCGCTCTCGGAGAGGTCGTGTCGGTCTGCGCGGATCAACGCGGCGGGTGGTGTTCCCTTTCCGCACGCGATCGCGGGCCCGGTTTCTCCGAGGAAGGGCTGGCCTGGCGCTTCGAGCCCTTCTGGACGACCAAGGGGGGCCGGCACCTGGGGCTCGGGCTCGTGCTGGCCCGCGAAGTCGTGGAGGCACAGGGCGGGGCTCTCGCCGTGGGCCTCGTGCGGGGGGGCGGCGCGCTGGCCGAGCTTGCCTTCCCGGCCCTCGACGAAACGGCAAGCAGGCGCGGGCACGGCGCTCCCCACGCGCTCGCCGCGCCCCACCATGCCTCCTCGCCCGGGCTCGTCCCTTCGCCGTGGGCCCTCCTCGCTCAGCTCAGTGCCCGGGCGAGCCCTTCGTAGCGCTCCCCCACCCCCTCGATGGTGGCGCGGCGCGATCCTTCTCCCGTCACTTCCAGCGCGATCCGCAGGTACTCTTCGGGGAGCGCTTCGCGCACGCGATCCGCCCACTCGATGAAACACGCGCCTCCGCTTTCAAAGTATTCGTGCGCGCCCAGTTCGCAGAATTCGGGAGCGCCGCGCAGCCGGTAAGCGTCGAAGTGGTAGATGGGCAAGCGCGCCTGATGTTCCTGGATGAGGACGAACGTGGGGCTGGTGACGGCGCGGGCGTCGGTCAGGCCGAGGCCCTCGGCGATGGCGCGGACCAGTTGCGTCTTGCCCGCCCCGAGCTCGCCGACGAGGGCCACCACGGCGCCGGGGAAGAGCAGCCTGCCCAGGCGCCGGCCGAGCTCCTGGGTCGCGGCGAGGTCGGGTAGGTCGTGGGTCATCGTCTCCTCGGCGAAGTCCGCGGGCGAATGTTATCATACCGAGGGAAAGCGCCACGACCGAGGAGGAGATCGGGAGTTGTGAAAGTCTTCTCCACCGACCACTACGTCCTGCCGCTGCCGGAGGGCCATCGCTTCCCGATGGCGAAATATGCTCTTTTGCGCCAGCGCGTGATGGCCTCGAGGCTCGTCAAGGCGGAAGACCTGCGCGAGCCGCACGCGGCGACCGACGAGGAGATTGGCCGGGCCCACGCGGCGGAGTATCTGGCGCGCGTGGTGGCGGGGGCGCTGAGCGAGAGCGAGGTCCGGCGGATCGGGTTTCCGTGGTCGGCGCAGCTCGTCGAGCGCTCGCGGCGGTCGAGCGGGGCGACCATCGAGGCGTGCCGGTCGGCGCTGGAGGAAGGCGTGGCCGTGAACCTGGCAGGAGGCACCCACCACGCCTTCGCCGACGTGGGGGAGGGTTTCTGCGTCTTCAACGACAGCGCCGTCGCGGCTCGCGCCATGCAGGCGGAGGGGAGGGCGCGGCGCGTCGTCGTCCTCGACTGCGACGTCCATCAGGGCAACGGCACGGCCTCCATCTTCCGCGCCGATCCGACGGTGTTCACGTTCTCGATCCACGGGGCCCGCAACTTCCCCCTCCGCAAGGAGCAGAGCGACCTCGACGTCGAACTGCCCGACGGCACCGGCGACGTCGAGTATCTCGAAGCGCTCGGCGAGGGCCTGTGGCAGGCGATCCACCGGGCCCGCGCCGACCTGGCCATCTACCTTGCCGGGGCCGACCCATTCGAGGGGGACCGCCTCGGCCGGCTGAAGCTGAGCAAGGCCGGGCTGGCGGAGCGCGACCGGCGGGTGTTCCGCTCCTGCCGGGAAGCGGGGCTGCCCGTCGCCGTCTGCATGGCGGGCGGGTACTCGCCCGACGTCCACGACGTCGTAGACATTCACTTTCAAACCGTCGCAGCCGCCGTCGAACTGTGGGCGGCCACGTAGTCCGCGACTCCGTCGCGGGCCGGCGGGCTACGCGTCGTCTTCCGACGGGCGCGGCGCCTTCGGGTCGCCCGCCTCGATGCGCTTGAGCTGCTTGCGGAAGTACGCCCGGCGCGGGGCCAGTTCCACGGCCTTCTTCTGCGCGGCGGTCGCCTCCTTCTTGAGGCCTTTCTGGAAGAGCACCTCCGCCAGCGTGTCGTGGTAGCCGGCGACGTCGGGCACCAGTTCCACGGCCTTGCGCGCGTGGAGCAGCCCTTTGTCGAGGTCGCGGCCGCAGCACGCCGAGAGCCATGCCGCCGAGTTGTGCGCCGAGGCGTAGCGCGGATAATCGCGAGCCAGTTTCTCCTGCACGGCGAGCGCCCTGGCGAACACCGTGGCCGCCTCTTTCTTGCGGCCGCGCTTCACCAACTCCGGCACCAGCCGCACGGCCACGTCGATGCTCCCCGGCAGGGCGTTCTGGGCCAGCGCGATCTCGTCGAGCGCTTCGGCGACCTTGCCCTTCTCCAGCAGGCCCTGGGCCCGCACTCGGTGGACCATCGCCGGGACGCCGACGTGCGCCACCGGGTTGAGGAAGTGGACGGTCGGGCGCAACGAGCGCATCATCGCCTGCTCGAAGGCGGTCGCCGCGCGGAAATAGTCCTTCTTGCGCAGCGCAGGGGTCGCGGCCCCCAGCAGGCCCTCGCCGGTGTAGAACGACTCCGTCTCCGTGAGGGTTGGCTCGCCGACTCGACGCAGCAAGTCGTGTTCGCGCTCGGCGCCGGCGGCGTGTCCGCGTTTGCCAAGGGAGCGGGCCAGTTCGTAGCGAGCCCGGGCATCGCCGAGGGGCAGCCAGTGCGCCTGCTCCACGAGCTTCTTTCCCAGCGCCGTCTTGCCGCCCTTGGCGAGTGCCCAGCCTTGCAGGTAGAGCGCCAGTTCCGCCGTGTCCTCGTCGCTGGAGGCACGGGCAACGGGAAGATCGAGGGCCATCCGGTAGGCCTTGCGGTAAGAGACGGCGGCGCGGGCGTAGTCCTTATTGGCGGCAAAGAGGTCGCCGAGTCGGACCTGCGCCTTGGCTGCGTTGGCCTTCTCCAGGCACGAGATGGCGCTGGCCTCCTGCTTGCATTTCTGGGCAACTTCGGCAACGACCAGCCACAGATGGGCCATCTGGTGCGGGGCCAGCCGGGGCCGTTTCTCGACCGTCGCCACAAGGGCCGCGATCTCCTTGGCCCCCGCTTTCCCGTTCATCAAGGCGCGGGCCTCCGCGAAGAGCTTGTCGGCGGTCTTGCCCTTGCCCTCGCGGTAGAGCAGGGACCACACCACTTGAACTTCATCCTTTTTGTTGGGATAGAGCTTCGACAGCAGCAGGAGGGGCACGCGCGCGGTGTCCTTGGTGACGGCCGTCACCCGGACCGCGTCCTTGAAGGCCTGCTCGCGCAGTCCGGCGCGGTTCTCCTCCTCGACGAGGTGAGCGAACCACGCTTCGGCCGTGCCATCCTTGACGTCATCGCGGTAGCGCTTGAAGATCGCCGCGCCCTTGTCTTTCTCTCCCAAAAGGTAGAGGATGCGGGCCTGCATCAGCTCCAGCGCCGCCACGTCCTCGCTGCCGGCCGCCTTGGCCTTCTCGACCAGCTTGAACGCGCCGGCAACGTCGGCGCGGGCCACCAGCACGTCGAAGCGAAGCGACCGATTTTCCGGGCCTTCGAGCAAGGCAAGTGCCGCCGCGATCTGATCGTTGATGAACAGCGCCTTGGCGGCCGGGGGCGGCCCAGCCGTCTCGTCCCCGCGCCGGTCGGCGGACTTGCGCAGGTCGGCCAGCGCGGCACCGAGCGCCTTGTGGTCTCCCGCAAGGCGCGCGTAGGTGGCGCGATAGCCCATCTTCTCGAGGGCGTTTGGCGTGCTGATGAGCTCGGGACGGGCGGCAAGGGCGCGCCAGTCCCCGGCCTCGTGAAGGGCGGACTCTTCGAGGTCGAGGCGCTCGGCCTTCTCCGCCGCCAGGCGTGCGGATTTGAGATCGCCCCTGGCGCGATAGAGATAGAAGAGCACCTCGTACTGCGGCTTGCCGGTCGGGTGCGTTGCGGCGAGCGCCTTCCAGCGGGCGATCTGGTGGTCGAGTTTGTTTGCGAGGAGGTAGTAGGCAGCGTAGTTGGTGTAGGCCGGCTTCGTCTCGCTCGCCAGGCCGAGCTCGAGCAGCGCCTCGACGGCGTCGAAGCGCCCACTTTCGAGGAGGAGGGGCATGTTGTACGACAGCTCCCGCGCCATCTTGCCAAAGACCTCGCGGCGCACCAGCGGGTCTTCCTCGGCCGTGGCGACCTTGAGCAGGATGCGACAGCCGGCAGGCCCCGCCTTGTAGAACTTGCGGAGCACGCTGGCCTTCTCGCTGGCGGCGGCCGACTGGTAGGCACCGACGAGATCGACGATCTTCTTCGGCGTCTCGGGATAGACGCCCCACTTGAAGTCGCTCAAGATCTCCTTGGCCCGGCGCGAGACTTCGACGTCTTTGCTCCGGGCGGCCTTGCGCAACGCCTCCTCGGCCACCTCCCCGGCGGCGCGCAACTTCTTCGACGCCTCCTCGCGCTCGTCGAACTCGTCGCTCCCGAGGTCTTTCACCCAGCGGGCGATCTGCGTCGCGCTCGTCTTGATGACGGGCGGCGCGACGGCGGCCCCATCGAAGCGGGCCAGCGCCAGGACCAGGAGGGCGAGCAGGAAGGTGCGCGCAGTCACCATAACCTCCTTGGGAGGTCGTTTAGCGTCGCTTCGAAGAAGCGTTCGGGCCCGGGCGCTTCTTCAAAGCGTCGCTAAACGAGCGTGGGCTACTTCTTCTTGTGGCGCTGCGCGGCCTTGCGGCGCAGGAACGCCTGGATGAAGTCGTCGAGGTCGCCGTCGAGCACGTTCCCCACCTGGGCGGTCTGCACGTCGGTACGGACGTCCTTGACGAGGGTATACGGTTGCAAGACGTAGTTGCGGATCTGGCTGCCCCAGGACACCTCGCCCTTCTCGTCGTAGAGCTTCTCGACCTCGGCCTTGCGCTTCTGCTCTTCGATCCGGTAGAGCTTGGCCTTGAGCATCTTCATCGCCATGTCGTCGTTCTTGTGCTGGCTGCGCTCGCTGCGGCTCTCGGCGGCCACCCCCGTCGGCAGGTGCGTGTAGCGGACCCCGCTCTCGGTCTTGTTCTGGTGCTGCCCGCCGGGCCCGCCGCTGCGGAACGTGTCGCGCCGCAGGTCGTCGGACTTGATCTCGATCTCGATCGTGCCCTCGATCTCCGGCATCACGTCCACGGCGGCGAACGACGTCTGCCGCCGGGCGTTGGAGTCGAACGGGCTGATGCGCACCAATCGATGCACGCCGGCCTCGCTCTGGAGATGGCCGTAGGCGTAATCGCCAACGAAGTAGAGGGTGGCGTTCTTGATGCCGGCCTCCTCGTTGCGCAACTCATCGACGATCTCGGCGCTGAAGCCGTGGCGCTCCGCCCAGCGCGAGTACATGCGCAGGAGCATCTGCGCCCAGTCGCAGGCCTCGGTGCCGCCGGTCCCTGCCTGGATGCGCAGGTAGGCGTTGCTGGCGTCTTGCGACCCATCGAGCATGGCGCGCAGCTCGAACTCGGCGAGGCGCGCCTCGAAGGCGGTCAGCGCCGGATCGAGCTCGGGCTCCAACGAGGCATCTTCTTCAGAGAGCTCGGCGAGGGCCTGCAAGTCCTCGGCGGCGCCGGCGAGCTCTTCGTAGGGCTTGATGATGCCGTTGATCGGCTTGAGCTGGCCGATGACTTCCTGGGCCCGTTCGGGGTTGTCCCAGAAGCCCTGCTCGCCCATCCGGGCGGTCAGGGCGTCGCGCTGGAGGACCTTGGCGGCTACGTCAAAGAGAGTCTCGGAGCTGGGTCAAACGGGCGAGGACGTCGTCGGTGCGGCGGCGCAGGTCGGCGTTCATGGCGTTTCTCCTCGGGGCCGAGGGCCCGTCCTCTCCTGTCGCGGAAAAGGGGATCATACCACGAAGCGAGGCCTGACTACAATTCGGGATCGCGCGACGAGGCCCCCGCGAGGGCACTGCGAACGTCCTTGTCGCGGCCCGGGCGCGCTTTACATTGAGAAGGAATGTGCCCCCACCCGCTGAGGCGAGCGGCAGGGCTTGGTTTGCTGTAGGACGGCTCGGGAGGGCCATCCTACAGGGATGCTTCCTCCTGCCCGTTACCTTACCCCTCGGAGCGACGCGGACCATGCCTTCCAATCGTCAACAGGTTGCGATCCTCGGCGGGCTCCTCGGCGCCGGCGCGCTGGCGTTGGTCCTCGTGGACAGCTTCTACTTCAAGTCCACGCCACCGCTCGCGGCGCCCGCGCGGGGCGTCACCACGCGAGGCGTTGCGCCGGAAACCGGCCCGGGCAAGGAGGAGGGGCCGCCGCGACTTGCCGTGCTGATCTACTTCGACCAGATGCGCGGCGACTATCTCGTGCGCTGGGACGGCCTGTTCGAGGATGGCGGTTTCAAGCGCCTCGACGGCGAGGGCGCCTGGTTTCAGAACTGCCACTATCCCTACGCCGGCACCTGGACGGCGGCCGGGCATGCCTCCGTCGCGACGGGGTGCTCTCCCTGGCGCCACGGCATCATCGGCAACGAGTGGTACGACGCCGTGCGGCTCGCGGAGGTCTCGTGCGTGGTCGGCCCGCGCGAACATCAGTTGGTGCCCGCGCCCCTCGACAAGGACGAGGACCGGGCCGGGTCTCCCGAACTGCTCCTCGCGCCCACGTTGGCCGACGCCCTCAAGGTTGCCACCGGCGGGAAGGGCAAGGTCGTCGCCCTGTCGATCAAGAATCGGGCCGCCGTGCTGCCCGGCGGGATGGGCCCCGATGCGTGTTACTGGATCGACCGGCACGGCCGGGCCGTCACCTCCACCTACTACCGCCCGGCGCCGCACGCCTGGGCGAGCGCCTTCAACAAGGAGCGCGTCGCCGACCGTTGGTTCGGCAAGACGTGGGAGAAGTCGCGTTCGGACGTCGATTACGTGCGCCAGGCGGGCCCCGACGACGTGGCGGGAGAGGGGACCACGCGCCTCGGGCGGACGTTTCCACATCTGCTCGTGGGCAAGAAAGGGAAGGGCCCGGGCCCGACCTACCAGAAGGCGCTGACCTTCTCGCCGTTCGGCAACGAGTTGGTGCTCGACCTCGCTCGCCGGGCCATCGACGCGGAGAAGTTGGGCCAGCGCGACGTGCCGGACCTCCTGACGCTGAGCTTCTCTTCCAACGACCTCATTGGCCACGTGTGGGGCCCCGATTCGCAGGAGGTGCTCGACGTGACCTTGCGCTCCGATCGCCTCGTCAAGCAACTGCTCGCCCACCTCGACCGGCGCGTGGGCAAGGGGCGTTACGTCGTGGTGCTGACGGCGGACCACGGCGTCTGCCCGCTCCCCGAGGTGGCACGCGCCAGGGGCCACGAGGCCGGCCGCATCGACCCCAAGCTGCTCGTTCAGCAGTCGGAGGCGGCCCTCGACACGGCCTTTCCGATCAAGGCAAGGGTGGGCGCGCGAGAGCCGTGGGTGAAGGCCAGCGAAGGCGTCGGGCTGTACCTGAATCGGTCGCTGATCGGACGGCTGCGCCTGAGGCAGGACGAGGTCGAGCAGGCCCTCGCGGGCTTCCTGGTCAAGCAGCGGGGCGTGCAGGCGGCCTACACCCATACCCAGCTCCTGGCCGGGGTGGCGGAGGACGACGCCATCGGGCAGCAAGTGCAGCGCTCGTTCCACGCCGACCGCTCGCCGGACGTGGTCGCGATCGAGAAGCCGTACTATTTCCGCTCGACGTACTTGACCGGCACCACGCACGGCACGCCGCACTTCTACGACACGCACGTGCCGCTGCTGGTCTACGGGCCCGGCGTCCGCAAGGGGGTGCGCAAGGAGCGCGTCGCGCCCCAGGCGGCCGCGCCCATCCTGGCGCGGGCGCTGGGGATCACTCCGCCGGCGCGGGCGGAGGTCGGCGTGCCGGCGGGGCTGTTCCAGTGAAGCGCGAACCGGCAAGCAAGAGGGCCCGCGCCTCCCTCGCGGCGCTCAGGGCGACGCCAGCACCATTCCCGGCCACGTGGCGAGGAGGCCGAGGAAAAGGCTGCACAGCGCGTCGAGGAGGGCGGCGCGAGGCTCGCCGTCGCGGAGCAACTTGTCCGACTCCAGGGCGAAGGTGGAGAAGGTCGTGTAGCCGCCGGTGAAGCCGACGGCGACGAGGAGGCGCCAGGCGTCGGGGGCGAGCACCGCGCCGCCGTCCGGGGCACGTCCCGCGGCGAGGAGGGTGGCGAACCAGCCGAGGACGAGGCAGCCCGAGACGTTGATGAAGAGGGTGCCCCAGGGGAAGCGCGTGCCCAGCCAGCGCGCGGCGGTCAGCCCCAGGCCCCAGCGCGCGAGGCCGCCGAGGGCAGAGCCGAGGGCCACCAGAAGGATTTGGAACAGCGGGGACAAACGAGCGCGCTCCGGCAGGCCGACGAGGCTCGGGGATCGGCATTCTTGTTGGCAACGTCGTTCGGCAGTTGCACTCGACCAAACCGCGACCTATAGTTGTTCGCGCCTCGCCGAATCGGCGAGCTTCTCGTCTGGGGTTGAGCTGGCGACGAAGCCAGCACGGCCCTTTTTTTATGCGCTGGCAAGGCCAGCGGCCCCTCAGGGACCGGCGCCCGAGGCCCATTTCCTCGAGGTGGACGATGTCGGACCGAGCTCCTTCGATCCTTTACGTCGATGACGACGAAGGCAATCGGCGCTCGCTGGCCTACTTTCTCCGGCACGCCGGGTTCCTGACGCGGGAGGCCAGCAACGGGCGCGACGCCCTACAGATGGCCACCGATCAGCCCGACCTCATCATCCTCGACGTCGGGCTGCCCGACCTCGACGGCTTCGAGGTGTGTCGGCGCATCAAGGCGCATCCCGCGACCGCTGCCATACCCGTGTTGCACATGTCCGGCGTCTTCGTGACGACGGACGACAAGGCCCACGCCCTCGATGGCGGGGCCGACGGCTACCTGACCAAGCCGGTGGAGCCGCGCGAGTTGCTTGCCACGGTCCGCGCGATGCTCCGTCTGCATCAGGCGGAGGACGAGGCGCGCACCGCGGCGCGCGAATGGCAAGCGACGTTCGACGCCATCCACGACGGGCTGGCCTTTCTCGACGTCGGGGGCCGCGTGCTGCGCTGCAACCTCGCCCTGGCCGTGCTGCTGGGCCAGCCCGCTGGCGCGCTGTTGGGCCGCCCTTGCGGCGACCTCTTCGTGGAGGCGTTCGGCCCCCCGGGCCTCGCGCTGGTGCCGTTCGCGGACGACACGAGCTCGGGGCGGGAGGTCGCCGTGGGCGAGCGCTGGTTCCGGGTGAGCGTCGATCCGGTGTGCGGCGAGAAGGGCGGGACGACGGGGCTGGTCTACCAGCTCGCCGACGTGACGCGCGGCAAGGCGCTGGAGGAGCAGTTGCGGCAGGCGGCCAAGCTGGAGGCTGTGGGCCGGCTGGCGGGCGGGGTGGCGCACGACTTCAACAACCTGCTGACGGCGATCCTGGCCAACCTGGCGCTGATGCAGCAGCAGCCTGGCGTGGATGGCTCGATTGTCGAAATGCTGGGGCTCACGGAGCGGGCGGCGTGGCGCGCGGCCGACCTCACCCGGCAGTTGCTCGGCTTCTCGCGCCGCTCGCAACTGTCGCCGCGGCCCCTCGACCTGCGTTTCTGCGTCGAGGAGGCCGTTGCCCTTCTGGGGCGGACGCTTGGTCCGAACATTCGCGTGCAGGTGGAGGCGGCCGACGACCTGTGGCCGGTCCACGCCGATCCCGGCCAGATGGGCCAGGTGTTGCTGAACCTGGCGCTGAACGCGCGCGACGCGATGCCGCAGGGGGGGCAGATCGTCGTGGCGCTGGAGAACGTCTCGCTCGGGGCCGAGGAAATGGGGCCGGTCACGGGGGACCAGGTGCGGCTGCGGGTGAGCGATCAGGGGCAGGGGATCGGCTCGGAGGTGTTGCCGCGGATCTTCGACCCGTTCTTCACGACGAAAGAGGTGGGGCAGGGGAGCGGGCTGGGGCTGGCGGTGGTGTTCGGGATCGTGCAGCAGCACAAGGGCTGGATCGAGTGCCAGAGCCGGGTGGGAGAGGGGACGCGGTTCGACGTCTACTTGCCGCGCTGCGAGGTGGGGTGAGCGATACGTTGGGCCCCGGAGCTCCAGAGGGTCGTCTCCGATTCGCGCAGCCTTCCTCGGAGTTGACGGGTAGAATAAGCAAACGTGCAGTCAGGCATAACTCGTCCGGGGCAATCCATGGCACGCCAGGCTCCTGGTCCGCGGAAGCAGCGCACCCGGCAACACGTGATTGCGGACCTCAGCGTTCACCACCTGGAGGGGTTTATCCTGAAAGCGGGCCACACCGTCCAGCGCCTGGGGAGCGACTATGGCTACGACCTGCTCATGAGCACGTTCGACGAACAGGGCTACGTCGAGCCTGGGATGGTCTACTTTCAGCTCAAGGCCATGGAGACACTGGGGCCAGCGAAGACCACGTGGTTGACCTCGACGTTCGGGACTACAACCTGTGGATCAGGGAGAAAATGCCAGTCCTGTTGATCTTGTTTGACGCCTCGCGCCAGCGCGCTTGCTGGGTTGCTGTCCAGCAGTATTTCAACCCGGGGGCCGGTCGGCAGCCACGGAAAGGCGCCACGACCGTCCGAATCCGCGTCCCGAATCGCCAGACGGTGAGCGGGCGGGCCGTTGCGAAGATGCGCGAGCTCAAGTGGGCGGCGATTCATCAAGAGCAGGGGGAGGAACGATGAAACGGACCGAAGTAACCTACGGCCAACTGGATGAAGTGCTGCGTTCGCTGGGCTTCTCCTGCCGGCCTGCGAGGCACGATCCGCCGGGCCGCGTTTACGAACACAAGGAAGCCGGGGCAGTGATCCTGCTGCCCGCGTATCCCGAAAGCGATAAGGTGTTCGAGCATCACCTGGTGGCCGTGCGGACGGAGTTGGACAACTTCGGCCTCGCCGATCCCTCGGTTTTCGCCGCCAAGCTCCAGAAAGCAGGGTGACGTGGTTGGGGGGACAAGGGCCGAACGAGCCATCTGGAGTAAGGGAGACGTAGTCGTGCGACCACCTTGGGGCCTGCCTCGGGCCCGCCGGCTGCGCCCTGGGCCGCTACTGCTCCTTCTGGGCGCTCTGAGGCCCAGTGCGCCCACAACATCCCGAGAGGGGAGCAGGCTCCCCACGGCTGAACGGACAGCGGGCGCTCCAGGGCCTCTCTTCGGGATGTCCGGCTGGTAAGCCGGACGCACGGCCCGGAGGTGGATGACGCCTTCCTCCTTGGCCGGATAAGCATCGCCTCACCGTGAACGGAGCCCAGGCATGAGACACTTCCGTCCGCTCTTGCTCGGGGCCTTGTCGCTTCTTCCGTGGGTGAGGCCCGCCCCGTGCCACGCGCAGGACGTCGAGAAGGCCCTGGCGAACTTGAAGCGCGAGCTCCAACTGACAGGCCCCCTCGACGAGGGGAAGGTGGGCTCGGTCGGGCCGACTGCGACTGGGCAGGTCGTGGACTGGCGGACTTCGCCGGGTAAGGCCCTCCTCGAGCCGGAGAAGGGGAAGAAGCACCGGGGGAAGATCACCATCCCCTTCACGGGGCGGGAGCGGACGGTTCGTTACGGGCTCGGCGCCAAGACGTCCGACGTGGAGGCGAAGACGGCCGGAACGGTGACGGCAACCTACTCCTTCACGCTCGAGGGCGAAGTGTGCATCTTCAACGTCAAGAAGGAAGCAGGCAAGGGGCGCGTTGGCGCGGCCGTCGTTCGCCACCTCGAGGGCCTCAACGGGAAGAGCCTGCTCGCGCCGTAGGGCCTTGGTGGAACAACCTGCGGCGGGGCACGACGAACACTTCGGGGAGAGAGCGCCCGCTGGCGCTCAACTGCTCTCCGAACAACGTGGGCCCCCCTGGTAGACGGAACGGAGCGGTCCTCTCGTCCCGGTTCCTCTGTCCCTCATCCGAAGGCGCGCTCGTGAATCTGCTTTCCTCCAGGCCCGGCGCCCATCGTCGCCGACCGGCGTCGAAAGGAGAGCTCGCCGTCCGTCAGCGCACGGCTTCTAACGGTCCGCTCCAGGCCCCGAACTTCCCCGCGCCTTTCCCGCTCCGGCAGCGAAAACGGGATCGAGTGCCAGAGCCGGGTGGGAGAGGGAACGCGGTTCGACATCTCCTTGCCGCGCTGTGAGGTGGGGTGAGCGGGCGGGTTACGGCCCTGATGGGGCGCGCCACTATTTCTCCTCGTCCCTCCTTCGGACAGTCATTGGGTGCCAAGCGTGTTTGCGGCCTTGATCCCGGACGGTGCGAGGTTACGATGAAGGGACGGGCCCACCGGCGGCGAGGCCTGCCCGAGAGAGGACGAGCCGTGCCCACGCTCTTTCATGGCACAGGGCGGACCGACGCGCAGCAGATGGCGACGAGCCCCGGCCAGATCGACGTCGCCGCGGGTGGCGGAGAATTCGGCAGGGGCTTCTACACCCAATACGCCGAATGGCACGCCCTGGCGTGGGCGATTCGGACAAGTGCGCTCTTGAATGGCCCTCCGTGCGTTCTTCGGCTAGACATCGACGACGCGGGATACGGCGGCCTCACGTTTCTGTATCTGGATGCGACCACCGGCCCAGCGCTCACCGCGCTGATCTACCTGGCGAACGAGCAGCAAACGTACGAGGACGGGAACTGCGACGCGATCGAGGGGCCGATCATGGGAAACATGAGCCGCATGCAGCAGAAGTTCGAGTCGGCCAACGCCCAGGCCCTGCTGAACGGGAGCTCCACGACCCGAACGGTGGTCCCATGACTCCTCCTGAAGTTCACTTTCTCACCTTGACGCTTCTCGGCCCTCGACGGGGGTGGGTTGCGCCGCTCGAACTGCCCAAGGGGAACCAGCAGGGCGCCACCCACGTTGTGCCGGTCTCTCTAGGAGGAGGGTTGTTTTCGCAGTACCGGCTCGAATGTGCCAGGTGTTCGGCCGGAGGGGGCTATGCCCTCGAATGGGTCGTGGCGGACCTCCATCGGTCCGGCTTCCTCGAAACTTCGATTGCCGGATGGCGCATTCGGTTTCAGCGTCGCCTGGAGGCAGGACAGCCGGTGCGGTTCGACTACGTTGGCTCCCTCGTGCATCCGGACTTCGCCTTTCCCCTCGCCGAAATCGTTCCCGAAGACGAAGGTCAACTCGCAGATCTCTACGCCCGGGAGCGAATCGTGATTGTCGGCTGCGATCCACTTACGCGATACGAGGGCGCGGAGGCGATTCTCCATCCGTCTTCCCCTCGCCCTGTCCCTCCTTAGAAGAGCGCGACGATGGACCGGCCTCCCTGCGTGGCTGGCGCCCATCGTCGCCGACCGGCGTCGAAAGGAGAGCTCGCCGTCCGTCACGCACGGCTTCTAACGGTCCTCTCCGGCCTCCGAGCTTCATCGCGTTCCGCTCGTTCCAGCGGCGAGGTCGCGCGTCAATCCGCGCCACGCGCTTCGATCCGGCGAACAATCTCCTTGCGTTGTCCAACGTCTCACGTTTAGAATCTACGCACACCCGCCAGCCCGCTCGCCCGGCGAGCCCTGCCTCACTGCCTCACCCGCCCCTCTCCCGGGCGCCAGCGACCTGGATGGGACCATCACACTTGGGGGGACTGTCACGATGTCGTCTACCATTGCCCTGCCGCCCGAACTGCGCCAGCGCATCGCCGGCGTGGCTCGCCGCGTTCGCCTGTTCCGCGCCCTGCGCGGCCTCAGCCTGACGGTGCTCGTGCTGGCGCTCACGGCCGGCGCCGCCCTGCTGCTCGATCAGGTAATGGGGCAGGTGCTGCCGCCCACCCTCCGCAAGGCCAACTTGCTCACCTGGCTCGGGCTCGGCGCGGTCACGGCCTTCTTTGGTGTCCTCATCCCCCTGTGCCGGAGGCTCACCCCCGCCGACCTGGCCGCGGCCGTCGAGGAACACTACCCCCACCTCGGCGAGCGCCTCACCACCTCTGTCGAGCTGACCGAGCTCGACGAGGCTGACCTCGCCAGCCACGGCTCCCCCGCTCTCATCGGGCTGCTCGTGCAAGACACCGCCCGCCGCACCGAGCCGCTCGACTTCCGGCCCGCCATCTCGGCCCGGCCCACCTGGATCGTCGGCAGCCTCGCCGCCGTCGCGGTCCTTCTCACCGCCGCCCCGGCTTTCGTCTACCCGTCCGAGTACGGCGAGCTCGCAAGCCGCTTCTTCCTCCCGTGGCAGACCGGCGCCGACCGGCCGGCGCCTTTTGAGCTCGTCGTCAAGCCCGGCGACGTCTACGCCGCCCTTGGCCGACCCCTCACCATCGAAGTCCGGGCTCGGCGCCTCGCGTCGTCCGCCGTTCTGCCGGAAGAAGCCACCTTCGTCGCCATCGACCGCGAGGGCAACGAGTCGCGCTTCCCCATGCTCCCCGGCACCGAGGAAGACCGCTTCACCCTCCGCTACAAGGTCCCCGGCAACGTCTCCTATCGCGTCGAAGCGGGAGCTCCCGGCCGTGGGTGGCCAGGCCACCCACGCCCATCTTGGGCCGTCAGCGACACCCACGAAATCACCGCCGTCAAGCCCGTCGAACTGACAGCCGACAGCCCTCTCATCACCGTCACGGCGCCGGAGTACGCCCGGGGGACCATCGACGCGGAAATCCACGTGGGCATGGTGGACGTCTCCGCGCTGAAGCACAGCGAGGTCGCCTTCGACTTCCGCTTCACCGCGCCGGCCCGGTCCGCCACCCTGCACTTCACCACCGCTGCCCTGACGACTGGGAAAGAAGGCACGAAGAGCGCTCCGCAAACGCGTGCCTATCACCTCACGATTCAGGAGGACGGGCTCGGCGCGAAGTTGGCCCTCCCGGCGCTCGCCAGCGGGACGTACCGCGTCGAGTGTTTCGCGGCCCATCGCATCGGCACCGAGCTCGACGGCGGGGCGCTGATCGTCAAGCCCGACCTTCCGCCGGCGCTCATCAAGTTCAGTGGGAAGGAAACGCTGCGCACCGTCCGCCCGGACGATCGCGTGCCGATCGACGTGCGCCTGGCCGACGACGTCGGCGTGGCGCGGGCCGACCTGGAGTATCGGGTCAACGGCGACAAGAAGATCGCCGAAGAGGTCATTCCGCTCAAGGGCACCAACACGCGCGAGGCAATCGGCAAGCACCTGTTCGCCCTGGCGGGCCGGGCGAAGCCGAACGACGAAATCGAATACCGGATCCGCTTTCGCGACAACCTTCCCAAGCACTACAAGGGCCCGCATACGGTCTACTACCCGGCCGACCGTTGGCTGAGGCTCAAGGTCGTCGCGACCGGCAAGGCGCTCGCCGAGCAAGAGATCGTGGCGCAGCGCGACCAGATCGCCCGGCAGCTCGAAAAGATCAAGCAGGACCTCAAGGCCGAGGCGCGCGGCGTGCTCAAGGTGCAGGCCGAGTCGCGCGGCCAGGCCGAGCTCCAGCCTGAGCAGGGCAAGCGCGTGCAGGAACTGCGTCGGGAGAACCGAACCAGCGAGCGGGCGCTCGAGAAGTTGAGCGAGGAGGCGTCGGCCATCCCGGCGCTACAGAAGCTCGCGGACAAGGCCCAGGACGTCGCCGAGAAGGAGATGAGGCAGGCCGAGCGGGCGCTCCAGCAGGCCGCCGAGCGCAAGGCCAGCGCCCCGGATCGGCACGAGAACTTCGAGAACGCCCAGGACCAGCTCGGTTCGGCGCTCAAGAAGCTCGACGAGCTCCAGAAGCTCAACGAGCAGGTCGCGAAGGAGCGCCTCGACCAGGCCAAGGTGGAGCAGCTTGCCGACCGGCAGAAGGAACTGGCCAAGAAGGCCGAGGAGCTGGCGGCCAAGCACCCGGTGCTCGACCCGACGGCCCGGAAGCTGGCGGAAGAACTCAAGAACGAACAGCGGAAGGTCGCGGAAGAGCTCGCCAAGCTGACGCGCGAGAGCCCGGCGCTCCAGAAGGCGCTGGAGGAGGCCCGCAAGAAACAGGCGAAGCACGCCGCCGAGCAAGCCCGCGAACTGGCGCGCCGGCAGGAAGAGCTGGCAAAGGCCAGCGCCGAAACCGAAAAGCAGAAGGCCAGCCAGCGCCTTGCTGACCTGGCGCGGCAGCAGGAGGAACTGGCGAAGAAGGCGGAGAAGCTCGGCGCGGAGACGAGCCAGAGCGCCAAGCTGGCCCGGAGCGAACCGCTCAAGGGTGACGAGGCCCGCAAGGCGGCAAAGGCGCTCGAGAAGGGCGACACGCAGGACGCTCTGGCGCATCAGGACAAGTCGGCGCAGGAGCTCGACAAACTGACGCGCGACCTCGAACGGGCGCTGAACCTTTCCAACGATCCCCGCGAGGCGGCGCGCGAGCTGTCGCGCTTGCAGGGCGAGCTCCAGAAGCGGACGCAGAAGGAGCTGAACGACCGGACGGCGAAGGCCCCCCTCGCAGAGCGCCTGGCGGCGATCCAGAAGGAGCAGGAGGCGATTCAGCGGGCGGCCGCGGAGCTGGCCGTGCCGCAGAAGGGGCAGGCGGCGACGGCGAAGAAGCAGGCCGCCGAGCAGGCCAAGAAGGCGGCGGAGTCGCTGGCGAAGAACCTTCCCCGACCGGCGCTGGGCCAGATGGAGCAGACCAAGCAGGCGCTGAACCGGCTGGCCGCCCAGTTGCCGACCCTCGAGCAGCGGCGCCAGGAAGCGAGGCGGCGCCTGGCCGAGTTGCGGCGCGATCAGGACGACGTGGCCCGGAAGGCGGAGCAGGCCGCCAAGGGCGGGAAGGAGGCCGAGAAGGAGCTGGCCGACGCGGCGCGCAAGCAGGCCGAGGTGGCCGAGGCGCTGAGCAAGGTGGACGTGCCGAAGCAGGAGGCGCGCCAGGAGAAGGCGCAAGAGGCGCTCAACCGGGCGCTGGCCGACTTGATGGACGGCCGCAAGCAGGACCTCGCCGCCTCGCAGACCGAGGCGAAGAAGCAGCTCGCGCGGCTGGAGCAGGCGCTGAACAACCAGAAGCCGGCCGACGAGAAGGCGCGCGAGCTGGCCAAGAGACAGGCGGACCTGGTGAAGGAGGCGGCCAAGGCGGACACCAAGCCCGCGCAGCGCGAGGAGATCAAGCGCAAGCAGGCGGAGATCGCCCGCGAGGCCCGCGAGCTGCCTGCCGACGAGGCGCCGAAGCGCCAGGCCGAGGCCGCCAAGGCGACCGAGAAGGCCGCCCAGGAAGCGAGCCGCCAGCCCACGGGGGCCGAGGCGCGCGAGTCGATGAAGAAGGCCGCCGACAAGCTCGACAAGCTGGCCCGCCAGCTCGCGGGCGAGGAGAGTGACGCCAAGCGCGCGGGGCGGTTGGCCAAGCAGCAGGCGGAGGTGGCGGCCGAGGCCGAGCGCCAGGCCAAGGAGCGCCCCGGCGAGCAGCCGAGCGCCGAGGCGAAGAAGAAGCAGGCCGACGTCGCCGCCGAAGCGAAGAACGTACGCGGCGGGGAAGAGGCCCAGCCGGAGAAGAAGAAGGCCACCGCGGCGCTGGACAAGGTGGAGGCGGCCAAGGGCGCCGCGGAGAAGGCCAAGGCGCAGCGCGCGGCGGCCGATGCCTTGAAGGACCTGGCCGACAAGCTGGGGGGGCGCGAGACCGCGGCGGCGAAGGCGGCGGAGATCGCCCGCGAACAGCGCGAGCTGGCCAAGAAGACGGCCGAGGCCGACCCGAAAGCCGGCGCGGACAAGGCCGCCGCGGAGGCGAAGAAGGCGGCCGAGCAGCAGGGCGAGCTGGCCCGGCAACTCGACCGGCTGACGCCGAAGGGCGCCGAGAAGGCGACGGCGGAGGCGCGGAAGCAGATGGCCGAGGCGAAAAAGGCGCTGGAGTCGGCGAAGTCGCCGGCCGAGGCCAAGGAGCAGGTCGCCAAGGCTGCCGCGGCCGCCGACAAGGTTGCGCAGCAGCTCGAGAAAGAGGAGGTCGGCAAGCAGCCGAAGGGCCCGACGCGCACCACGAGCGCCAAGCCGAACGATTCGCCGGCGAAGGCGGCGCAGGAGCTGGCGAAGCAGCAGAAGAACCTCGCGGCAGCCAGCAAGGCGGCGCAGCAGGCGGCCGCGCGCAAGAGCGGCGCCGAGGGCAAGAAGGCGCTGGACAAGGCCCTGGAGCAGATGGCGGGGCAGCAGCGCGAACTGAACAAGCAGGCGTCGCAGTTACCGGCCGATGGCAACCAGAAGGCGCTGCAGGAAGCGCGTGCGGCGATGAACCAGGCCGAGAAGGCGCTGCAGAAGAAGGACGCCGGCCAGGCGACCCAGAAGCAGGCGCAGGCCGCGGCGGCGCTGGACAGGCTGGCCAGGCAGTTGCCGAAGTCGGCGCCCGCCACGGCGAAGACGGCTCCTGCGGCCCCCAAGGCGGGCGAGAAGGGCCTGCCGAGCGCCGAGCAAGCCGAAAAGGCGCGGGGGCTGGCCAAGGAACAGCGCGACCTCCGCGAGGCGGTGCGCAAGGAGCTCGAAAAGGAGAAGACGCAGCGCGCCGAGGCGGGCAATCCGAAGAACAATCCCGCTACGGAGCTCCTGAAGGAGCAGGCCGCCATCGCCAAGGAGGCCGGGAAACTGGCCGAGAACGTCGGGGAGAAGGCGGGGCAGAAGTCGTCGGCCGGGAAGCAGGCGGTCGCGGCGCAGAAGTCGGCCGAGCAGGCGTCCAAGGCGATGGAGGCCGGTTCGCTGCCCAAGGCGCAAGCGGCGGGCAAGCAGAGCGCCGAGCAGTTGAAGCAACTGGGGCAGCAGTTGGCGAAGTCGCCGGCCGGCGCTCCCAAGGGGGCCCAGCCCGGGACGGCCCAGCAGGCGAAGGAACTGGCGAAGCGCCAGGAGGCGCTGAACGAGAAGCTGGCCCCGCTGGCGAACGACACCGGAGCGCAGGCCGCGGCGCAGAAGGCGGCGCAGGCCGAACTGGAGAAGCAGACGGCCGAGCTGGCCAAGGACCTGGACAAGCTGGGCCAGAAGCTCGGCCAGCCGCAGGCCGGGCAGAAGGCCCGCGAGGCGGCGCAGTCGGCGCGCAACGCCGAACAGGCGATGAAGAACGCGCAGAACCAGGCCGAGCAGGGCAACAAGGGGCAGGCGAGCAAGTCGCAACAGGACGCGGCGAAGTCGCTGGAGCAGGCGGCCAACCAGGCCGAGAAGGCGGCCGGGGAGCAGTCGGCGAGCAAGCCAGGCTCGCCAAAGGAAGGCTCGGCCAAGGGCTCGCCGAAGGCAGGCTCGCAGAAGGCGGGCCAGTCGGTGCAGAAGGCCCAGGGGCAGATGGAAAAGGCCCAGGGCGAGATGAGCAAGGGCCAGTCGCGCGGGGCGCAGAAGTCGATGCAGCAAGCCGCCTCGTCGCTGGCCAAGGCCGCGCAGCAGATGGCCAAGAACATGGAGCCCGGCGAGCCCAGCCCGCCGCGCGAAGGCCACGAGTTCAACAAGACCGGGAAGGCGACGGGCGGCGCACCGGACGCGAGCCTGTTTGCCAAGTACGGGGCCCAGTATGCGGGCAAGAAGTGGGGCGAACTGCCAGGCGAACTGCGGACCCGCATCGTGCAGGACATGAAGGTGAAGTATGGCGACGATTATGCGCGCATGATCAAGCTGTACTTCGAGCAGCTCGCCGACACGCGGAAGAAGTGAAGTGGCAGCGGCGACCCGGGGGGCTTTATGCCCCCGAAGCACGAGAGCTCCGGGGGCATAAAGCCCCCGGCTCGCCCAGCCGGAGGTAGTCAGCATGCGTTTCACGGTCCTCGCCTCGTTCCTTGTTCTCTCGTGCGCCGGTGGGGCCGTTGCGCAGGCGCCCAAGCGCGAGCGGGCGCCGTTCGAGAAGGCGGTCGATAAGGCGCTGCTCTTCCTCCACACCGAGAGGCGCAACGAAGGGGCGTGGCCGTCGGCGGGCGACAACAAGAACGTGGCGGCCACCAGCCTGGCGGTGATGGCGTTCCTCTCGGCGGGGCACGTGCCGGGGGAGGGCCGCTACGGCAAGACAATCGAGAACGGCGTCCGGGCGGTGCTCAAGGCCCAGCAGCCGAACGGGCTGATTGCCAGCATGGGCGGGCACCATCAGATGTACCACCACGGCATCGCGACGCTGATGCTGGCCGAGGTGGGGGGGATGAGCAAGGGCGAGCTGAACAAGGACGTGCGCAAGGCCCTGGAGAAAGCGGTGGCGCTGATCCTCAAGGCGCAGCGCACCAACGGCATCCACAAGGGGGGCTGGCGCTACCAGATCGCGCACAACGACGGGGCCGACATGAGCGTGACCGGCTGGCAGCTCCTCGCCCTGCGCGCCGCCAAGAACCTCGGCTGCGACGTGCCGGCCTCGACCATCGAGCGCGCCGTCGAATACGTCAAGCGCTGTCAGGGCCCCGCGGGCTTCAAATACACGCCCTACGGGGGGGTGACGCTACCCTGCACCGGCACGGGCGTGCTGGCGCTGGAGCTGTGCGGGGGCAAGAAGGAGCACCTCGGCCCGGCGGTCCTCAAGGGCGCGGGCCATCTCGTGCGGCGCGAGAGCCTCAACGCGCTGGACAACGTGCACGGCTATTACTTCTACT
Organism: Gemmatales bacterium; assembly: GCA_038239195.1. Lineage (GTDB taxonomy): Bacteria > Planctomycetota > Planctomycetia > Gemmatales > Gemmataceae > JBBSEZ01. Next base: position 50,582 of record JBBSEZ010000009.1, read on the forward strand.
CGGTCTACTACGGGGCCCAGGCGACGTTCCAGGTCGGCGGGAGCTACTGGAGCGCCTACCGCACCAAGCTCCATCAATCGCTGTTGCGCCATCAGCGGCCCAACGGCTCGTGGCAGGGCGGCAACGAATCGGGGTGGGGGCCGAACTACTGCACGTCGATGGCCGTGCTGGCGCTGACCGTCGAGTATCGGTTCCTGCCGATCTATCAGCGCGGCAAGGAGCCGACGGACAAGAAGTGAGCTCCCTCACCCCCCAACCCCCTCTCCCAAGGAGGGAGAGGGGGAGAATGTGAGTGGACGGTCCGGTGAAGAAGTGGCGCCTCCCCTTCTGGCTCCCCCTCTCCCGTTCTGGGAGAGGGGGTTGGGGGGTGAGGGGCGCGTCAACACCTCCCTACTTCCCCACCACGAGGTCGATCACCTGCACGTCGCCCGGGTGGACGCGCACCTTGATCTCCGTCGTGCTGCCGCTCTTCGTCGGGGTGAGGTTGCGCGGCCCCGTCTGCTCCTTCGACGATGCCACGGGCAACTGCGTCCGCACGATGACGTCCACGAACTTGCGGCGATCGACGCGGGCGACGCCGTTCTGCGTCTTGTCCACGCCGCGGTTGTTCGCGAGCAGCACCAGGTAGCCGGTCTTCGTTCGGTTGACCTGATACAAAATTTCGCCCTGGACCGGGCCGCCGTCGGCGCGGCGCACCTCGACGGGCACCAGGCCCTCGGTCAGGCCGTTCATCAGGAAGGGCAGGGCGGGGTGGGCCCGCTCGTCCAGGCCGAGCATGCGCGGCACCAGCGTCACGATCACCGCGCCCTTGCCGACGGCGTGGCGCGTGACGAGCGGGCGCTTGTCCCCCGCCCAGGCGAGCACCTGGGCCCCTTTCAGCTCGACGCCCGCCACTTTGTAGGGGACCGCGGGGCGGGCCTTGCCCCCTTCGGGCCACCACTCCTCGGAGGTCGTTTCCGTGCGCGTCAATTTCAGGCCCAGAAGAGGGACGGGGAGGTGGGCGCCGGCGGAGACGTTGACGACCAGCGTGCCGCCCTTGCGGACGTAGTCACCGAGGAGGGCCGGCCAGGCGCCCTTCAGTTCGACGTCGCCGGCCGCCCACACCACCGGATAGTTGAAGATCGCCCGGGCCCTGGCGGGGCGGTCCACGAGCACGTCGAACAGGTTGCCGTAGACGCCGTTGGGGAGGCTCTGCACGTCGGGCGCGGAGGGCTGGCCCTCGGCGACGGCGGCAGGGAGCCAGGCGACGTTGAAGAGCTCGCGCAGTTCGAGGTCGGCCTCGCTCTGCGCGAAGTGGTGGAGCATCTTGCAGCGGTAGCTGACCGGCTCGTAGCCGTGGGCGTGGCTCAGGAGAAAGGCGATCGGCGTGACCGGCTCGCCGCGGTCAGGCAGGCGATCGACGAAGGCGTGAAACTCTTCGGTACACCGGCCGAAGGGCGAGAGCTGGACGGGGTGCGTGCCGGGGCCCGGCAACATCCACTGGTTTTCGAGGCTCTGCTCCCAGTAGATGGCCGAGGCGCCGCCGAGGTAGTTGAGGTAGTACATCTTGCGATACCAGACGGCGGTGACGCCGTCGGTGACGGCGTACTTGCTGTGAAACCAGCTCTTGGCGCCGCGAGGGACGCGAGGCTCCTGGGTGAAGTAGTTGCAGGCATCGCCAAAGTTGCCGCTGGCGTAGTTGATCCACGCCCCGCCGTACTGGCGGGCGGCGCCGCGCTGGAAGGCGATGCGCATGGGGACGTGGAAGTTGGTGGCGTCCTCCTCGTAGCCGACGGTGCGCGAGCCCATGTCGTGGAAGAGGTGGGCGAGCGAGGTGCTATCGACGGAGAGGCAGGGGATGCCACGGTCCCAGTGGCCCTCGGGGACCTTGGTCTTGTAGGTGGTGCTCCAGCGCTTCGCCTGGTCGGCCTTGAGGTGTTTGGCCATGCCCGCGACCTGCTCGGCCCGCGTCTTGCCGAACGGCTTGTCGGGAACGCCGACGCCGACGGTGCCGATCGCCTCGCCGTGGACGTAGCCGAGGAACTGGTCGGCGAGGGGGCCGGTGAGCGCCTGAAACGTGGCCGGGCCCGTCTTGTCCGTGTAAGTGCCGGAGGCGTAGTTGGTCATGATGAAGAACGGCGTTTTGGTGCGGGCCAGCCAGTCGCGCAGCGGCGAGCCGGGCGAGAGGTCGGGCGAGTGTCCCAGATAGGGACCGGGCAGCAGGTGTGGCCAGTTGATGAGCGGCGCATCGGCGGGGCGGGGGTACTGTTTGTGGAAGGGCTTGAGAATGTCTGCCGGGGGGCTTGCCTGGTGGTAGACGTCGGCGAGCGCGAGCGTTGCGATCTTCTTCTTCTCCCACCACTTGGAAGTGCCATCGATGCCGGTCCACATCGAGAAGTCGCGGTTGCCGAGCTTGGGGCGAGCGAATGATGGAGCAGGCAGGCCGGCGCCGCGCCACTTCGCGCCGTCCTTGGGGCGGACGTTTCGGGCGGCGAGGTAGGCGAACGGCGGTTTCTCGCGCCCGGCCGGCTCGTAGGCCAGGTCGTTGGTGAGGAGGATGCTATCGACCTGGCGCCAGGCCTCGCCCTTTTTGTCGATGAGCAGGCTGAGCGTCACGCGCCCGAGGGGGAGGTTGGCGTCGAAGGAGGCCCAGCCGAAGGAGAAGCCCCAGTAGAGCATGTATTCGTCGTTGGGCGGGACGGCGGGGACCGTGCCCATCTCCTGCACGATGGGGGCGCCGGCGGCGGGGGCGATCGACACCTTGAAGGGGGCCTTTTTCTTGCGGTGATCGACGTAGCGCACCCAGACGCGATACTTCCCGGCCCGCGGCACCCAGAGGGCCCTCGAGCAGCGGGCGCGCGTCTCATCGGCAGCGGCGCCGATCGAGTTCCACTCGCTCTCGCCGCCCTGCGTCCACTCGGGGCTGATGCCGGGGCCGGCAATGCCCCAGGAGCCGGTCGCCTTGGCGGTGCCGGGCCAGTAGGCGAAGGAGCCCTGGACGCCATCGAACCACTCCGGCTCGTGCCAGAGGTACACGGGTGGCGGGGCCGCGTGGGCCAGAGCGGGAAGTGCGAGGAGCAGCAAGGGGAGGAGCAAACGTCTCATGGGGAGGCCTCACAGGTGGGGCAGGGCGCCCCCCAGCATACGGCGAGGGAGGAGGAAGGCAACAACATTCTGCGGCCTCGGTCCTTACAATGAAAGCGTTCGTATCTTCGCGAGTGGCCATGCGGGGAGGGACCATGACGGAAGAGCGCTGTTCGCTGTTGATCGTGGACGACGACGCGGCCAACCGGGCCATGCTGCGCCACTACCTGGCGCCGCATGGGTTCGACGTCACCGATGCGCCCGACGGGCCCACCGCCCTGCGGCTCGTGCTGCAGGAGCGCATCGACCTCGTGTTGCTCGACGTGCTCATGCCCGGGATGAGCGGGCTGGAGGTGCTGCAAGTGCTCCGGCGCTCGTTCTCCGTCACCGAGCTGCCGGTCATCATGGCGACCGCCAAGGACCAGGGCTCCGACGTCGTCGAGGCGTTGCGCGCGGGCGCCAACGACTACCTTACGAAGCCGTTCGACTTCCCCGTGGTGCTGGCCCGGGTGCAGACGCAGGTGGCGCTGAAGCAGGCCGTCGATCGGGCCCGTCGCCTCGACGAGAGCCTGGCGCAGCGCAACGCCGACCTACAGGAGGCCAACCTCGACCTCGCCCAGGCCAACCGGCGGATGAGGGAGAACCTCGAAGCGGCGGCGCGCGTTCAGGAAGCGCTCTTGCCGCACCAGCTCCCGAAGGTCGCGGGGCTCGAGCTCGCCTGGCACTACAGGCCCTCGACCGAACTGGCCGGCGACCTGCTCAACGTCGTCGTCGTCAACGAGAAGCTGGTCTGGCTCTACGTCTTCGACGTGGTCGATCACGGCGTCAAGGCGGCCCTTCTGGCGGTCATGATAAGCCGGGTGCTGGCGCGGCTCCTGCCCAGCGCGAAAGGGCCCGTCGAGGTGGCCGCCCAGCTCGACCGCGAGTTTCCCTGGGACCAGGAGACGCAACAGTTCTTCACGCTGATGCTCGGCGCACTCGACCCAACCAGCGGCGAGATGCGCTTCGTGTCGGCGGGCCACCCCGGCCCGCTTCATTCGCGGCGCGGCGAGGAGGCCAGGCTCCTCAAGTGTCCGGGGACGCCGATCGGCCTGGGCGATGGGGACCACGACGAACGGGCCCTGACGCTCGGCAGGGGGGACCGCCTCTACTTCTACAGCGACGGCCTGCCCGATGGCCTGAACGCGCACTGCAAGGCGTTCGGCGACGAGCGGCTGCGCGTGGCGGTGCAGCGCGAGGCTGGCGCCCCGCTCGGCGAGGGCGTCAAGCGGCTGGTCGGCGACGTGGAGGCGTGGTGCGCCCCGGGAGCGCCGCACGACGACATTTCCGTCCTGGCAATCGAGATGGTGTGAGGCGTCTTCTTGTCCGTACTGAGATCGCATGACTTCCAAGCTCTACCAGGTGCTGATCGAACAGAGCCCCGAGGCCGTGCTGGTCCTCGACGGGGCCGGCGTGGTGCTGTACGCCAACGCGGCGACGGAGCGGGTCTTCGGCCACGGCGCCGCCGAGGCGGTTGGCCGCAACGCCCTCGACTGGGTGCAGCCCGACGAGGCGCCGAGCTTCCGGGGGCTCTTCCTGACGGCCGTGCGCGGCCCGCGCCAGGTGATCCACGTGTCGGGCTTCTACCGTCACACGGGCTCCGACGACGTGCTCTACGGCGGGGGCCGGCTCATTAGCCACCTGGACGACGCCGACGTGCGGGGGGTGTTGTTCTACTTCCGCGAGCTGCACGCCCAGCGCCAGGCGGCCGACGACTGGGCCTGGCAGCGGGCCTTGCTCGGCACGCTCATCAACGTCTTGCCCGATCACGTCCACGTCAAGGACACGGACGGGCACTTCCTGACCGCCAACGACGCCGCGCTGCGGGCGCGCGGCGTGGAAGCGCGAAAGGACTTCGCCGGCAAGACCGATCGGGACTTCTTTCCGCCGAAGGTCGCGGAGCTCCTGGAGGCCGACGAGCAGGCGGTCATCCGCTCCGGCGAGGCCTCGCTCAATCAAGAGTTGCTGTTGGAGCGCGGCGGCAAGTCGCAGTGGCTGTCGGTGACGCGCGTACCGCTGCGGGCCCCCGATGGGGTTGTCGTCGGGCTCATCAGCATCAGCCACGACGTCACGGAGCGCAAGGCGGCGGAGCAGGAGTTGCAGAGGGCCAAGGAGGCGGCGGAGGCGGCGAGCCGGGCCAAGTCGGAGTTTCTGGCGAACATGAGCCACGAGATTCGGACGCCGATGAACGGCATCCTCGGCATGGCCGAGCTCGCGCTGAGCTCCGAGTTGCGCCCGCGGCAGCGCGACTACCTGAAGATCGTCAAGAGCTCGGCCGAGGGGCTGCTGGCCGTCGTCAACGACATCCTCGACTTCTCCAAGATCGAGGCCGGGAAATTGCACCTCGACCGCACCGAGTTTGCCCTGCGCGACGTGCTCGGAGACGTCCTCACGGCCCTGGCGGTGTCGGCGCATCAAAAGGGACTGGAGCTGGCCTGCCGCATCGTCCCGGCCGTCCCCGACAGGCTGATCGGCGACCCGGGGCGCTTGCGACAGGTGCTGGTCAACCTGGTGGGCAACGCCATCAAGTTCACCGAACGCGGCGAGGTCGTCGTCGAGGTGGAACTGGCCCAGCCGCCCAGCGCCGAGGAGGTCGTGCTGCGGTTCTCGGTGCGCGACACCGGCATCGGGATCGCGCCGGAGCAGCAGGCGGACGTCTTCGCCCCGTTCATCCAGGCCGACACCTCGACGACGCGCCCCTACGGCGGGACGGGCCTGGGGCTGAGCATCTCGAGCCGGCTGGTGAGCATCATGGGCGGTACGCTTGGCCTGCACAGCGAGTTGGGCCAGGGGAGCACCTTCTTCTTCACCGTCCGGTTGGTTCCGGGCCATGCCCCGGCGGCGCCGGTGGTGGGGGCGTCACTGCGCGGGCTGCGCGTGCTGGTGGCCGACAACCACGACACCAACCGCCGCATCCTCGAAGAAGTCCTTCAGAGCTGGCAGATGCAGCCCATCGCCGTGGCGAGCGGGCAGGAAGCGCTGCGGGAGCTGGAGCGAGCGGGCAGGGAGGCGCCCTTCGGGCTGTTGCTGATAGGCCGGCTGCCGGACGTGGAGGGGCTCGAGCTGGTCGCGCGCGTGCGCCGCTCCCCGGAACTGGCGGGTGCGCCGGTCGTGATGCTGTCGTCCGCGGAAGGGCCCGGCGACGTGGCACCGCCCGAACTGGGCATCGCTGCCTACTTGCGCACGCCGGTCAAGCAGTCCGACCTGCTCGAAACGATTCGGCAGGTGAGAGGAGGGAGCGCCCCTACCGGGCCCGTCCTGGCGCCAGGGCCGATGCTCAGCCCCCGCCCGCGCCGGATCTTGCTCGTCGAGGACAACGCCGTCAACCAGCAGGTGGCGCAGCGCATCCTGGAGCAGTGGGGCCATGCGGTCGTCGTGGTGAACAACGGCTGCGAGGCCCTGGAGGCCCTCTTTGGAAAGGAGGAAGGAGGAAGGCTCGTTCCTCCTTCCTCCTTCGATCTGATCGTCATGGACGTGCAGATGCCCGAGATGGACGGCCTGCAAGCGACGGCGGAGCTCCGCAAGCGCGAGAAGGGAGCGCGCGTGCCGATCATCGGGCTGACGGCCCATGCGATGAAGGGGGACCGGGAGCGCTGCCTGGCCGCGGGGATGGACGCTTACATCACCAAGCCGATCGACGTGCAGGAGCTCTTCCACGCGATCGAAGGCTGGGCCCTTCGCGAAACGGCAGAGAAACAAAGGGGCCCTTCGCCGAGCGCTGCGACGGCGGGCTTCGACGAGGCAGCGGCGCTGGCCCGCGCCGGGGGCGACCGAGAACTGGTCCGCTTCCAGATCGACCTGTTCCTCAGAACGTGCGATGCCGAGCTCGAGGAAATGGGGGCCGCCATCCGGGCCAGGAACGGCGAGGCGCTGCGCCACGCCGCCCACGTGTTCAAGGGACACGTCGGGGCGTTCTCTCTGCGCGCGGGGGAGATTGCACGCGAGCTGGAGGGCCTGGGAAACGAGGGGGCAATGGAAGGGGCGGCGGAGAGGCTGGCGGCGCTGAAGGGACAAGTGAGGGGCTTGCGCTCGGCGCTGGAGGGTTGGGCAAAGGAGTGAGCGGCGCGTCAAGGCGGAGGGTGGGTGACTGGGGGTGGAGGATCGTCGTGTCCTGCCTCCACCTCAAGGCGGCCATAGGGACAGTGGCGACAGCCGCTGTGGCAGCAGAAGCCGCGTTCGCGAAGGAAGTGTTCGGTGAAGACGAGCAGGCCGTGCTCGAGGTAGTAGTCTCGGCCTTCCAGAGGGGGAGGCATCGAGCCCGGCTCCAAACGCGGGAGGGAGAGGGCGCACAAATCGACTAACCCCGAGGGGCCTCGCCGACCGATCATTGTGACACGAAGGGCGAACGACGCAAGGCCGGCCCGGCCTCGTCGGTTGCGCTTGCCCCACCTGGGGGTTTGTGGTTTGATGTGCCGCGCATCTTCGCTCGTCCTCTCTGCTGCGCCGGCTGACTCGTTCTTCCCTCCTTGTTCACGAAAAGGTCTGGGCATGAACACCGTCCCCATGCAGCACCTGGCTCGCGTGTTGCGGCAGAACGGCCTGATCCGCTTCATCGAGCACTTCGCGGAGCTGTTCCCGACCGCCCACCTCAAAGACCTGGTGGTGGACGAGATCGGCCCCGATCGGCGCATGAAGGTGAACGGGCGGACGGTGGTCAACTTCGGCTCGGACAGCTTTCTCGGCCTGGATCAGGATGCGCGCGTCAAGGAAGCGGTGCGTCGCGGGCTGGACAAGTGGGGCACGCACAACGGCGCCTCGCGCGCCTTCTCCAGCGTCCGCGCCAACATCGAGGCCGAGGAGAAGCTCGCCACCTGGCTCGGCACCGAGGCCACCCTCATCTATCCTTCCGTGACGCTCGCCAACATGGGCGCCATTCCCGGCCTGGTCGGCCGACAGGACGTCCTCGTCGTGGACGAGCAAGCGCACAACTCCATCCAGGAGGGGGCGCGGATCGCCAAGGCCAACGGGGCGCGCGTGCTGGCGTTCTCGCACTGCGACCCCGCGGCGCTGGAAAAGGTGCTCGACGAGGCCGGCGACTACCGCGTGGCCGTGGTGGCGATCGACGGCGTGTACAGCATGAGCGGCGCCCTGCCGCCGCTGGCCAAGCTGAACGAGGTGTGCCTGGCGCGCAAGGCGGTGCTGTACGTCGACGACGCGCACGGGACGGGCGTCATCGGCAAGCACGGGCGGGGCACCGTGCTGGACGCGCTGGGCAACTACGACAACGCGCTGGTGGTCGGCTCCCTCTCGAAGGGCTTCTCGTGCGCGGGCGGATTCATCGGCTGCACGGCCGACCTGAAATACCTCTTGAAGATGCGCTCCAACACCTACATCTTCGGCGGGCCCGTGGTCCCGCCCTATCTCGAGGCCGTCAGCGTCGTGTGCGACATCCTCATGTCGGAAGAGCACGAGGCGCTCTCGGCGCGGTTGAAGGACAACCTCGAGTTGCTGCGGAACGGGCTGCTCGCGCAGGGGCTCGTGGTGCTGGGTGGGGAGACGCCGATCTTGTCGGTGCTGGTGGGCGGCGAGGAGGAAACGCTCAAGGCCGGGAACCTCCTCTTCGAGGAAGGCTATTACGTGCAATCGGTGACGTTCCCCGCGGTGCCCTATCACGCGGGCGTCCTGCGCATCCAGGTGAACGCCAATCACCCTGCCGAGTCGATCGAAGGGCTCCTGCGAGCGATCGCGACCCTGCGCAAGAGCATTCCGATGCCGGCGCCCGAGCTGGAGGCGCGGCGGGCGGCGTGAGAGACGCGAAACGGCAAGCAAGACAAACACAGCAGGCCGGGCCCCGCACCTCGAGCGGGGCCCGGCCTGCTGTGTTGTGGGGGCTCGTTTCAGGCGACGGCGGCCTTGGGAGGCTCGGCGAGCTTGGTCTGGAGCAGATCGAGCACGTCGGCGACGGTGACGAGCTTCTCGAGCTCCTGGTGGGTCAAGCGGATGTGGAAGCGTCGCTCGATCTGCGAGACGATGCTGACGACGTCGACCGAGTCGAGCCCAAGGCCTTCGCGCAGATTGGCGGAGTCGTCGAGGTCGGCATACTTCTCCCCGGTGTCGGCCTCGAGGAACTCGATCAGGGTGGCGCGAATGGATGTGCGGTCGTGCATGGTCACCTTCCTGGCTAGGGAGCGGCGCGCGTGCGCCAGAGGGCGGACACGGCCTCCCGCCGAGTGCCCACTCGCGGCAAGGTAACGCGGAAGGGGGGGAGTTGGCAAGAGCGCTTCTCATTGAGGCGACAGGATGA
>JBBSEZ010000010.1:0-56820 GCA_038239195.1 Gemmatales bacterium
GAAGCCGACGAAGCGCACCTACGAGATGTTCTGCTTCTTCTTCGCCGGCTGGGCGACCGAGCAAGAACTCCTGGCTCATATCGGCAAGCTCCACCAGAAGGCCGACTCCAGCTAGCAACAATCGAGCCGAACACTATTGAGCTGCGTCCCCTTTTTCGCGCGCCTTTTCTCGAGCGCGTCACGCGCTCTTCTTGTCCGTCCCCGTCTTCGTCTCGAACAGCGGGACCTCGCCGCGGACCACTCGGTCGGTCACCACGTACTTGGTCTTCGCCTCGATGTCCGGCAGCTCGTACTGGATGTCGAGCATGATCTCTTCCACGATCGACCGCAGCCCGCGGGCCCCCGTGTCGCGCTCCTTCGCCTTGTGGGCGATCTCCCGCAACGCGCTCGGGTCGAACTCCAGTTCCGCCCCCTCCATCTCGAACAGCTTCTGAAACTGCCGCGTCAGGGCGTTCTTCGGCTCGGTGAGGATGCTCACCAGCGCCTCCTCGTCCAGCGGCGCCAGCGGGGCGAGCACCGGGAGCCGACCGATGAACTCGGGGATCATCCCGTACTCGATCAGGTCGTCGCTCGTCACGTTGGCCAGCAGCTCGCCCATCTTCCGCTCGCGCTCGCCGCCCTTGGCGCCGAAGCCGAACGTCCCCTTCCCCACTCGGCGGGCGATCACGTTGTCCAGCCCCACGAACGTCCCGCCGCAGATGAACAGGATGTTCGACGTATCGACCTGGATGTACTGCTGCTCGGGGTGCTTGCGACCGCCCTGCGGGGGCACGTTGCTGACGGTGCCCTCGAGCATCTTCAACAGGGCCTGCTGGACGCCCTCGCCCGACACGTCGCGCGTGATCGAGACGTTCTGCTGCGTCTTGGCGATCTTGTCCACCTCATCGACGTAGACGATGCCGCGCTGGGCGGCCTCGATGTCGAAGTCGGCGGAGTGCAGCAGCTTGAGCAGCAGGTTCTCGACGTCCTCGCCGACGTAGCCGGCCTCGGTCAGCGTGGTGGCGTCGCCGATGGCGAACGGCACGTCGAGGATCTTGGCGAGGGTGCGGGCGAGCAGCGTCTTCCCGCTGCCGGTCGGGCCGATGAGCAGAATGTTGCTCTTATCGACCTCCACGTCGCCGAAGCCCTGATCGCTCAGGCTGAGGCGCTTGTAGTGGTTGTGGACGGCCACGGAGAGGACCTTCTTGGCCCGACCCTGGCCGACCACGTACTGGTCGAGCTTTTCCTTGATGGTGCGCGGCGTGGGGATGTGGGTGAACAGGGCCTTGGGCCCACCCCGCCGGCGCTTCTCCTGATCGATGATCGACTGGCACAGCTCGATGCACTCCCCGCAGATGTACACGTCGGCGGGCCCTTCGACGAGTGGGCCGACCTCCCGATAGCTCTTGCGGCAGAAGGAGCAGTAAGCGTTTCGGTTGCGCCCGGTGCTCCCGGTGGGCTTGCGGCCCCCGGCCCCAGTGCCCGAGTCTTTCGTCGCCATGCGATCTCCTTTTCAGCGGGCCCGCACAGGCCCAGAGGCAGAAACGATTCCAGGGCAACCGGCAGGGGGCTCGCGCGTCGTCAGGGTAAGATGAGCCCGCCGGTTTCGACTTCGGAGGCCCCTTGAAGTGGTTGCCTCGTAACAGGTTTGATCGATTCTCTCGCTTTCGGATTCTACGGGGCGGCCGAGACGTCCGCAAGGACATTCGCCGCGTCAGCCGGGCCGGATGCCCGTATCGCTCGGGCCCTTGTCTCTCCCTTCCTCGCTCCTCTCGGGGCGAGGAAGCCCGTTGGCGTCGGCGGGCCGGACCTGGTCCGACGAAGCACCGCTCTTGCCCGGCGACGTTGGGGGCGGGAGCGGGACGTCGAACGCCTGGCGGAGTTGCCCGCCGAGGAGAGAGCGCAGACGGTTGAACTCTTCCTGACTGATGGTCCCTCGTTCATACAATGCTCGGAAGTGAGCGAGTTGCCCACTCGGATTGTTCGCGGGCAGAGCGCGTTTGCGCCAGCGCTGAACGATGGCAACGACCGCGGCGCCCACCACGAGAGCGCCTGCCAGGTAGAGGCCGGGCAAAAAAATCGAGGGGTCCAGGGCGAGCCAGAGAATCGTTCCATCCGCAGGCCCTACCGCCTTCATGGTCGCCTCGCACGCTGGCGCCCCGGCTTTCCGCGGGGCGCTCCCTGCGGGCAGGCCTCGTTCGCCGCGAGCCAGGCCCAGCCCGCTCCGCTCGTGCTTTCTATTATAGCGCCACCATCGGGGAGGAAACGAAAATCTGGCCGGACCAAAGAACGCCCTCCGCGAAGGGGGCGCCGCACAGCAAGCACAACGGGCGCCGCTGGGCGCCGCGGGCCCCTTCGTCATCTTTGCAAGGTTCGCACCGCTCCCCCGCCTTCCCGCCCTTCTTCCCGAGGCCCCCATGTCCCAGATCCTGGCCCGCCTGGCCGCCTTCAACGTTCTCGTCCTGGTCGCCGCCTTCGCCGTCGGCGCGGCGTCGTGGTGGCGCGGCAGCCTGCGCAACGCTGACGATCCCACCTACGAGCTGCACCTCTACCTCGGCCTGCTCGCCGCCTTCACCACCCTCGCCGTGCATTGCCTGATCTTCATCTATTTCCTCGGCACCGGTCGCTGGGTCAAGGAAGTCGCCCTGGCCTACTGCATCCCCGACGCCCCCTTGCCCCGATTGACGCGCGAGCTCAAGCGGCGCACCTTTCCCCCCGCGCTCTTTGCCATGCTCGTTCCGATCGCCGCGTCGGCCGCCGGCGCCGGGGTCGCCACGCGCGACTGGGCCTGGTACTACCACGGGGGGCTGGCCGTCGTCACGGTGGCCATCAACGTATGGGCGTTCTTCGTCGAGTATCGCAACGTGACCATCAACGCGGGCGTCATCGACGAGGTGATGCGCGAGGTGGACCGCATCCGCGCGGAGCGCGGGCTGCCGTCCAACGCCGAGGCGCTGCGGCAGGAGGCGGAGCGGGCGGCATCGTAGCGACAAGCGTCCCGCTTGTCGGCGAGACCAGGCCCGACAAGCGAGACGCTTGTTACCACGATGCCCGGTTGCGGCCCCTGGCCCGGCGGGGTACACTCAAAGTACCCGAATGGGGAAGTTTTCGTCAGGAGCCGCCGATGACCCCCGCACTTTTGTCTCTCGCCCTCTTCGCCGTCGCGGCCAGCGAGCCGGCGGCGACCACCAAGGACCGGCCGCGCCCGCCCAGCGACATCGCGCCGAGCTTGCCCCGGCTGACGAAGGAAGAAGAAGAGAAGTTCGACCGGATCATCGACCGCTTCATCCTGGCCGACACGGGCCGACTGCGCGGCGCCGAGGCCAAGGAGGCCATCAAGGAGTTCGGCACGCTCAAGCGCGAGGCCATCCCCGCCCTCATTCGCGGGCTGAACAAGTCCGCCAAGATCGAGCATAGTTGTCCCGTCACCATCATCGCCAAGAAGCTCGATCGGCTGCTGATGGCGTCCGACGATGCCAAACTGCTCGATTACGCGCGCGACGAGATCGGCGCCGACATTGGCCGGACGCGCCACGCCGCGATGGTGCAGAACCTGCGCTTTCGCGTAACCATGCGGATGAATGCCGTGGCGCGCCGCCCGCCTGCCCCCCGCCCGCCCCCGTCCAAGGCGCCGCGCTTCATGACCAGCAGCGAGCTCGTCAAGGCCGCCAGCACCGAGCGCGGCCCGCGCCTCAAGACGATGCTCGCCGAGCTCGAAGGCCGCAAGGGCAAGGAGGTCTTCGAGGGCCTGAGCCTCGCCGCCGCCAGCTACGACCGCGATACCCAGAAGCTGGGCCGCGAGCTGCTCGACAAGCACCTGAGCAGGCAGAGCGCCGCCGTCGTCAAGGCCCGGCTCGCGGACGACCTTGCCGAGGTGCGCCGCGCCGCGGTGCGCACCATCGCCGCCCGGCACAGCGACCTGGCGGGCGACGTCATCGACCTCCTCGCCGACGACAGCCCAGGCGTGCGCGCCGAGGCGCGGCAGGCCCTCGTCAAGTTGAGTGGCGGCACCGACCACGGGCCGGCGCCAACCGCGAGCAAGGCGCAGCGCGAACAGGCCCAGCGCCGGTGGCGCGCCTGGTGGTCCCGGGGCAGCAGCGAGCGCTGATCCTCTCGTTTCGCTTCCTTCCTTTTCCCTACCTCCGCGCTTTCCAATCTCCTCGCTAAAGTCGCTCCGTCCGGCATTCCGATACTTCTTTCGAGAGCAAGCCGAAAAGAATTGCCTTCGCGCGGGCCACGGGGACGAACCGGGGCACCGCCAACGGTAGCGAATCCGGGGCTGCGTAGGAAGGGGGAATTGGGGGCATGAGGAAAGCCAGGTTTCTCTTGTTGCTGGCGGCCCTGGTGGTGCCCGCCGCGCTCAGCGGCTGTATGCCGCTGTCGATGGGCCTCGCGACGCCGATCCCCATGCCGCCGTGGGTCACGGAGCGCATGGAGGAGAAGTACTGTTACCAGAACGACTTCCGCACCCCGATCCTGCCGCCCCTCCGCGAGGGCTTCCCCGCTCCCTTGTGCGAGGACCCGCCGGACGAGGCTCGCATCCTCCGCACCATGCCGCACGTGGCCCGTGGCGTGCCCTACTTCTATGAGGAGCACCGCGACAACATTCGCATTGTGACGGAGCTCATCGTGGACAAGATCGACCCGCCGCGGTTCTTCCCGCTCGTCGGCCCCGCCCAGTTGCACCACTGCCACTGGAAATGCACCATCTACTACGACGAGACCGTCGAATCGGGCTACCCGTTCCCGTTCCGGTGCGTCAAGCCGCGCGTCCAGGTCGTCTACATCGACCTCGACCACCTGCACCTGTATCCGGGCAAGTCGCCCGAGGCGCAGCGCACCACCACGAGAGACCTGATCGGGTATCAGTGAAAGGCCACGCCTCCGTGGGACTGGCCGCCCTGCCAGTCCCACGGGGCGCCTGGCCTTCCCGCCTGGCAATCCCCCTTAATCTGGGTTCTTTCTCTCTGAACAGGAGGTTCCACATGCGCAGGTCACTCCGCCGCGCCGCTCGGCTATTGTTGGCGGCGGGCGCTGTGGGCCTGGCCCAACCCGCCCAGGCCCAGTCCACGCCCGAAATTGCCCCGGCCGCTCGCCCCAAGTTGTCTTCGGGCCAGGCCCACCTGGAGCGGATGAAGGTCGAACTGGCCTGGCTGGCCGACTCCACCTGCTTCGCGCATTGCCTCGAGGCCCACGTCGCCGACTCGTCGCTCGAAATCCGCGGTACGGTGCCCGACGAGCACGTGCGCGAACACGCCCTTCGCGTCGCCCGGCAGAACTGCTTCCTGCCTGTCGTCGATGCCCTCAGCGTCGCCAACCAGTCGGGGCGCAAGGCGTCCTCCAACGAGGAGCTGCGCCGGGCCGCCGTCGCCCATCTGGTGCGGGCGTTCGGGCAGCGGGCCGCGGGGTTCGACGTGCAGATCCAGGACAACGGCCAGCTCGTTCTCGGCGGATCGGTCCCGTCGGTCGAGGACAAGGTCGCCATCAGCCGTTGCCTGCGCGAGTTACCGGGTTGCCACGGCGTTCTCAACCGGCTGAACGTCCCCCCCGTCACCCACGCCGGGCAGACGGTCACCCTCGTGTCGCAGGACGGCCATCACATGGTCGCCGGCGCCTTGCCGGCCCCCGCCCTGGCGCCCCACGCCGTGCAGCCGGTGAGCGCCCCGCCCGTGCAGGAGCCCGAGCCGCCCTTGCCGCGCGTCGCGCCCAGCGCCCCGACCTACGTGTTGCCGTCGGGCTTGCCTCCCGCGCAGCCAGCGCGGTCCCTGCCGGCGGCTTCGCCGAGCTGGTATTCGAGGCCCGTCGGCTACGCGGCCCCGGCCCCCACCGCCACGAGCACGCCCGTGCTGCCCGCCCAGGAACGGTCGCCGCTGTTCCCCTACCTGGCGCGCCTCACCGGCCGTCAGGCCGCGCCGGCTGCCGCCACCCCTGCGCCGACCCCGCCCGCCCAGCCGGTGGCCCCGGTCCCCGCGGCGGTCTCCTGGCCGCCAGCCCATGCCGGCTCTCCGCGTCCGACGCCGGTGACGCAGGTCTCGGTGACGATGCAGGCGCCGACAGCGGGAGGCCCGGTGTCGGCAATCCGCCTTCAACAGGTGGTGACCAGCGCCTGTGGCCCGCTCGCTCGCAACGTGGAGGTCGCCCTCCAAAGCGACCGCACGCTCGTCGTCAAGGTGCTGGCGACCAGCCCCGCTGCGGAGAAGCAACTCCTCGACCGACTGATGCAGGTCCCCGAGGTCACCAGCCCGGGGGTACGACTCGAGGTTGACGTCCTGCCCTGACCGCTCGGCCTCGAGGAGGCAAGCCGTGGCCGTTAGCCCCCGGAACGCTCGCGTTCCGGGGGCCTGGCGCCCACGGCTCGCCTCTGCCCCTCTTCGAGCAACCGCTCGATCCGCGCTTCCAGTTCCTGGGGCGCCAGCGGGCCGGCGTGGTGGAAGCGCACCGCACCGTTCCGGTCGAGCAGGAACACCGTCGGGTAGACGTCCACGCCCCAGGCCATCGTCATCGGCCCGCCCGGCCCATCCCACCAGGATCGCCACGGCAGGCGCAGTTTCTCCTCCACGCGCTGGAGCGCCTCCCGGGTCGGCTCGGCGTTGATGCCCAGGACGACGAACGGGTGTCCCTCGTAACGTGCGACGAGCGACCGCTCGTGGGGCAGCATGGCCCGGCACGGCAGTCAGGACGCGTGCCAGAAGTGCAGGAGCACCACCTTGCCGCGATAATCTTCCAGCCGCAACGCCGGCTCGCCCGCGGCGCCTACGGTTGAGAGCGCCGGCCCGGCGCTTCCGGCTGGGCCGCCGTCGCGCAAACACCCCACCATCCCGGCGCCCACCACAAGGCAAAGCGCCGCCCCTTCCCAGGTTCGCATGTCCGTGCCCCCAATCGAGACCTTTGAAGGGCAGGACCATACCAACGGCCACGTTCCCTGTCACGCCCGATCAGAACAGGCGCCGCTGCCGCCCTCCTTGCCCCAGCGCCTGCGCCAGGCGCCGCTGCGGCGAGCTCACCGGGTAGTCTCCCAGCGCCGCCGGCGCCACCCAGCGGCCCTCGACGTAAAAGGGCGAACGGAGCTCGCCGGCGCGATGCTCCGCCTCGAAGCAAACCAGGTTGATCTGGTAGCGCGTCACCCCGTGCCGCACCGTCAGCAACTCGGCGCCCAACCTCGCGTCCATCCCGGTGAGCTCGCGCACCAGGCGCGCGGCCGCTTGCTCGTGCGACTCGCCGGCGGTCAGCGGTCCGTGCGGAAACTCCCACAGTCCCGCCCAGCGCCCCGTCGCCGGCCGCTGCACCAGCAGCACCTCGTCGCCCCGCCGGACCACCACAGCCGACTCCTGCACGTGCGTCGTCTGCGGGGGAGCGCTCCGCGCCGGGATCGTCTGTTGCAGCCCTTGTTCGCGGGCCACGCAGCGCCCGGCGAGTGGGCAATTCGCACAATCGGGAGCGGAGAGCGTACACACCAGGGCGCCGAGCTCCATGAGCGCCTGGTTGAGCTCGCCCACGCGGCGCGCCGGCAGCAATCCCTCGGCGGCGCGCCACAGCCAACGCCGGGCGGGGCCCTCGCGCGGGTCTTCGACGCGGCCAAAGAGCCGGCTCAGGACGCGCTGGGTGTTGGCCTCCAGGATCGGCAAGCGCTGGTCGAACGCCTGCGAAAGCACGGCGTTGGTGGTGTAGCGGCCCAGGCCGGGCAGCCGGGCGACGGCCTCGGGATCGGACGGGAAGGCCCCGCCGTGCTCGGCGACGATCTGGCGGGCGGCGCGGTGGAGGTTGCGGGCGCGGCGGTAGTAGCCGAGCCCCTCCCACAAGCGCAGGGCCCGCTGCTCGTCGGCGGCGGCAAGGTCGGCGATCGTGGGAAGGGCCCCCACGAAGCGCTCGAAATAGGGGACGACGGTGGCGACCTGGGTCTGCTGGAGCATCACCTCGCTGACCCAGATGCGGTAGGGATCGCGGTCGTGGCGCCAGGGCAAAAGGCGCTGGTGGCGGGCGAACCAGGGGAGCAGGCGCCGCACGAGCCAGCGGCGCAGTTCGGGCGAGGGCCCTTCCGGGATTGGGGGCGTGGGGCGAGAGGGGCGCGTCATTGGGGGCGAGGCCGGCGCATCATCTTTTCGAGGATGCTCTTGGCGGCGTTGGAGGTATTGCCGGAGGCGCTCTTGGCCTTGTCCTTGGCCTGCTCGGTGCCGCCCTTCACAGCGGCCGGCGGCGAGCCCCCCAAGGCCCTCGCCAGCACGTCGGGGGGGACGACCAGATCGTGAACGGTGCTCCCCTCGGGGACGTGCGGCAACGGTTCGTGGGTGCCGGAGAGGGTGGTGGGCCCATCATCCTGGAGCGAGAGCAGCATGGCGCCGAAGTCTTCTTCGTCGCTGTCTCCTGCCGCGGGGGCCTTTGCGGCGGCCTTGGCAGGGGCCTTGGCGATGGCGGGAGGCGGAGTCGGGGTGGAAGGCGCGGGCTGCTTGGCGGCGCCCTTCCCGCCTACTGGGCTCGCGGCAGGCTTCTCCGCAGTTTGGTTCACGGGCTTGGTCGCGGGCTTTGTGGGCGGGGCAGGCGTGGGACTGGGGGCGGCAGGGGCCCCGACCTCAATCTGCACGCCGAACAGCAGCGGGCCGATCTTGAGCTGGTCGTCGTGAGACAGCTCGCGCTCGCCCTGGACGGGCTCGTCGTTGACGTGCGTGCCGTTGGTGCTGCCGAAATCGCGCACGAACACTTTGCCGTCGCGCTGGATCAACGCGCAGTGGCGCTTGCTGATCATGGGGCTTGCCGGCCGAAGCTGGCATTGCGGGTCGCGGCCCACCAGGAACTGGGCCAGTTTGATCTCGAGGGCCTTGCCTTCTTGCTTTCCCGGCGTCAAGACGACCAGACTGAACTTCATGAGCCGACCTCGTTCCTCTCGTTGGGGTGCGAAGCTCTCCACGGGGCAGCGCCTGCCGGTCGCATCCGCGACCGATCGGGACAGGGCCCCTCGACGAAGGGGCCTGACTTCCTGGGCCCTCCCCCATCCAGGGAAGAACTCGGGAAACACCGCCCGCCTCGCCCCGTTGCGGCAGGCCCTGATGAACTTCGGGCCAGCGCCCCTGTCCTTGCACGACAGGAACGCCTCGGGCCCACCGAACCTCCCCTTCCCCCACCTTGTTCGTAGAGGGGGGGCCCGTTACGCTTGAAGTTATACGCCATACGGCAACAGCGGGTGAGATAGTTATTGTACGGCCCAGAGGCGCGATCATGCAATGGAAAAGCGGGGGGACCGTGTGCCTTTTCGCTGGCCTGCTCGGGACGGCGCTCGGCCTGGGGCTCGGCTGTCGCCGCTTGGCTCCGCGCGAGCCGCCTCCGCACCAGGGCGCCAAACTACAAGTCGCCTGCCCCGACGAGACCACGGCCACGGTGGTTCGCAAGCAGGCCCTGGCCTGGGCCGCCCGGCAACAGGCCACGGTGGACGTCGTGCTTTACGAGCCCCACGAAGGCCCGCCCGCCTCGGCCGACGTCTGGGTTCTCCGCCCGGCGGAACTGCCGCGCTGGGCCAAGGCCGGCAAGCTCACGGCGGTGCCCGAGGAGATCACCCGGCCCCAGGGCGCGTACCAGTGGGCGCGCTTGCTGCCCCTGTATCGCGAGCAACTGGTCGTCTGGAATGGTACGCGCTGCGCCGTCCCGCTGATGGGCGAATCGCCCGTCTGTTGTTACCGGAGCGACCTCTACGCCGAGCCGGCGCGCCAGAAAGCCTACCGGGCCTGGACGGTGGCGCGCGCCAAAACCGGCAAGGGAAAGGCGCGCGAGCTGCGGCCGCCCGTCGCGTGGGAGGAACTGATCGACCAGGCCGAGTTCTTCCGCGAGCACGGCCCGCAGGGGCCGGCCCCGAGCCTGCCGCCGTTGCCCCTGGCGCAAGATGAGGCCGCCCTCGACCGAATGTTCTATCAGGTGGCCGCGCCGTGCGCTCGCCGAGGCGTGCGCGAGGACGAGAGGGGCCGCGACCGCGACCTCGACGACCTGTTCTCCTTCCACTACGACCTCGAAACGGGCGAGCCGCGCATCGCCTCGAAGGGCTTCGTCCGCGCGCTGGAACTGCTGAAGCGCCTGCAAGCGTGCCGGCCGAAGGAAGCGGCCGCCCGGCCCGAGGAGGCGTTCGCCAGGGGCGAGGCGGTCTTGTGCGTGACCGATGCGTCGTGGCTCGTGGCGTTTCAGCGATCCAAGGCGGTGGCCGACAAGGTCGGCGTCTGCGCCGTGCCGGGCGCCGAGCATTATTTCTCCTTTCGCGGAGAGGAGGAAGAGGCAAAAACGGACGCCAACCGGGTGCCATATCTCGGGGCGGGGGGCTGGCTGATGGCGGTCGCGAAGTCTCCTCAGGAAACGGCGGCCTGGCACCTGCTGGCGAGCCTGACGGGGCCGGAGGGCAGCAACCAGATCGTGCTGGAGCCGCGCTGGGGCGGGCCGGTGCGCCAGGACCAGGCCAGCCGCGACACCTGGGGTGGCTACGATCTCGATGAGAAGAAAAGCGCAGCCCTGCGCGAGGCGGTGAGCCGGGCGCTGTTGCACGGGCTGAAGAACCCGGTGGTGCGGCTGCGCACGCCGGACCAGGGGCCGCATCGGTCGGCCCTGGTGAAGGAAGTGTTCGCGGCGCTCGAAGGAAAAGTGGGGCCCGGCGAGGCGCTGAAGCGCGCGGAGGCGAGCTGGAAAGAACTGGACCGCAAGAAGGGGCGCGCGGCGACGAAGGCGGAGTACAAGTTGAGCCTGGGGCTGCGGCCACAGTGAGGGGAAGTGAAAGCATCGAGGCGAGCGGGGCGGGCGGAGCCCCCCCCGGCGGACCCCGCCCCGCCCCGCACGCCAGGCCCTGTGTTCACAAACTCTGGGAGGAGGTAATCGTCCGATGGATGAGCTAGAAACTTACCGCCGGTTGATCGAGTCGATCCTGACGGAACACACGCGCATCCCTTATGCTTACGGCGAGATCCGCTCCGAAGTGGTCTTTGACCGGGAGCACGATCGGTATCTGGTGATGAACGTGGGCTGGGACCAGGGCAGGCGCGTCCACGGCAGCTTGATCCATCTCGACGTCATCGACGGCAAGATCTGGGTGCAGCGCGACGGCACCGAAGACGGCGTCGCCACCGAGTTGCTGGCGGGGGGCGTGCCCAAGGACCGGATCGTTCTCGCCTTTCACTCTCTCGCAATGAGACAATACACCGATTTCGCCGTGGCCTGAAGACGTTCGCGCACCACGAGGAGGCAACCATGTCCACCGACAATTTCTTCTCCGACGAACTGCCGCCCGAGGCGCTCGCCTTGATCCAGGGGGCCGAGCAGGAACTGCAAGAGTCCCTGGCGCAGGCCGAGACGGAGATCGCCGAGATCCAGGCCCGCGCCGACCGGGCCATCGAACGCGCCCGCCAGACGGCCGACCAGGCCATCGGCGCCGTGCGCGAGCACGCCAACCACGCCCGCGCCGAGCGCGTGCGCCAGTTGCTCGAAGCGTTGAGGCCCTTGCAGATCGCCTACGTGCAGGAGGGCAGGCTCGACGAGGCCCTAACGCTGCGCGACCGCGTGCGCCAGTTCCGCCCCCAGCTCGTCAATGCCCAACCCGACCCGGGCACCCTGCGCGAGTACGGGCCGGGCCACGACGGCAACGAGTTGCTGTTCGAGGTGACGGGCAACACCGACGCCACCATCTGGGGCACCGACGTCTATACGGGCGACTCGCCGCTGGCGGTGGCCGCCGTCCACGCGGGCGTCGTGCGCCCCGGCGAGCGCGGCGTCGTGCGCGTCACCATCGTCGATGGCCTCAACGTGGCGTTCACCGGCTCGCACCAGAACGGCGTCTGGAGCGAGGACTTCGACGACTACCCGGTCGGCTATCGCATCGCCCGGGCGTGACGGCCCACGCGCTGCGAGGCAGGGCAACGATGTTTGGCGCCGCCGGCGCCGTCGGGTAGTCTGTTGGTGGAAATCGCCTGGACCGGCCGCGAGGCGCCCCATGCCCTACCCCGGTGAAGCCAACAAGCAACTGTACAAGGCCGTCGCCGCCCAGCCCGACGAGGACGGCCCTCGCCTCGCCTACGCCGACTGGTTCGAGCAGAACGGTCAGCCCGAGCGGGCGCGGTTCATTCGGCTGCAATGCGAGGCGGCCCGCCTCCCTCTCGGGGGCCCCGAGCGGTCGGCGCCGACCTCCGAGGCGGACCACCTGTTCTGGGGACACCGCAAGGCCTGGCTGGCGGAACGGCCCAACGTGACGGGGGCGTCGTGGGGGTTTTTGCGCGGCTTCCCCGAGTACGTCGTCTTCGACAGCTTCAAGGCGTTGGCCGGGGCCGAGGCGGAGGTGTTCCGCTACCCGGTGCGGCGCATCGGCTTCACCAACCTCCGCAGCGTCGCCCGGCTGGCGGGCTGGGCGGGGCTGGCCCGGGTGGAGGAGCTCGACCTCAGCGCCTGCAACCTCCGCGAGGAAGACCTGGGCCTGCTGATCGCCTCTCCCCACGTCGCCCGGGTGACCTGGCTCGACCTGGCCCGGAACTCCGCGCTCGGCGCGGGCGGGGCGCGCCTCCTGGCCGGCTGGTCTCGTCTGGCCCGGTTGCGCTGCCTCCGCCTGACCGGGGCCTGCATCGGCGACGAGGGGCTGGCGGCGCTGGCCGCCTCCCCCCACCTGGGCGAAGTGGCCGCGATCGACCTCGACCGTAACCTGCTCGGCCCGGCGGGGCTTCGCGCCCTGGCCGACACCGGTTGCTGGCCCGCGCTCCAGTCGTTGCAACTGGCCAACAACCTCGCCGGCGACGAGGGGGCGAAGGAGCTGGCCCGCGCCAGCCAGTGGACCAGCCTGATCAGGCTCCTGCTGTCGAAGAACCGCATCGCCGACGAGGGGGCCGCCGCCCTGGCCGGCGCGGAGCACCTGGCCTCGCTGCGCTCGCTGAGTCTGTGGGGCAATGCCATCGGCGATGCCGGGGCCGTCGCCCTGGCCGGCTCGCCCCACCTGGCCCGTTTGCGCACGCTGCACCTGTCCGGCAACCTGATCGGCGAGAAGGGCGGCTGGGCCCTGGGCCGCTCGCCGCACCTCGTCGAACTGCGCGAGCTCCACCTGGGCAATAACGCCATGCACCCCACCCTGTGCGGGGCGGTCGAGGAGCGCTACAAGACCCAGGACCTCGGTCCGCTCGACGCGGCGGCGAAGCTGACGGCCCCGACCGTCGCGGCCGAGCTGGCGCCGCCCCCGCCGCTGGCGCGCGGCGAGGCGCCGGTGGACGAGGACGGGCTGATCCGGGCCATCATCGACGCCCCCGACGACGACCTGCCCCGGCTCGTGTACGCCGACTGGCTGGAGGAGCACGGCCAGCCCGCCCGCGCCGAGCTTCTCCGCCTGCAACTGGGCTTGCTCGAGCAGCGGTCCTCCACGCGAGAGCAGGAACTGGTGCGGGCGATCGTCGCACGTTGCCCGGCGGCGATGCGCGAGCAGATGGAGCGCTGCCAGGCCCAGCGCGGTCTGCTCCGCGCCACCGTGAGCATGCGCACCTTCCAGAGCCGGGCCTTCCAGGAGCAGGCGCCCGGTTGGATGCACGAGGCGCGCATTCACGGGCTCGACCTGGACGGCACCACCAAGCACTGGACGAAGGTGGCCAATTCGCCCGTCCTGGCCGCGATCCACGAGCTGGAGCTGCGCGGCAACAGCATGGCCGACAGCGGCCTGGCAGTGCTGCTCGGCTCGCCCCACCTGGCCGGGCTGCACACCCTGCGCATCTCGCGGAACTCGTTGCGGCGTGGCCTGGAGGCGCTGGCGAGCGCGAGCACTCTGCCCCGGCTGCGCAAGTTGGAGCTGCCGTACAACGGCATCAGCCTGTCGGCGATTCTTGCCCTGGCCAACTGGCCGCAGTCTCGGCGCCTGACCACGCTGGACCTGGCGAGCAACTGGCTGAGCGCGGCCGAGGCGTCCGTGGTGTTCAACAGCCCCAACCTGAACGGGCTGGTGAACCTCAACCTGACGTACAACCGCGTCGGCGACGGAGGCGCCCGCGTCCTGGCCAGCGCGGCGCACCTGGCCGGCCTGAAGTCGCTGGCCCTCACCAACAACGCCATCGGCCCGGACGGGGCGCGGTCCCTAGCGGAGTCCCCGCACCTGCGCGGGCTGCGCCTGCTCTACCTGAACGGCAACCAGATCGGCGACGAGGGGGCCAACGCGCTACTCGATTCGCCGATGCTGGACGAGGTGCAGGTGCTGACGCTCTCGTCGCCCGGGATGTCGGAAGGGACCACGGCGCGGCTACAGCAGAAGCTGGGGGCGCGGCTGCGGCTGAGCCGGTGGTGAAAGGCTTCCCGCGCTGAGGCCCTTGAAGAGAGGCGGACACGATGCCAGTTTACAAGAGAGCGGATGGCGCACAGATGCTGGAGACCTTCATGAAGGCCTGGGGAGGCCCTCCGCGCGACTGGTACGTGGGCATTTCTCACGACGCGGCGGACCGGCTCGGGCAGCACGGCATGGAGGCGAGCCCGACCGCCACGCTGATCGAGTTCGAGGACGAAGCGGCCGCTCGCTCCGTCCAGGAGCAATTCCTGAGGAGTGGGGTGCAGGGAGACAACGGGGGCGGCCCCTCCGAGGGGCCGCCGAGGCAGGTCTACGTCTACCGCGCCCCGAAGCTGACCAGCTTCCGCGAGTTCCTTCGGAAGCAGGAGCAGGAGGAGGCCGAGGTCCGACAGCGGAAGGCGCGGAAGGAGGAGTGGGTCGGGGCGGTCGGGAGGTTGATCGGCAAGTTCCGAACGTGGCTCCAGGAGGCCGACCCCGCCGAGGCCCTCGAGGTCGCCGCGCTGAACCTCGACAAGGCGGAGCAAGGGCTGGGGGAGTACCGAGCCCCGGGCCTGGAGGTGCGCCTCGCCGAGGCCGCCGTTCAGATCGTGCCCGTGGCCCGCAACGTGGTCGGGACGGTAGGCCTGCCCGGGGGCGGCGGGCTGCGCGCCGAAGGCAGGGTTGACGCGACCAACGGACTGCGGAAGTACACCCTGTACCGCACCCTGAAGGACGGGAAGGAGCGCTGGCACGTCGCGGGCGCGGACTTCGAGCTTTCTCCGCTCGACCAGGATCGGTTCATGGCGATCATGGAGGACTTGCTGTCGTGATCTCGTCGCTGGAGGACGCCTGGGGGTGGTATCAGAGCGTTCTGTCCTTGACGCAGGTGATGGGCCGGCTGGGCAGCAAGTACTGGCAGAGCCTGCCCTGGGACGGGCCAATGGGTCGGGACAACCGGCTGCGGCCCCTGGAGGCGACGGAGATCGCGGAGAAGGCGAAGGCGGTCTTGCAGGACCTCGAAGACCTCGGCGTGCTCGTGCTGTTCTCCGTGTTCGAGTCGATCGTCCGCAACCGGGCGCTGGCGGACGTGGCGGCGGAGTCGCACTCCCTGAGCCATCCGGCCCTGCTGCACGCGGTCAAGGCCCTGAGCGACGCCATCGAGAACGGAAGCGTTTCCAAGGTGCTGGAGGCGTACAAGGGCCTGGACGCGAACCTGGTGGAGGAGGTGAACCAGATGCGGCGGTATCGCAATTGGGTCGCCCACGGGAGGCGCGGGAAGCAGCCGGACGCCGTCACGCCGGAGACCGCCCGCGATCGGCTGGGGCGCTTCCTCGCGCAGATGACCGTGGCCAGGCCGACCCCTTCACCGTGATCCGCCGCTTTGGCCCATGAGAGACCGCCCATGTCCGACCCGGTAGCCCCCGACCTCCGCGACCTGCTGGCGCTGCACCTGACGCCCGGCATCGGCCCGACGCGCATCGCCGCGCTGCTCGAACACTTCGGCTCCGCCGAGCGCGTCCGCCAGGCGCGCCCCGACGAACTGATCGCCGTCCCCGGCATCGGCGGGCACCTGGCCCACGAGCTGCCCCGCGCCCTCCGCGAGATCGACGTCGAGAAGGAGCTCGCCCTCGTCGAGAAGGCGGGCGCTTGCCTCTGGCCGATCGGCTCTCCGCAATATCCGTCTCTGCTGGCGGCCATCCCGTCGGCGCCGCGGATGCTGTACGCCCGCGGCACGGTGACGCCGGCCGATGGGCGGGCGGTCGCCCTGGTCGGCTCGCGCCGCTGCACGCCTTACGGCAAGCGCATGGCGGAGCGCCTGGCGGCCGGGCTGGCGAGGGCGGGCGTGACCGTCGTGTCGGGCCTGGCGCGGGGCATCGACGGCATCGCGCACCGTGCGGCGCTCCAGGCGGGCGGCCGGACGCTGGCGGTGCTGGCGGGCGGGCTGTCGCGCCTCTACCCGCCCGAGCACAAGGGGCTCGCCGAAGAGGTCGTCGCCGCCGGCGCCTTGCTGACGGAGAGCAGCATGAACCAGGAGCCGCTGGCGGGGCTCTTCCCGGCGCGCAACCGCATTATCAGCGGATTGTGCAAGGCGGTCGTGATCGTGGAGGCGCCCGAGAAGAGCGGGGCGCTGATAACCGCCGAGCACGCCGCTGAGCAGGGCCGCAACGTGCTGGCCGTGCCCGGCCCCGCGGACGCCGAGAGCAGCGCCGGCTGCCACCGGCTGGTCCGCGATGGGGCGGTGCTGTGCCGCGGCGTCGAGGACGTGCTGGAGGAGCTCGACGGCGTCTCGGCGCTGGTGGCGCAGGAGGAGGCGGTGCAGAAGGCGGCCGCGGGCCCGCCGCCGGGGCTGGACGAGGCGCAGCGGCGCGTGTGGGACTTCCTCGCGGGCGGGCCGCGCTCGGTGGACGAGATGGCACAGCGGCTGGCGCTGGGCGTGGCGCAGCTAACGACGCCGCTGATGATGCTGGAGATGAAGAAGGTCGTGCGGCGGCTGCCGGGGAGCAGGTACGAGAGGTGTTGAAGCGGGCCAAGTCGCCATCGACAAGCCGCGAAAGGCGGGAGCAGCGTTTCAGCGGACGGCAGCGGGGCCAAGACGGCGGTCCAGCCCGTTCAGGTTCGGCGAGCCGGCGAGCTCTTCCAGGCCGGCGTCGCCCGGGCGGGCGTGATCCAGGTTCAGCCGGGCGATCCGGCGCAGGTGCTCCGACGCCAGCAGCGCCCGCCGATCCTCCGCGTCGGGGTGCCTGCCGTGCAACTCCTGGATCGCAAAGTCGAGCAGCAACCTCGCCTCCTTGAGAAATGGCTTCACCTCCATCTCCACCTGCGCGACGAAGCCGCGGCGAAACTGCCAACAATGCACCCGGCCGACGAGCGGCCCGGCCCGCTCGCCCCGGTGGTCGGCCAGGAGCTCGTACTCGCGGCGCTGCAACTCGCGGCGCTGGGGATCGTCCTCGTCGAGGGCCGCGAGGCTGCACTGGGCGCGGAGGAATTCCGCCCGCGCCGAGTCGCCATTGTCCTCCAGCCAGTCGGCGTAGACCAGCCGCGGCGCGTCGTCGTCGGGCGCCTCGCGGATCGCGTGCAAGAACGCTTCGTGCTGGCTCATGGGCCCCTCGGGTGGATGGTCGCCCAGCGTGTCGTCCTTGCGTGGTGTAGCCGCGACGCGAAGCAGAGCGTGGGGGCGCTGTGACGAGAAATCTTTGCATCGCGCTACGAGCTCGCATACCCTGAAAAGAGCCTATTCCCTCCTCCAACCGTCGCCAACCGGGGAAGCGGGGCGCGACGAAAGAGCCCTCGATGCACGCATTCCTGATGATCGGCCTCCTCGGCGTGGCCTCGGGCGCGGCCCCGCCGCTGAGGGCCCCCAGCGAGGAAGAAAAGCTCCTCCGCAAGATCGAGACGGCGGAGCGAGAGCTGGCGGCGCTGCGCAAACAACTGGCCAGTCTGCGCGTCGGGCGGGCGCCGGATGCCGCGGCCGCGCTGGAGAAAGACTACCAGAAACTGCTCGAGGACGATCCCCGTGCCGAGAAGGTGCGGCGCGCCGCCGAGCTCTTTCGTGCGGGCAAGTCCGACGAAGCGCTGAACCTGTTGCGCCGGGCCCGGTCGAAGGCCGGCGTCCCCTTGATCCTCAAAGAAATGCTCGCGCGCAAGCCCGCCGACACAGTTCCCCACCGCCTTGCCCTGACGCTCCTGACCGGGATGGATTGCGTCGGCGAGGCCCCGACCGCGGCGGGGCTGTTTCACGACTGGTGGCTTCCCGGCAAGGCGAAGATCAGCACCGATCCCGACAAGATGACGCCCCGGCAGCGCGACGTCGTCGCCCGGCACCTCCTCCTGCAGGCGGCCTCTCGCTCCTCCGACAGCTATCGCCTTGCCCCCCGCGCGGACACGGCCTACGACGTCGCCGCCAACCTCTACTCCCTCTTTCTCTCGTCCGGTTACCGCGAGTCGCGCCGCTGGTTCGACGACGAACTTCACCCGGCCCTGGCGCCCCATCTCCTGACCGCGATCGGCTACCGCCCCAAAGGCGCGGCGAAAGGAGGCGCTCTTCCGGTCAGGTATGAGGCCGTCTTGATGCTCGCCACGTTGCGCAAAAATGGCGGGGCGCCGCAACTGGACAAGGTCGCGAAGGACGTCTCCCAGCCCGCAGCCGTGCGGCTCGTCTGCGCGCTGGCGCTCCACGGCGCCGACGAAGAGCTGCCCGTCCGGGTGGTGCTCGACGTGCATGCCCGCGAGAAGCAAGTGGAGGTGAGGCTCCCTGCCATTCTTGCGCTGTACTACGCGAAGGACCTCAGGCCCGCCGCCCACGTCCTGATCGAGGCGCTGGACGATCCCAACGCCCAGGCCCGCGAGGCCGCCGTCTGGGCCATGGAGAAGAATGCGCCCCCCGCGGCACTGCCGGCCCTGAAGCGGCTCTTGCAGAAGCAGCACTTCGCCAGGGCCCTCTCCGCCATCGCTCACGTGCGGACCGCGGAGGCGACGCAGTTCCTGGCCGACTATTTGCAGCGGTGCATCAAGGAGGGCGGCCCGAAAACGGACAAGATCTCCGACGCGCTGTGGGCCTTCCAGGACGCGACGGGCCAGCGCGTCATTGGGGCGGGCTTGTACCCGTTCGCCTACTACCGCGACCGCGCCGCCGTGGCGCTGGAGCGGTGGAGGGAGCGGAAGGTAAAGTGATCGTCGCCCGAGGTTGGGAACAACACGCCGAGGACGGCGCACGTGGCGGATGGCGTTGGCAAGGGGACGGTTTTGGAGCGCCCAGGCCAAAGTACCGACTCCGCTACTTCTTCAGCCTGGGGGTGGGATTTGCCTTTCCAGGCGCTGCGCCGACGCTTGGGAACGCAGACGGCTTGACGTCGGCGATCAGGCAGGCTGTTTCGCCGGCTGCGACTCGGCGAGCAGGCGCCGCGCCGTCTCCGTGAGGAATCGCACAACCCTTTCGTCGTATGCTGGCCTCTGCCTCCCCTTCTCGGGGAGCATCCAGCGATCCCGGGCCCCCGAGCACGTAAGCGTAAGGCGACCGGCAGGAAGACGCCTCCCTGTAGGACGGCTCTCCTGAGCCGTCCTACGGGTAGGCTTGTTCCTGCCGGTCGCCTAACCGTTGTATTCTTTGCTCGCCGGGGTGACGACCCTGAACCGGGCGCCCCGTCGCGGGAAGCCCTTCTGAACGTCCGGGTGCAGAAAGACGACTCGCTCCTTCTCCGCGTCCCAGGTTGGCACTCACGGCGCGGGCTGCGGCATCAACTGGGCCACGTCGGCCAACTGGACGCCGAGGGGGCTGGGCGCCTGGACCACGACTTCCTTCCCCCCTCGGAGCACCACGAGCGGCCGGCCCGGCTCGCCCTTGGTCTTGGCGAGCGCCACCAGGAATGGGGCCATCTCCACCACTGGGCGACCGTCGTAGCGGAGCAGCACGTCGCCGACCTGGAGCCCCAGGCGCGAGGCTGCGCTGCCCGGCACGACGCGCTGGACGCTCACGCGCGTGACGACGCGCTCGCCTTTGGCGTCGAAGTACGACCGCGAGAGAACGCCCCTGGCATCGTAGGCGATCGTATAGCGGGCGTAGCCGTCGCGCATCAACACAGGCCGCCCCCCGCGCTCGAGATAAACCGCTTCTTGCAATCGACCTGTGCTGTCGAACGTGTCCTCCCGTTTGACCGCTTCGTTTCCCCACTCGACAGCCGTCCCCGAGTTGGCGTAGAGGGTGGCGCGAAGCAGCCTCCCCGTCGGGGCAAACCACCGGGTGACCGCGGGGCGCAGGTCCGCGCCAAACCAGGTGATTTGTCGCGCGTTGCCGTATTCGTCGTAGCGGGAGACGCGTTTGTGATAGCCCGCCTTGGGAACGACCGGCTTGCCGTCGATGCCGAAGTAAGCCAGCTCCGTCCGGTTGCCTCGTTCGTCAAACTTCGCGACGGAACGGTGGTAGCCGTCCTTCAAAAGCGTTGGCTTGTCATCGAGGCCGAAGAAGGCGCGCTCGACCTCATTACCGCGGTCGTCATACTTGGCGGTAAACTTGTGGTTGCCGGCCTTGTGCAGCGCGCGCTCGCCCTCGACGCCGAAGTAAGCCACCTCGGTCTGATTGCCCCGCTCGTCATGTTTGGTCGTCACAGTGGCGTAGCCGCCGGCGAGGAGCCGGGGCCGACCGTCGGTCCCGAAGTAGGCCCTCTCCGTCTCCTTGTCGCGCTCATCATAGCGCGACGCCTTCCCATGGTAGCCGTTCTTGTGGCGCGTCGGCTGGCCATCGACGTCGAAGTACCGCAACTCGATCCCATTGCCCCGGTCGTCGTATTTCACGACCACTCGGGCCGGCGCGCTCGCTCGGGCCGTGAGCTTGCCCTCGAGCCCGTAGTAGGCCCACTCCGTGTCGTGGCCCCGCTCGTCGTACTTCCTGGTCAACTTGTGGAAGCCATCCTTGATGAGCGTGGGCTGGCCCGTGGCTCCGAAGAACTTCCTCTCGGTCTCTCGGCCTCGGTCGTCGTACCGTGAGGCCTTCCTGTGGTAGCCGTCTTTCAGAAGCATGGGCCCGCCGTCGGCCCCGAAGTAAGCGCGCTCCGTTTCGTTGCCCCGTTCGTCGTACTGGCTCGTCCACTTGGCGGCGCCATCCTCGATGACCGTGAGCTTGCCATCCAGGCCGAAGTAGGCGGCCTCGACCCAGTTGCCCCGTTCGTCATGGCGCGCGGTGGCCCGGTGGTTCCCGGCCTTGCGGAGCGTTGGCTTGCCATCCACCCCGAACGAAGCTTGCTCGACCCAGTTGCCTCGGTCGTCGTGCTTGGTGGCGATCCGGGCAAAACCATCCTTGTGGAGAGTGGGCTTGCGATCCAGGCCGAAGTAAGCCAACTCGATCCGGTTGCCCCGGTCGTCGAAGCGGGCGGTGAACTTGTAAAAGCCGTCCTTGTGCAGGGTAGGCTTGCCATCCACCCCGAAATACGCGCGCTCGACCCAGTTGCCGCGCTCGTCGAACCGGCCACGGTCCCGGGCATGGCCCTCTTTCGAGAGCGTGGGCTTGCCATCTACGCCGAAGAAGGCTTGCTCGATCCGGTTGCCGCGCTCATCCCACCGATTGACAAACCGGGCGTAACCGTTCTTGCTGAGCGTGGGCTTGCCATCGATCCCGAAGAAGGCTTGCTCGACCAGGTTGCCCCGCTCGTCATAACGGGCCGTGAGCCGAGGGAAGCCGTCGTCGTGGAACGTGGGCTTGCCATCCACGCCAAAATAGGCTTCCTCGACCTGCCTGTCTCGGTCGTCGTACTTGAAGGCGGCCCTGGCGTAGCCTTTTCTGGAAAGCGTGGGCTTGCCCGTGGCCTCAAAGGTGGCTTGTTCGAGGACGTTCCCCCGCTCGTCGTAGCGAGACGTCCTCTTGTGGATGGCTTCCCCGTTCAGCCCGGCCTTGCCATTGACGCCGAAGTAGGCGGACTCGATCCGGTTGCCGCGCTCGTCGTACTTGGCGGTGTACTTGTGGTTGCCCTCCTTGTGGAGCGTGGGCCCGCCATCCACCCCAAAGTAAGCGAACTCGATCGGATTGCCCTGCTCGTCGTGCTTGGCGGTGTACCTGGCGAGGCCGTTCCTGTCGAGCGTGGGCTGGCCATCCACCCCGAAATACGCCTCCTCGGTGCGCTTCCCCCATTCGTCGTGCTTGGCGGTGTACCTGGCGATGCCGTCCTTGCCGAGCGTGAGCTTGCCATCGGTCCCGAAGTAGGCTTGCTCGACCAGGTTGCCCCGCTCGTCGTACTTGGCGGTGAACTTGTGCAGGCCGTTCTTGGGGGTCGTGGGCCGGCCCTCGACCCCGAAGTAGGCTTGCTCGATCAGGTTGCCGTGCTCGTCATGTTTGTAGGTGAGTTTGGCGTGGCCCTCCTTGTGGAGGGTGGGCTTGCCATCGAGGCCGAAAAAGGCGCGCTCGGCTCGGTTGCCGCGCTCGTCGTACCGGCCCGTGAACTTGTGTAGGCCGTCCTTGTTGAGCGTGGGTTGGCCGTCGATGCCGAAGTAGGCCATTTCGATCGTATTGCCGCGCTCGTCGTACTTCGAGGTAAGCCTGGCGGAGCCGTCCTTGCCGAGCGTGGGCTTGCCATCTACCCCGAAGGAGGCCCGTTCGATGATCCTACCCCTTTCGTCACGGAGCAAGGTGGCCTTGTGATCGCCGTTTCTGCTCAGGGTGGGCTTGCCATCCACTCCAAAGTAAGCCAACTCGATCAGGTTGCCCCGCTGGTCATGCTCGGCGACCCATTTGTGGTAGCCGTCCTTGTGGAGCGTGGGCCGGCCATCCACCCCGAAGTGGGCCCCCTCGATCTGGTTGCCCCGCTCGTCATGTCGGTAGGTGTGCTTGTGACGCCCGTCCTTGTCCAGAGTGGGCTTGCCATCTACCCCGAAAAAAGCCCTCTCGGTGAGGTGGCCGCGCTCGTCGTACTGAAGTTCCGCTTGCGCCACTTTCGAGAGGCGATGCCGCATCACTTTTCCGTCAGCGCCCAAAAAGGTCGCGCGCACCACCAGGCCGCGCTCGTCGTGCTCCTGGCCGACGGCGAACACCCTGCCATCGTCGGCGTGTGGCTTGCGGTGAACGTCGAGGTAACGCACCTGACTGGCAAACCCATCCGCGGACCAGTCGAACTCGAGATAGGCCGCCCCCGACGACGTCCGCGCCTCGGGGAAGCCCGTCGCCACAGGGCTCGCGCCCTGCCGCGCGGGCGAGCCCTCCGCGCCCTTTCCCGGTGCCTGGGCGACGCCCCGAGCGTTGGCGTAGTAAGCATGCCGCGGGGAGGTGTAGTTCAAGGCCCACAGCACGTTCCCATGCCGGTCATACGCCGTCTCCTTCGCCAACTCCCCCGCGTGGTTCCTCTCGTACTGATACCGGCACTCCTTGCCCGTCGAGCTCTCCGTCTCCTTCTCCAGCAGCGCCCCGTGTATGCCCTTGAGTTCGCCGTGGCCGTCCACCACGTCCACCTGCACGACCCGCCCGCCACGTCGGTAGAACTTGTAACTGACAGAGAGCTCGCTCGCCTCCTTGTTGCTCAACTTGCCGATGCCTTCCTTGACCCCGTGACGCAAGACGTGGTGGGCGTAATGCTCGACCTTCACTCTCTGGTAGCGGTCCCAGTACCACGCCCCGCCCAACGCACTCAGCGCCAGCAGCAAGAGCGCCACGCCCCCCAGCGCCGCCTTGACGCGGTTGCGCTGCCGCCACTTCACCACCCGCTCCACCAGCCCCACTCGCCGCGCTTTGATCGGCCGGTTCTCCAGGAAACGCTTTAGATCATCGGCGAGCTCCACGGCGCTGCTGTAGCGCCTGGCCGGCTCCTTGCGCAGACATTTCAGACAGATGGTCTCCAGGTCCCGCGGCACGCCCGGCCTCACCTGCCGGGGCAAGAGCGGGTCGGCACCGCACACCTTCTCCAGCACGTGGTAAGGCGTCTCTCCCGCGAAGGGCAGTTGGCCGGTGAGCATCTCGTACAGCGTGGCCCCCAGCGACCAGACGTCGCTGCCCGGGCCGATCTTCCTGATCTGGCCGGTGGCCTGCTCCGGGCTCATGTACGAGGGCGTGCCCAGCACCGCCCCCGTCGAAGTCTGCCGGAGGTCCACGTCCAGCCGCTTGGCCAGCCCGAAGTCCGTCACCTTGAGCGCCCCCTCCGCCGTCACCAGCACGTTGGAAGGCTTCAGGTCGCGGTGGATGATCCCCACTTCGTGCGCCGCCTGCACCGCCCGCGCCAGCGTCTCCACCGTCTCCGCCGCGCGGCGCGACGTCGGTGGCTGGTCCGCCAACGTCCCCTCCAGGCTGCCGCCGGTGACCAGTTCCATGACCAGGAACGGCTGGCCGTCGTGCTCGCCGCTGTCCAGCAGTTGCACGATGTTGGGGTGCGTCACCTTGGCCAGGGCCTCGGCCTCGCTGCGGAAGCGGGCCAACAACGCCGGGTTGTCCAACCCGTCACGGAGGAGCTTGATGGCCACGAGTCGGCCGCTGGAGTGGCGGGCCTGGAAGACGACGCCCATGCCGCCCTGGCCCAACTTGCCCAGCACCTCGTAAGCGCCAATCCGGGCCGGCGTCTTCCCCAGCACCGGCCAGGTTCCCGGCCTGGGGGGCATGAGGCTGATGCCCGTCGGTTCCTCTTCCGCTGTCTGCCCCACGGTGGCGCGCTTCCCTCCGGCGGGGCCGCCAAAGGCGTGGGCCTGAAACTGTAACTCCACCTCTTCTTTCAGGTGCGGAAAGCGCTGAACGTAGTCTTCGGGGCGCGGGGCCTCGCCCCGCCGTTCGCGCAAGAGGACCTCGTTGTAAAGCAACTCCATGAAGGCATCGGGCTGCTCGCGCAACGCCGACTGCTTCTCCAGATACGCCTCCAGGGGCTGCGGGCCCTCTCCGGCCCACTGCTGCCGCTGGTCTTCCTTCAACTCTTCCAACCAGCCGCGCAGTGGCGATTGGGGAAACAAGGGATCGGCCATCGGTTCAGGCCTCCAACTGCATTTCGTCGGCCATGCGCTGGCGGGCGCTCCCGCTGCTTGCGCCGCCCCTCCGGCGTGCGCCCCAACCGGGCCGCCACCTCGTCCCAACCCAACCCTTCGTCTCGCAGCCGCAGGAACTCCCGTTCCTCCGTCGAGAGCCGGTTGCGCGCCTCCCGCACCAGTGCCTCGCGCGTCAGCACCTCACTGGGCGTGAGCGCTGAGCCGGCCAGCAGGGCTTGATCGACCTCCCCGCCGGGATCGTACCACCCGGATCAGCGCCTGTCCAGCAGGCAACAGCGGGGCGGAATGCGCTCCGGTTCTGAGCTTTCCCCAAAGAGAGAGCAAAGGTGGGGGCCCGCCAACCAGATGGCCTGGGGGAAAGCGGTCCTCGGCGGTAGCCCGGCGGGGGCGTACAGTTTGTCCGTGCTGGCCAGCGGTTCGTCGGCCGGGCCGTCGGACGAGCGACTCCAACGCTTCTCCTTGGGAGAACGCCCCCTGGCATGGAAGTGCGGTTCGCGTCCGGCGCCTTTTCCTCGTGCGCTCCACCGCGTATGCTGGCCTCTGCCCGCCCACGGAGTCACCGATGCGCCGCCATCTCCCGCTTCTGCTGCTTTTCGCCTTCCCCCTCGTCGCCCGCGCCGAGGGCCCGCCCGATCTCATCGTCCACAACGCCAAGGTCGTCACCCTCGACGCCAAATCGCGCATCGCCCAGGCCGTCGCCGTCCGCGACGGGCGCATTGTCGCCGTTGGCGACAGCGCCGCCTTGCTCAAACAGCGCGGCCCCAAGACGAAGCTCCTCGACGCCGGCGGCAAGACCGTCCTGCCCGGCCTCTCCGATAGCCACGTCCACCCGCTCGGCGCGGCCACCAGCGAGCTGACTGCCCCGTTGCCGGAGCTCAAATCGCTCGAGGAGGTCTTTGCTCACGTCCGCAAGCTCGCAGCCACCGCGCCCAAGGGCGAATGGATCGTCCTGCGCTACGCCTTCCCCACCCGCCTCGACGAGGCCCGCTTCCCCACGAAGGCGGAACTGGACAAGGCCGCTCCCGATCATCCCGTTCTCTACCACGCCGGCCCGGCGGGCGTCGTCAACAGTCGTGGCCTGGAAGTCTCGGGCATCGGCAAGGACACGGCCAACCCGCCCAACGGCGTCATCGTCCGCGACAAGAGCGGGGAGGCGACCGGCATGTTGCGCAACGCCTACAGCGCCCTCAAGGGCCTGCCGCGCGAGACGGTCAAGCTCAGCCCCACCGCCAAGCGCGAGGCCGTCCGCAAGCTCTTCCGCCTCTACAACGAGCAGGGCCTCACCAGCGTCGCCGACCGCAACGGCAGCGCCGAGGCGCTTGGCCTCTATCTCGACCTGCACAAGCGGGGCGAGCTCACCGTGCGCGTCAACGTCGCCCGCGAATTCAGCCCCTACGGCACGCGCGACGAGGTGGCGCGCCGCTTCGCGGCGCTGCCCGGCAAGGACAAGCGCGGCGGGCCAACGGGGGTGGGCGACGACTGGGTGCGGATCGGGCCGATCAAGCTCTTCCTCGATGGCGGCATGCTCAGCGGCACCGCCTACATGCGCAAGCCCTGGCCGCGCGGAGCTACCTACCAGGTCAGCGAGGAGGGCTACCGCGGGCTATTGTTCATTCCGCCGGCGCAGTTGAAGCTGGTGGTCGAGGAGGCGGCGCGGCGCAAGTGGCAGGTGACGGCCCATACCTCCGGCGAGGGGGGGATGGACGTGTTGCTCGACGCCTATGAAGAGGTGAACCGCCTCGTCCCCATCAAGGGCCGGCGGTTTTGCATCACCCACGCCAACTTCCCCTCCAAACACAACCTCGAGCGCTGCAAGGAACTGGGCGTTTGCGCCGACGTGCAGCCGGCCTGGCTCTACAAGGACGGGGCCGCCCTGCTGCGCGTCCTCGGCGCAGAGCGCGTGCGCTGGTTCCAGCCGTACAAGACCTGGCTCGACTACACCGTCATCGGCGGGGGGAGCGATCACATGCTGCGCTTCGATCCGCTCCGTTCCACCAACCCCTGGTCGCCCTGGCTGGGCATCTGGGTCGCCCTGACGCGCGCGACCGAGCGCGGCGCCCCCCTCGTCCCGAGCGAGCGCCTGACCCGCGAACAGGCGCTGCGCCTCTACACGATCAACAACGCCTACCTGCACCACGAGGAGAAGAGCAAGGGCACGCTGGAGGTCGGCAAGCTCGCCGATTTGATCGTCATCGACCGCGACGTGCTGACCTGCCCCGTCGAGGACGTCCGGCACGTGAAAGTGCTGACGACGATCGTGGGCGGCAAGATCGTGTTCCAGAAAGCGAAGTAACCATAGAATACGCACGTCCCTACAAACCCTCCGCCCTCCCGGAGATGACCGATGAGCGTGGACATCGAGAACCTCGACGATCTCAAGGCGCTGCTGAAGGCGTCCAAGCTGAACATCAACGACGTCGAGGACCTGCAACGGCTGCTGTCGGCGATCAACGCCAACTACAACCCCGACGCGGCCCGCGTCAAGGTGGCCAAGCGCATTGGCGTCGTGGTGCCCTGCGTCGCCCTGGTGATGGCGGCGGGCGTGTCGTGCTTCGTGGTCTGGGGGGGTGGGCTGAGCGAGAAGTCCCCCTGGGCCCTCGCCTCGCTGGCGGTCATGTGGGGCGTGGCGGGGGTGGTGACCATCCTCTGCACGATTTTCAGCTCTCTCACCCTCATGGTGCGCAAGCCCGCCGCGGAGGCGAGGCCCGCCGCACGCCCGGGCCCGCTGGCCAGCGCTTTCAACGACCGGGCGACGAACGTGATGTTGCCGGAGAACCGCTGAGCCGCGCTCTTGCTTGTCGTTTCGCGAGGGCCGGTCAACGCCCGGGCCCCGCCTCGAAGCGGGTGATCTTCTCGACGCGGCGCGCGTGCCGGCCGCTCTCGAAGGGCGTTTCGAGCCAGGTTCGCACCATGCGGTCGAGCAGTTCCTCGCCGAGCAGGTCGGCCGAGAGGCACAACACGTTGGCGTCGTTGTGGCGCCGGCTCATCTCGGCCGTGATCGGGTCGTGGCACGGCGCCGCCCGCACCCCGTGGACCTTGTTGGCAGCGATGCACATGCCGATGCCGGTCCCACAGATCAGCACGCCGCGCTCGGCGCGGCCCTCGCCGACGGCGCGGGCCACGGCGAAGGCGAAATCCGGGTAATCGACGCTCTCGTCGCTCTGCGGGCCGGCGTCCTCGACCTCGTGGCCGAGCTGGCGCAACGCGGGAACGAGGCGCTGCTTGGCCCTGTAACCGCGGTGGTCGCTGCCGACGGCGATCTTCATGGCTGTCCCCGCTTTTCCCGACGCTGGATCTCCGTCACCAATCCTTCCAGGTGCCCCCACATCTGGCGGGCACACTCCTCGTACACCTCGCGCGGCTGCCCGACCGGGTCGGCGATCTCGCCGTCCGGGCTCAGCAGGCGCGGCCGGGCCCCCGGGCGCGGGCACCGGTCGAGCAGCGCTCGCACGTGGCCATTCGTCATCGCGACAAGGTGGTCCGCCTGGGCGGCCAGTTCGGGCGTCAGCGCCTGGCTGGAGTGGTTGCCCAGGTCGGCGCCATACTGCCTTGCCACCTCCACGGCCTGCTGCGCCGCCGAATCGCCCGGCGCCGCCGCCACCCCTGCCGAGATCACCTGAAAGCCCCTGGCGACGAGCTCGCCGGGGGCGCACCCCAGGTCGTCGGCGAGGCGCGTCTTGAACAGCGCCTCGGCCAGGGGGCTGCGGCAGGTGTTCCCCGTGCAGACGAACACCACCAGGCACGTCGCCTGCTGCCGCACTTGCTCCTCCGATACCAGCCCCGGCCGGACCACCTTCCAGTCGCTCCCGGTCACGCGCACCACCGTGGTCGGCCGACCGAACCGACTCGGCCCGTCGTCGAGGACGAGCTCGGCCGCCCCACCGACCGTCCCCATCACCTGCTCGGCGCGGACGGCCTCGGCGTTGCCCAGCATGACCGGGGCCAGCACGACGGGCCCGGCGAGGCAGCGCAAGACTTCGAGAATGGCTTCGTGCGCGGGACCGCGCAGCCGCAACCGCCCCTCCGGGCACACTTCTCGGCGCACGCCCTCGGGCAGCCGGCTCGCCAGGCCCTCCGCAACGCCGTCTCCACACTCCAGCGTCAGCGGGCCCGGCCAGAAGCGCCGCGCCAGCCGCTGGCCGAGCCCGCTGAGGTGCGTAGCCCAGTCGCGAGCGGCGGAGGCCCCGAGCAACGCGATCTCGCAGGGGGCCGGGGTGGCGCCGCGCAGGCGCTCGATGGCGGAGGGCGACAGGGCGCTGGCGACGAGGGCGTAGGACGTCTCGGTGGGAAAGGCGACCAACCGCCCGCCATGCAGCAAGCGCGCGCTGTGGCGCGCCACGGCGCGTGGGTCGGCGACGCTTTGCCAGTCGAGCAGTTCGGGCATGGCTGTCTGCTTTCGCCCGGAGAACGAACGAAGGGCCGAACGAGGCGGCCCTTTCCGGGATTAATCTACGCTGGCGGTTGGAGGGCGACAAGGTGCGGGCGAGCCGGTCCCGCGCCGCAACTCCACGATGATCCCCCCCAGCTTCATCCACCGATGCAAGCGCGAGAACCACAGCTCGCGCTCCCAGCACAGCCCGCACTCGCGGGCCGCTTCCGTCAACTCCTCGCGCTGGTAGGTGCGACAGTGCCAGAGCCGGCCACACCAGCGGCCGGTGAACGTGTCCTCCGTACACAGCAGCAGCAACTTGCCGCCCGGTTGCAGGACGCGCGCCAGTTCGCGCAGCCCCGAGCGCGGGTCGGGCAGGTGCTCCAGCACCCAGCCGCACACCACCGCGTCGAAGGAGCCGTTGGCGTAGGGCAAGCGCGTCAGGTCGGCGACGGCGAAGCTCACCCGCTCGCTCCGCAGTCTCGCCCGCGCCCGCAACAACATCTTCGGCGAGAGATCGAAGCTCGTCAGCACGGCGTCCGGGTCGGCGTGGCGCAGCAGGAACTTCGAGTAGCGCCCGTTACCGCACGCCGCATCGAGGATGCGCTTGCAGCCGCGCACGTCGAAGCCGTCGGGGCGGATCAATCGGCCCGCCAGCGCCTCGTGGCCGGTGAGGAAGCCGGTCACGGCGGTCATCGCGCCGGGCAGGCCGTCGTAGTGGTCGCGGATGAAGTTGCGATACTCGCCGAACGCGCGCCCCTTCATCGGGCGCTCGATGTTATCGATAGGTGGAGAGGTACTCATGGTGGCCCTGTCAGAAGAAGATGCGGCGATGGTAGACGGCCCATTCCAGCAGCAGCAGGCCCAGCGCGGCCAGGGCGACCCACTTCCAGGTGTCATGGGCCTGGCGGCGCACCTGCCCCGCCACGATGCGCTGCGAGCCCAGCAGCACGTCGTCGCGCGGCTGTAGGTTGCTCTCCTCGGCGTCGAGCAGGTTGATGGCGAAGTTGCGCTGGCCGCCCGCCCCGTCGCCCCAGCTCGCCCGGTAGGTGCCGACCTGGTCGGTCTGCTTGAACAAGAACTCGCGGCCCCGCGACGACAGCACCTCGCGCACGTTTCCCGGCCCCGTGACCTCCATGCGCTTCACCCCGCCGCCCGGGCGCAACACCCTCGGCTGTCCCGGCTGCACGTTCTCCTCCGTCGGCGCGTCGGTCGTGTTGCCCAGCTCGTACAGCACGTTGCGCAGGAACAGCGGGAAGTGGACCCGGAGCGGCCAGTTCGTCGTCCACTCCTCCTTGGCGTTGATGAGCGGGAACGTCAGCACCAGGTCGGTGAACGAATCGCGCGGCACCGCGAACAGCACGGCCTTCTCCCCGCCGCACTCCAGCAACTTCGCCGTGCGCAACGGCAGCGGGCGATAGCGCTCCCGCTCCGCCAGCGGGGGCGGCTCCTTCGAGGTGGGCGGCGTGAAATCGAAGGCGTCGAGAAACTTGATCTGGTCCAGCCCGCTCAACTCCTTCATGATCGGGTGGGCGTGCGTCGGGTTGAGGATGCGCGCCTTCTCCAGCTTCTTCATGTCCTGCTTCCGCCAGGGGGGCGGAACGTCGGCGATGAAGAACGTGTTGCTGAACGGCAGGTCGGCCTCTTTCGCCGGGGCGCAGCGGTCGAAGATCACCAGGTCAAAGGCGCCCTCGCGCGTCGGCCGGCCATACTTCGCCTGGTCCTTCAGGTCGGCCGGGCCCAGGTAGGTCACCTCGGCCACCTTGCCCACGGCGGGCTGGTCGAAGAACCTGTTCAGCAGCAGGTTGCCCGGCGTGACGATCAGCACGCGCGCCTTGCGCACCACGCCACACACGAGCCAGGCCTGGTCGTCGAGCGGAAACTGGTCGCGCCACTTGCTCAGCCGGGCGTGCAGCACCATCTCCGTCGCATCGTCCACGTTGTCGAGGTAGAACGTGAACGCGCCCTCGCCCGGCTCGTCCTTCTCCGGCTCGTTCGTCTCCGGGTCGGCGGGCCGGTAGAGCCGCGGGCGGATCGTCAGCGTCTTCGCCAGCGCGTCGGGGCCCTTGCCCTTCCCCTCGGCGACGCGCGCTTCCAGCTCGACCGTCACCTCGGCGGCCCGGGGGCGGTAGTTGAGCACGCGCACGAATACCTGGAGCTGCGACGGGTCCTTCTCGCCGCGCGTGGCGTTGAAATCGACGATGCCGACGTTGTCCACCGCCGCAGGGCCGGGGGCGCCGATGCGGTGATAGTTGAGCGACAGCGTGCCGGCGGTGAACCCGGGCACGTCGGGGAACCGTCCGTCGGAGAACAGGTGGACGTCGGCGGCGACCGACTCGGGCTGGGCGTAGGTGCGCGCCTTGGACGGGTCCTCGTTCTCGGGGCGCGAGGCGGCGTCGTCGGTCGAGCGGAGCGGGTTGGCGAGCCCCTCGGCGAGGGCGAGGGCCTCGTCGATGCGCGAGGGGCGCTGCGTCGGCTGGATGCGCCGCACCGCGGCGCGCAAGAGAGACTTGTCGGGGGTGTAATCTTGCAGGATGTTGGCGCGCGAGTTGAACTCGATGACCATCCCGCTGTCGCCCTCGCCGTGGGCGTCGATCTCGTGGAGCGCCTCCTGCCTGGCGACCTCGAGCCGGTTGGGCGAGACGTCGGTGGCCGACATGCTGGCGGAGTTGTCGATGATGAGGATGAAGTGCTTCCCGCTCGTGGTGCTGCCGTGGACGCGGAAGGCCAGCACGGCGTAGATGAGCAGCAGCACGATGAGCACCTGCACGAGCAGCAGGACGTTGTCGCGCAGCCACTGGAACAGGCTGTTGACGTGCAGGTCGTCGATGCTCTTGCGCCACAGGAACGTGCTGGGCACCTCGATCGGCTTGCGGCGCAGCTTGAGGAAGTAGAGCAGGACGATGAGGAACGGCAGCAGGAACAGCAGCAGCGCCGCCCACCAGGGAATGGGGATGTTGTAGGTGAGGTTGAAGTTGCTCTGTAGCCAGCCGTTGACGGTCGCCTGCCGCCCCGCCAGGCTCAGCGCCAGCAGGAGGGCGCCGGGCAGGGCGAGCAGGAGCAGCACCGCCAGGGAGAGCGGAAACCAGACGCCCTGGAGGCGGGAGGGCGTGGGGATTGTGCGGGTTACCATGTCGTTTGCTCCGTCAGCGCACCAGCCCGCGCTGGCGCAGGTACGTCAGCACGAGCCGATCGAACGGCACCTGGTTGCTGGTGAACAGGCACGTCACCCCGCGGCGCGTGCAGAACTCGTGCAGGCCGGCGCGGTAGGCGTTGAGGTTCTCCTTGTAGCGCGCGAGCAGCGCCCCGCTCACCGTGATCTCCGCCTCGTCGGCGTCCTCGACGTCCACCAGCTTCATGTCGCCGGACACCTCGGGGTCGATCTCCTCCTGGGAGAGTATCTGGATAACGTAGACGTCCATCTGCCGCGCGATCAGGTAGCGCAGCGCCTCCTCGTAGCCGCCCTTGTCCATGAAGTCGCTCAGCACGACGACGATGCCCTTGCCGCTCGACTTGAGGCTGAAGGTGCGCAGCGACTTCGTCAGGTCGCTCGGCCCGGCCGGCTCCAACTTGTTGAGGAAGTCGAGCAATCGCCACAGGCTGCGCCTCCCGCGCACCGCCGGCAGCGCCTGCGTGAGCCGATCGTTGAACGCCTCGACGATGACGCGGTCGAGGTTGACCAGCCCGATGAAGCCGAGGGCGGCGGCGACCTGCTTGGCGTAGTGCAACTTCGTCGGCGTGCCGAAGCCCATCGACAGGCTGTTGTCGAGCAGGACGTAGAAGTGAAGGTCTTCCTCCTCCATGAACAGGCGAATGAAGAGCCGGTCGAGCCGGGCGTAGAGGTTCCAGTCGAGGAAGCGGAGGTCGTCGCCGACGACGTAATTGCGATAGTCGGCGAACTCGACGCTCTGGCCCTTACGCTTGCTGCGGCGCTCGCCCTTCATGCGGCCGACGAAGATCTTGCGCGACACCAGCTCGAGCTGTTCGAGCCGGGCCAGGAACTTCGGTTCGAGCAAAGGTTCGGCGGGAGCGTCGGGCATGGTGGAGGTCCGGTCAGCAAGGGGAAAAAGATTCAGCGGCGCGGGTCGGGCCAAAGCTCGAAGCCGGGCAACATTTCGCTCGTCCACAGGTCGTCCGGCCTAAAGTCCTGGATGGCCCACGCCTGCCCTCGGCGGTGATGAACGCGGAGGTGGGGTCGCTCCGGCTCCTCGCGGAGGTCCACCAACCAGTATTCGACGATCGACGGCACCTGGAAATAGAGCTCGACGTTGCGGACAAGGTCTTTGTCCGGGTCGTCATCGAACAGGACCTCGGCGACCAGCACCGGGCTGACGTCCTGCCAGCGTAAGTCGCGGAACGCCCTCTCGTGGGGGAAGTCCCGGTAGGCGGTCACGTCGGGCTCGACGTTGGTCGCGCCGGGCCGGCCTGGGACGTAAACCCGCGCCTTGTTCCAGACCTTGTTCAGAATGTCGGGCCGGGAGGCCGAGTAGCGATCCAGCTTCCACATCAGCCAGCCTTCGACAAGCGCTTCTGCGGGGGTCGGCCAGGTGCGGACGTAGAGCTTGCCATCGACCAGTTCGTAACGGTGGCCGTTTTCGTAGCGCGCGGCCATGAACTCGTCGAGGCTCATCGGCCTGTCGTGGTCCGCCGGCCCCAGCTTCAGCATCGTGGA
The DNA here is from genome assembly GCA_038239195.1 of Gemmatales bacterium. GTDB lineage: Bacteria > Planctomycetota > Planctomycetia > Gemmatales > Gemmataceae > JBBSEZ01. The sequence goes on from JBBSEZ010000010.1 coordinate 33,700, forward strand.
CATCTTCTCGCCCTCACTTGCCGTCCTTGACCTGCCTCTCTCTCGCCTCGCGCAATTGATCCTGCGCCTGCCGCTCCGCCTCCTGCGCGCGCATCGCCTCCTCTTTCGCGCGTTCGCCCATCCGCCACAGGACCGCACCGCCCGCGCCGACGCACAACAGCACGCCCAGCACCAACCCCAGCACGATCGCCCCCGCGCCGCGCGATTCGCCGCCTTCGTTGTCGGACACGGCCGCCCTCCGTTCATTTCCGCGCCGCGCTGGGCTCGGCCTTCTCCCGAACCTCCTTGGCGATCCCCTGCAAGATCGCATCCGACGGGATGTTCTCCGCCTGCGCCTCGAAGTTGAGCAGGATGCGGTGCCGCAGCGCCGGCAGGTACATCTTGCGCACGTCCTCGAAGCTGACGTTGAACCGACCCTCCAGCAGCGCCCGCACCTTGGCCGACAGCACCAGCGCCTGTGCCCCGCGCGGGCTCGCCCCGCAGCGCACGTACTTGTTGGTATCCGCGGCCGCGAACTCGCCCCCCGGGTGCGTCGCCAGCACCAGCCGAATGGCGTAGTCCTGCACCGGCGGCGCCACCAGCACCTCGCGCACCAACTGTTGCCACTCCTTGATCTCCGCGCCGTCCATCACCTTCTCCGCCGTCGGCCATTCCCCGCGCGTCGTCCGGTCGAGGATGGTCGCCATCTCCTCGCGGCCGGAGTAGTTGACGATCAGCTTGAAGAAGAAGCGGTCGAGCTGGGCCTCGGGCAGGGGATACGTCCCCTCCTGCTCGAGCGGGTTCTGCGTCGCCATCACGAAGAACGGCTCGTCGAGCCGGTGGCTGGTCCCGCCAATGGTGACGCTGTGCTCCTGCATGGCCTCGAGCAAAGCCGACTGCGTCTTGGGAGTCGCCCGGTTGATCTCGTCGGCCAGCACGATCTGAGCGAAGATCGGCCCCGGCTGGAAGCTGAAGACGCGCTTCCCATCCCCTGCCTCGGCGATGATGTTGGTGCCGATGATGTCCGACGGCATCAGGTCGGGCGTGAACTGGACGCGGTTGAACTTGAGGTTGAGCACCTCGCTCAGCGTGCGCACCAGGAGCGTCTTGCCCAGGCCCGGCACCCCTTCCAGCAGGGCATGCCCGCCAACGAAGAGGCACGTCAAGATGCCGTGGACGATCTCCCCGTGCCCGACGATCACCTTGCCGATCTCGCGGTGGACGCGCCCGTAGGCACGGCGAAACTCGTCGGTCCGTTGTTGCATTGCGGCTGCGTCTGACATGCTCGCTTCTCTCGTTAGTCCGTAGCCCGCAGCTCGTAGGGTGGGCCGAGTCTTCGAGGCCCACGCGGGCATCTCTCCGCGTGGGCCTCGCAAAGCCTCGGCCCACCCTACGGCTTGTCCTGGTCCCTTTCGTCCTGCACCTGCTTCTTCTTCTTCAACATCCGCTCCAGGAAATCGGCCGGCTGCTCCTCCGCCTGTCCCGGCGCCGTGGTCTCCGGCCTCTCTGCCACGCGGCCCCCCGCCCGCGACGGCGCCGTCGCATCGGCCCCGCTCGGCACGTCGAGCCGCAGGCTGCCCTCGAAGCGCCGCCCGCGCGCCACTTCCTCGCCGACGGGCCGCCTCGCTTGCAACCGGCCGACCGATTCCGCGATGCGCGGCGGCGGGGCCGGGAAGCCTCGCAGCCGCGCCCAGGTTCGCTCGCCCTGCTCGGCCACGGCGGCCGGGTCGAACGCCAGCCGGCGCGACGCCACGTCGAGGAACAGCAGCCCGCCCGCCAGGAACAGCAGCCAGAAGTAGAACGGCAGCGCGCTCTTCACGCGCTCGGGAGCTCGGCGGAACAACTCGCCCGCGCGCACCGCCTCGGCCAGGGCCTCGTCGTCGTCGGCGTAGGCCTTGCCCTCCGTGATCTCGGCCAGGCGCTTGAGCAGCGGCTCGTTCGTCTCCACCATGGCGAACTCGGGCGAATACGACAGCGTCACCCCGCCGCGCACCCCATCGACGGCCTCGTCCTCCGCCTTGTCCTTGCCCTTCGGCCGCACCGCCTGCACGTTGACGAAGTACGAGCCCGCCTCCTCCGCCTTCACCTCCGCCTCGTAGACCCCGCTGTTGCGCTGGGTGAAATTGAGCCGCTGCTGCTTGCCCGCCCGGTTGCTCGGCGCCGTGATCGCTCCTCGCAGGCGCAGCCCCGTGTCGGGCCGGTTCTCCTTCCTCGCTTCCACCGTCACGCGCACCTTGCCGTCGCGCACCTCGGTGTGAAGGCGGAGGTTCCCGCTCTCTTTTGGCCGCATCGACCAGCCGACCACGCTCTCCCAGAAGGCGGCGAACTTGCCCGCCGCGACCCACTCGCGCGCCCAGAACTCCGGCCGGCCCGCGTCGGACGTGAACGCCACCGACCGGCCCAGCCCATAGGGCCAGTAGGCCACCAGCGGGAACTCCTGGCCTTCCTTGAACTTCGGCGTCCACGCGGCCACCTGCGCCAGCACGGTCGGCTTCGGGGTGGTGCGCACGTAGCCCTGCACGAACGGGAGCTCCTTCCAGTTCTCCAGCGGCCCGCCCGGCACCACGCGTGGCTTGAAGCGCGCCTTCTGGACGAACGACTGGCTGACGAGCCGCGTTTCCTTGATGTAGATCGCCGGCAACTTGCGCGGGTCGTCCACCTTGTACCAGCGGCCTGGGCTGGCCATGCTCTTCATGTCGCGGTCCTGCTGCGGGCCGTGCGTCGCCACGCCGACGGCGGCGATGGTGATCTTGTCGTCGCGGATGCGCTGGAGCAGCGCCTTGTCGTTCTGCCTCGGGTCGCCGTCGCTGATGGCGATCACGTGCTTGGCGGCGAAGCCCTTGTCCGGGTCGCTCAGCGCTGCGTGGGCCATCTTCAGGGCCGGGTCGAAGTCCGGCATGTCGCCCGGCGTCAGGGTGTCGATTCGCTCCAGGATCGCCCGCCGGTTGGGCCCGACGGCCTGCATCGGCAGGAACCAGCGCATTTTGAACCCGCTGAAGTCGAGCACGCCAACCTCGTCGCCGGGGCCCAGCCGCTCGATGGCGAGTTTCGCGATCTTCTTTTGCCACTTGTTGCCGTCGGCCATCTCCGAGGCGTGCATGATGAGCACCAGCCCGCCCTTGCCCTGCACCTTGAGCGAGCGGATGTCGCAATCGACCGGCAGCGCCTTCTCGACGGCCGTGTTCTGCCACCCCCCGGCCCCGTAGGAGTCGGGCCCGCCGATCATGACCAGCCCGCAGCCCTGGTCCTCGGTGTTGGCCCGGATCGCGTCGCGCTGCTCCTCGCTCACTCGGTCGGCCGGTACGTTGGCCAGCACCAGGCAGTCGAAGCGGCTCAGGAAGGTGAGCAGCGCGTCCTTGTCGGCCGGGAGGTCATCGACCGTCGCCAGGCTCACCTTGAAGCGCCGCCCCCCGCCCGCGGCCGCCAGCTCCGCCACCAGCTCGCCGTGATTGCCCTTCTCGTTCTCCACTACCAGGATGGCGCCCTGCCCGCGCGCGATGACGTGCGTGGCCGCGCGGTTGTTCTGGATGCGGTCGCCCGGCAGCCCCTTGCGGAGGACGATCGGCCGGCCGTCGGCATCGACGCGGTGGAGGTCGGCGACGGCGCGCGGTCGAAACTCGGCCTCGTAGGAGTAGGAGCTGTGCTCCTTGCGCAGGGGGCGCTCGAACGCGATCGGGTTGAGGCCCAGGCGCAGGTAGACGGGGTCTTTCGTTTCGAGCGTCTGCGTCGGGTTGGGGTGGCGCAACGTCAGCCGTGCCTTGAGCGGCTCCGTCTTGCCCTTGGCCTCGGCCTTCGCCTTCGCCTCGGCGACGATGCGGGCCAGCGCCGCGTCGAGCTCGGCCCGACTGCCGACCTCGCGCGAATCGACGCGAACGATCTCGGTGCCGCGAGTGAGCCTGGCCTTGTCCGCCGCCGAGCCTTCCTTGATCTCGTCGATGCGCACCCCTCGGGCCGGCGCCTCGACCGGGCTTACGGTCACGCCCAGTTCTCCGCCCGGGCCCAGGGGCACCGTGACCTCGCTCTCGGTGCCGGTGATCTGCTTGAGCGTGAGACTGCCGATGACGAGGTTGGGGTTGAAGGAGCGCACCAGCACGTTGATGCGAACGGCGGTGCCCTCCGAAACCTCCTTGGGCGCCTCGACGCCCTCGACCAGCACCTCGTCCTCGTTGCGGTAGCCCGGCGCCAACGGTAGAACGTCGATCTGCACGCCCTGCGCCCGCGCCTGGTTGGCCTGCTCCTCGGCGCTGCCGAGGTTCTCGTTGCCGTCGGAGATCAGCACGACGCGCTTGGCGGTGCCGCCGGGGAACGACGCCAGCGCCAGCTTGAGCGCCGCCCCTATGTCGGTGTAGTTGCCGTCCTCCGCCGTCGGCAGGGACTCGAGCCGGAAGCGCGGCGCATCGCCGGGCGGCAGCTCGAGGCGCGGGCGGCGCCCGAAGACGATCAGCCCCGCCCGGTCGCGCTCGTGTCCCCGGCCACGCTTGGCGACGGCGTCGTTGATGAACCGGAGGACCCGCGCCGTGCGCCGGTCCACGAACTTGCCCGTCTCGTTGGGGTCGGGCTCCAGCTCCTCGGGGACGCTGAGCGATCGATCGACGACGAAGAGCACCGTGATGTTCTTGCTGGTCTGCGGGACGTAGGGCTCGGCCATCGCCAGCGCCAGGAGCGCCACCAGCAAGCAGCGCAGCACCAGCGAAACCCACGGCCGGGCCTCGGCGCGGTTGAGCCGGCGCTGCCCGAGCACGACAAAGAGCGGGATGAGCGCCAGCAGCGCCAGCCACCACGGCTCCTTGAGGCGCATCTCCAGACCGCTGCGCCCCGCATCGGCCAGCACTTCGCCGAGAGGAGACAGGGCCACCCCGCCGAGGGCGACCAGCGCCAGCACGGCCACGGCGAGCGCTGCGTGGCGCGACCAGGCGCCGGTGAGCAGGAGCAGGGCCGCCAGCGAGACGAAGGCCGCGGCCGCGGCGCCGAGTGCCCACCAGGCGACAAGCGACGACAGGCCCAGCCCGCCCGCGGCGAGCAGGGCGAGCACCAGAGCGGCCAGTCCGAGCCCCAGCGCGAGCCGGGGCCGCCGACTGCGCAGCAGGCCGAACGCGCCGGCGCCGACGAGCGCCAGGAGGAGGACGGCGGCGGCGAGCCAGCGGTCGAGCAGCCAGGGGGGAAGGGCCATGAGGGGCCGGCCTCCGTCTAAAAGTCGATCCGCTGAACGCGGTGGTTTTCGGTGTCGAGGACGTGTACCCGACCCCGGCTATCGACGGCGAGGCCCCAGGGGCAGTTGAGCTTGCCGGGCTCGCGACCGGGGCCGCCCCAGCAGCCGAGCGATTCGCCGGTCAGCGTGAACTTCTGCACGCGATGGTTGCCGTACTCGACGACGTAGAGCTGCCCCGCCTTGTTGAAGGCCAGGTCGTAGGGGTAGTGCAACTGCCCGGGCGCCTCGCCCTCCTCGCCCCAGTAGCGGACGAGCTCGCCGTCGCGCGTGAAGACCTGGATGCGGTGGTTGGTGGCGTCGGCGACGTAGAGGTTGCCGTCGGGCCCCAGCGCGAGGGCGCGAGGCCGGCCGAACGTGCCCGGCTCGAGGCCGGGCTGTCCCCAGCAGCGCACGAACTTGCCGTTCGCGTCCATCTTGGTGATGCGGTGGTTCTCGCCGAACTCGGCCACGTAGAAGAAGCCATCGTCGTCCTGCACCACGTCGGAGACGTACCCGAGCTGCCCGGGCGCCTTGCCGTGGGGGGGGGTGATCGAGCGCAGGAGCGTGCCGTCTTCGGGGGAGTAGATGCGGAAGCAGTTGTAGTGCGAATCGCTGACGAGGAGGTTGCCGTCGCGGTCGATGCTGAGCCCGCTGGGCCGGCCGTTACGGTAGTCGGGCGTCTGCCAGGTGAGCCCGAGGTAGTTGCCATCGCGGTCGTAGGCCTGGATGCGCGCGGTGAAATCGACGATGAAGAGGCGGTCCTTGCGGTCGATGGCGATGGCGCGGGGACGGATGAAATCGCCGTCCTGGGTGCCGCGACGGCCCCAGACGCGCTCGGGGGGCGAGTTGGGCCCGCCGCCACAGCCCGCGGGGACGAGCAGGGCCAGCCCGAGAAGGGCCCAACCAGGGTGGAAGCGCCGCGGCGTCATCGTCGGGTCACTCGTTGGTGCGGAAACACGCTCCCAGACAGGCTATCACCTCGGGGCGGCATTCGCCAGATGCGAGGCCCCCGGGCGCCGCTTCTCGCTCCCCACATTTCCATTGACGCCGGCCCCGCGCCCCCCGATGATTGCCCTCGCCCACCCGGAGGACGGCCCCCATGAAGACCGCACCTGGCACCACTCTGATCCGCAACGGCCAGCTCCTCGACGGCACCGGCGCGCGGCCCGTGCGCGACGGCGCCCTCGTCGTCCGTGACGGACGGATCGCCTACGCCGGCCCCGCCGCCGGGGCCCCGCCCGTCCCGCCCGAGGCCCGGCGCATCGACGCCCGCGGCGGGACCATCCTGCCCGGCCTCGTCGAGGCTCACTTCCACCCCACCTATTTCAACGTCGCCGCCCTCGAAGACCTCGACGTCAAATACCCCGTCGAGTACGTCACCCTTCTCGCCTCCGCCAACGCCAAATTGGCCCTCGAGTGCGGCTACACCGCGGCGCGCAGCGGCGGGAGCCTCTTCAACGTCGACGTCTGGCTCAAAAAGGCGATCGAGTGCGACCTCGTCCCCGGCCCGCGCCTGGCAGCCAGCGGGCGCGAGATCTGCGGCGTGGGCGGGCTGATGGACTGGAACCCCGACTTCCGCCGCATCGGCATGGAGGGGCTGGTGCTGCTGGTCAACGGCCCCGACGAGGCCCGCGCCGCCGTGCGCAAGCTGGTCAAGGACGGCGTCGAGTGGGTCAAGACCTACCCCACCGGCGATGCCGCGTCCCCCGACGTCAACGACCACCATACGCTGTGCATGACCTTCGAGGAGATGCATGCCGTCGTCGCCACGGCCCACAACCACAAGCTCAAGGTGACCGGCCATTGCCGCGCCACCCAGGGCATCAAGAACGCTCTCCGCGCCGGCTACGACGCCATCGAGCACGGCACCTTCCTGGACGACGAGGCCCTCGAACTTCTGCTGGCGCGCGACGTGCCGGTGGTGCCGGCGCTCTACTTCGAGATGGCGAGCGTGAAGCGCGGCCGCGAGTTCGGCCTGTCGCAGCGGGTCATCGACGGGCACAAGGAGACGCTCGAAGCGGGAGCGGAGAGCGCCCGCAAGGTGCTGAAGGCAGGCGGCCGCCTCGGGCTGGGCGGGGACTACGGCTTCGCCTGGACGCCGCACGGGGAATACGCCAAGGAGCTGGAGTTCTTCGTCGAGTACGTCGGCTTCAGCCCGCTGGAGACGATTCGCTGCGCCACCAAGACAGGGGCGGAGATCCTGGGGCGCGGCGACGAACTGGGGACGTTGGAGGTAGGGAAACTGGCCGACGTGCTCGTGGTCGAGGGCGACGTGGTGCGCGACGTCGGCGTTTTGCAGGATCGGTCGCGGTTCGTCGCGGTCATGCAGGGCGGCGTCGTCAAGGCGGGGCGGCTGGCGCAGCCCGCGAGCTGAGCGGCTACTGCTTTCCGAGGACGAGGTCCGTTTCCCAGCCATAATGCCTCCTAAGAGAGAAGCCTATATCTGGAAGGGCGAGAGGCCAACCCTCCCGCCCTCCTGGAGAGCGGCTTCGATTCACGCCTTCTTGCGCGGGGCCTCGGGGGTGGTCAACTCAGCCGGGATCGGCTGGTTGGGGTGGCCCTTCTGGAAGCGGCGCAGCCGCGCCATCCGCCGGCGTTCCGGGCCGGTGGCCCAAACCGCCCAAAAGCCCCCTTTGACCTCCAGTTTGCGGGCGCGGGGCCAGCCCCCTGGCGCCAGCGGTGCAGCGTCACCTGCGGCACGCCCAGGTGTCGGGCGGGTAGGCGGCCTCTGGTGTTGCGCCGATGGGTGTGGTTACAATCGGCTGAGGGGCGGGCCCGAGTTCCCGGGAAGGCGGCAGGTTTTAGCCCTCGCCCCGTTGACCCCTTTACAGCCCTCTCGAGGACGGCCGATGCCCCTGCTCGACCACTTCCACCCTCCGTTGAGTGAACAACGGAGTTGGGACGCCTTCCACGCCCGCTGGGCGACCGCCCTGGCGGACGCCCTCAACATGGAACTGCTCTCCGCGGGCTACTTCGCCGAGGCCCTGGCGACATTGGGCCGAGTCGAGGTGGACGTCGCCACCGAACGTGAGGGGCGGAACGGTGCGGCGCCTGCCCCGGCGGCCTCTCCCTCGGCGGGAGGGGTCGCGACCCGGACGGCGCCGGCCTGGGCCCCCGCCACGCACACGCTGGAGATGGAGGTGGTGTTCCCCGACGAGTTTCAGGTGCTTGTCTTCAACCCCCGTGGCGGGCGGGCCCTGGTCGGGGCCATCGAGTTGGTCAGCCCGAGCAACAAGGACCGGCCCGCGGCCCGGCGGGCGTTCGCCGTCAAGTGCCTGAGCTACCTCCAGGCCGGGGTCGGCCTGATCGTCGCCGACGTCGTCACGGACCGCCTCTTCAACCTGCACAACGAGATGGCCGACCTCCTGCTCGGGGAGGCGCCGCGGTTCCCCGGGCACTCCGCGCTCTACGCGGCGGCCTACCGCCCGTTCCGGCGCGGCGAGCAGGAGCGGGTCGGTGTCTGGCCGGTGGAACTGGCGCTCGGTCAGGAACTGCCGGTGCTGCCGCTGTGGTTACGCGACTGCGAGACGCCCATCCGCATCGACCTGGATGCGGCCTACGCCGAGGCCCGACAGCGGTGCCTCATCGGCTGAACGGCGGCGTCAGGAAGTTCTCCAGAGTTGGTGACCAAGGGCTCGCCTGGGCGCCGCACGGGGAGCACGCCAAGGAGCTGGAGTTCTTCGTCGAGTACGTCGGCTTCAGCGCGCTCGAAACGATTCGCTGCGCCACCAAGACGGGGGCGGAGGTCCTGGGGCGCGGCGACGAACTGGGGACGTTGGAGGTAGGGAAACTGGCCGACGTGTTGGTGGTCGAGGGCGACGTGGTGCGCGACGTCGGCGTTTTGCAGGATCGGTCGCGGTTCGTCGCGGTCATGCAGGGCGGCGTCGTCAAGGCAGGACAGCTGACACGGTGCGATGAGGGCGTGCGATGAAGTGGCGCTACTATTTTCCCCACGTCTGGGAACAACCTCGGACGTGCTGGGAGGACGTCTGGCTGAGGCCGGACGACCCGGTCTTCCCCGGCCTGGCGTACTTCATCACGGTCGAAAGTTTCGGCTACCTCGCCGCGCAGGAGGACGCCGAGTTGTCCGAGGAGTTAGAGCGGCTACGGGCCGAGACAGGCACCAAACTGTGGGCCAGGTTCTACGCCGGCTCGGCGGAGCGACTGGAAGTCAGAGCCCGGGCGGAGGATTTCTCCTGGGAGGAGTTGGTCGAGTGGACGCGCCTGTTCCTCCAGAGCCAGGGAAGGGAAGTGGACGGGCTCGAGAAAATGGCAGAGGCGGACGTCGAACGGTGCCAACGGGCGGTTTACGGCCCGGTCGATTCCCCTTGAATTCGTCGGCATCGGAATCGCTCTCGGGTAACAGGCAAGCACCCGCCGCCGACGGGCCCTGTCCGCGTCGAGTCGGTTGAATCGGGGAAGGAGGCAAGCACGTGCCGCTACTCGATCACTTTCATCCGCCGCTTTCCGAACAGCACCCGTGGGAATCGTTCCACAGTGCCTGGGCGGCGGAGATCATGCGCCTGCTCAATCGGGTGCTGCCGCGCCGCTATCGCGCCACCGTGAACACGAGCCTGGGCCGGCAAGTCGCGGCCGACGTGGCCGAGTTCGAGCGCCCGGACGAGCCCGCCGAGGCCGGGACGAACGGGCCGGGCGGGGGCGTGGCGACGCAAACCTACGCACCTCCGGCGACGACGATGGTGCTGCCGGCCCTCTTCCCCGACGACCTGGAAGTGCGCATCCAGGACACGTTCGATTCGCAGCGCCTGGTGGCCGTGGTGGAACTGGTGAGCCCGCGCAACAAGGACCGGCCCGACGCGCGTCGCGGGTTTGCCGGCAAGTGTGCCGCCTACCTCCAGCGCGGGCTGGGCCTCCTCGTCGTGGACACGGTGTCCGACCGGCTCGCCAATCTGCACGACGAGCTGATTCGGCTGCTGGAATTGCCCGACGCGTTTCTCATGCCGCCTCACACGGCCCTCTACGCCGTCGCCTACCGCCCCGCCGTGCGCGGCGAAGAGGAGCAGATCGACGTATGGGCGCTTCCCCTGGCCGTCGGGGAGTTGCTGCCGGAGCTGCCCCTGGCGCTCCGCGGCGCCCGGGCGGTGCCGATCGACCTGGAGCTGACCTATCGGGAAACGTGCGCGGCCAGCCGCGTTCCATGAGGGAGGCGAAGAAGCAGGGCGGCCAAGGGGCGGTTTCATCGCGCTTTTCCCGCCAGGCGCGAGCCCGTGGGTCGGCCCGGTCCGGTCGGACGGGTTGACGGGCCCATGCCGACCCAGGGCCATCCAGATTGCCTCTTTTCGCGCCTGCGCCGTTCACGCGAGGAGGCCGAGAAGGACGATGAAAGAGGGGTCAGGAGGCGGTGGAACCATGCCGAGGCCGCAAAATCGGTATGCTCACGCCTCAACGGAGCGGGCTGGCGCTTGGATTCCGCGCCCCCCGTAGCCTATGCTAAGGACTGTAGACTGGGTCACCCGTTTGCGCTGGAAACTCCCCATGACACGACCTCGCCGTCTACGGAACGATTCGGTTCAGTCCCCCCTGGAGACGTACCTTCGTGAGATCAATGAAACGCCCCTGCTGAACGCCGAAGACGAGAAGCAGCTCGCGTATCGGATCGAGGACGGCGACAGCGAGGCGCGCGACCGGATGGTTCGCGCCAACCTGCGCCTCGTCGTCAACATCGCCCGCAGCTACACGGGCAAGGGGCTGGGGCTCCAGGACCTGATCGAGGAGGGCAACCTCGGGCTGCTGCGCGCCGTGGAGGGATTCGACCCGTCGATGAACACGCGCTTCAGCACCTACGCCAGCTACTGGATCAAGCAGTCGATCAAGCGGGCCCTGGTCAACACCGCCAAGACCATCCGCATCCCCGCCTACATGGTCGAACTGCTCGCCAAGTGGCGCCGCGCCAGCGCCAAGCTCCAGGAGGAGCTGGGCCGCCCGGCGACTCAGGAGGAGATCGCCCGCAGCCTCGACCTGCCCAAGAAGAAGCTGGCCATCATCAAGAAGGCCATCCGCGTCTACAACGCCGCCCCGCAGAGCGATCAGGCCGAATCGGGCTGGTCGCTCGACGAGATGCTGATGGACGGCCACGCCAAGACCCCCGACACGGAAATGGTCGAGGCCGACGACCTGCACCACGTCCTCGACCTGCTGGAGAAGATGGACAAGCGCGAGGCGGCCGTGCTGCGCATGCGCTTCGGCCTCGACGACGAGGAGCCCAAGACGCTCAAGGAGATCGGCGAGCGCCTCGGCCTGACCCGCGAGCGCGTCCGCCAGATCGAGAGCGAGGCCCTGGGCAAGCTGAGCCAGAGCATGCTTGCGGAATAGTCCTTAGTCCTTAGTCCTTAGTCCTTAGCAAAGACAGACGCCCTCGGGTGCGCCTCCTCGCCGGGAGGGAAGGCACCTGAGGGCGTTTTTGCTAAGGACTAAGGACTAAGAACGAAGAGGACTTTTCCTGATCGCCGGGTTGCGACGCGGGCGATAAGGAGGAGGAAGATCCCGCCTTCCCGCCCTCCCTCCTTCCGCACGGCGAGGCCCCGCATGACACGTCTGACCTGTTTCCTTCTTCCGGTGTTATGGCTGAGCGGGGCCTCGGGGTGGGCGGCGGAGCCTGCGCGGGCGGTCTCGCCGGCCCGCGCGGCCTGGGAAATGGGGCAGCGGGCGCTGCAAGACGAACAACTGGACCAGGCGATCGGGCAATTTCAGTTGAGTTTGCGGCTCGACGCGACGCTGGTACAGAACCACCTGAGCCTCGCCGCTGCCTACCTTGCCAAGGGGCAGGACGAACGGGCCGTCCCCCATCTGACGCGCTACGTCGCCGCCCAGCCCCAGCACCTGATCGTCCGCGCCCACCTCGCCGAGGTGCTCTTGCGCCTCGAGCAGGTGCGCGAGGCCGCCTATCACTTCGAGCGCTTCGTGGCCGACGTCCAGGAAGACGAGGGCCTGGCGCAAGAACACCTCGTCCACTGCCACACGCGCCTCGTGGAGATCGCCGAGCTCCAAGGCGACGAGTACGGCGAGCACCTCCAGCGCGGCATTGGGCTGTACCGCCTGGCCCTCAAGCGGGCGCAGGTGCCCGGGGCGAAGAAGGTGAGCGTCGAGGGGCTGCTGTTCCAGGCGGCGGCGGAACTGGTGCTGGCTCGCCGCGCCCGGGCCGACGAAGCGCGGCCGTGCTGGTATCTGCACTGCGTCTGGTCGCAACTGGCGCAGCGGCAGCCGGCCACGCGCTGGCTGCGGGCGGCGGAGGAGTCGGCGCCCATCAGCTCGCTCACGCAAGCCGAGAGGCGCGACCTGGAGCTGGCCTCCCTGCGGCGCAGCGCGGAAGCGCGCCGAAAATAGAGCCGGTCGGGAGGCGCCATGGTTGCCCGCGACTCCGTCGCGGGGCCCCCCGCCACGGAGCGGCGGGCTACCTTGGCGCCTTCCCTCGTTGCCAGCGCCGAAAATAGCGCCAACGACACGGGCCGCCGGCGCGTTTCTTCCGAGGGGCCCGGCGCCGCGCGGCGGCCCGTTGACACGCCCCGCTCCGGGCTGTTAGCCTCACAGCAAGGTGCCCCTGGCCTTGCCATCGGGCACGTCCTCTCCAAAAGACAATTCCCCCGAGGTGCCGCACCATGTTCTCGCGCCTTCCGGTTGCTTCCCGGGCCTTGCCCGGCGGCCTCGTGCTCGCCCTGGGAACGATCTTCGCCGCCGGGGCCCCGGCCCAGAGCATCGAGGACCGCGAAGAGGGCTTCAACAAGAAGAACAACAAGGACGTCCGAGTTCTCCGCAGCAATCTGTTCAAGGGAGTGGACCCCGCCGAGCCCAACAACAAGGCCCACGTCGAGGCGCTGGACGTCGGCGCCAAGATGGTCACCTACAAGTATTACTGGCGGGAATACACCAGCCCGGCCGCCCCCGGCAAGCTCCACAATGTCTTCGAGGACCTCGAAAAAGACCTCGTCGTGCTCGCTGCTCCGAAGAACCGCGTCAACAACGCGATCGCCACGCGCCTGTTCTGCCAGCAGGTGATGATCCGGGCCCGCGAAGTCTTCTTGAAGGAGCTCGAAGAGGACAAACCGAGGCCCATCACGCTCATCAACGTCACCCGCGCCGTCGCCCGGCTGGTCGATCGAGGGATCGCCCAGAACGAGAAAGAGTGGGTCGATGAAGTGTTGCCGCGCATCCAGGGCCCCAACGCCGAGCAACTCGCCACGCTCCTCCTCGACCTGCTCAAGGCGCCCAAGAACAACGATGGGGTGCGCTACCACGCCCTCCGGGGCCTCGCCAACCTCCTGGCCGTGCCGCCCCAGAGCCCGGATTTGCTCAAGGAAGGCCGCGACAAGGTGGTGCTCGAGGCGCTGGCCTTCGCCAAGACGCTGAACGCGCGGAAGTTACCCGCCACAGCCACACATGCCGAGAAGGAAGGCTTCAAGGTGCTGCGCCGCGAGGTGGTGCGCGTGGTGGCGCGCTACCCCTCCCCGTTCCTGGGGGAAAAGGAACACCCGGCCCTGTTCCTCGCCCAGATCGCCGGCAAGGACAGGAGCTTGAACCTCCCGCCGCGCCTCGACGAGCGCCTCGAAGCCTCGATCGGGCTGGCGCGCATGAAGGCCACCGGGCCGCGCGCCCCCGGCTACCACCCCGACTTCGCCGCCGAGCAGATCGGCAAGTTCGTGCGCGACTTTGCCGCCGGGGCTCGCCTGGAAGTCGAGGTCAAGGGACCAACTCGCTCGCGCCCCTGGAAGGTGGAAGCAGCCCGCATGATCGATGCCCTCGACGCCCTGCGCGCCGACGTCAAGACGAAGTACGTGAGCGAGTTCGTCGAGAAGACGAAGGGCGTGCTGCGAAACATCGAACGAGGCGTGGCAGCGGACGCCGCGGAGTACGGCGATTGGCTGTCCACCAACCCGTCGGGGCAGAAGAAGCTCTACCGCGACGTGGAGGGCTCCACCATCGAGGACGGCAAGAAGGAGAAGGAGAAGGAGAAGGAGAAGGAGAAGGAGCCGGCCGACAGTTGAGCGAGGCCGGCGAACTCAAAACTCTCCCGTGCCGCGCCGCGACCACCACGGAAGTTGCGTCCCGCCGTCGATGGACAGCGTCGAGCCGGTGACGTAGTCGGAATCGGGGTCGGTCAGGAAGACGATGCCGCGCGCGATCTCTTCCGGCCGGGCCATGCGGCCCCAGGGCAGGTCGGCGCCGGCACGGTGGAGGACGTCCTCGGCGAAGAACTTGCGCTCGCCGGGCGTGTCGGTCCAGCCGGGGTAGACGATGTTGACGCGGACGCGGTAGCGGATCAGTTCGAGGGCGGCGGTGCGGGCCATCTGGTCGAGCGCCGCCTTCGCCATGTTGTAGGCCATGCACGACGGCAAGGCGTTCTTGGCGTGCGGCGAGCTGACCACGACGACGCTGCCGCCCTGGCCCTGCTCGATCATGACGTTGGCCGTCGCCCGCAGCGCATAGAACGCCCCCCACATGGTCACGTCGAGGGTGCGGCGGAAGCCGGCCATGTCGGCCTTGTAGAAGAACTCGCGGTCCGAATAGACGGCGTTGGTGACGAGAACGTCGAGCCGGCCGAGCTCCTTCGCCACGCGCGCCACCATCGCCTCGACGGCGGGCTGGTCCGACACGTCCACTGGACAGAGCAGGGCGCGTCGGCCGAGGGCCCGCACCTCGCCCGCGAGCTCTTCGGCGCCCTCGGGGAAGGTGAGGTAGTTGATGGCCACGTCGGCCCCCTGCTGCGCCAGGGCCAGCGCCGCCGCCCGGCCGATGCCCGCCGACGCCCCCGTCACCAGGGCCACCTTGTTCGTCAACTTCGCCATGAGGGTCGCCTTCCTGTCCCGGATGCGGTAGCGTGACGGGCGTAGGACAGGCGGCTCGCCTGTCGTTGGCGACGACAAGCGAGGACGCTTGTCGCTACGGTCCCTCGGGCATCTTAGGGAGAACGCCTCGTGTCGCAAACCGAGGGGCCGCCCTGGCTGTGGCCACGCGCCGCCTACGTTCACGTTCCGTTCTGCGCGCACCAGTGCGGCTACTGCGACTTCGCCATCGCCACCGGCCAGGACCACCTCATCGAGCTCTACCTCGACGCCCTCGCCGCCGAGCTCGCGATGCTCGGAGCGCCCCAGCCGGTGCGCACCCTCTTCCTGGGCGGGGGCACGCCCTCGCACCTGAGCGCCCGCCAACTGGAGCGCTTGCTGACCGACCTGGGCCGCTGGCTGCCGTTGGAGGCCGGGTCGGAGGTGTCCGTCGAGGCCAACCCCGATTCGTTGAGCGACGACAAGGTGGCCGTGCTCGCCGACCACGGCGTCACGCGCGTCAGCCTCGGCGCGCAGTCGTTTCACGCCCACCTACTCGGCGCGCTCGACCGCGCCCACTCCCCGGCCGAGGTCCCCCGTGCCGTCGAGCGCGTGCGCCGCCGCATCGGGCAGGTTTCGCTCGACCTGATCTTCGGCGTGCCGGGGCAGGCGTTGCCGGAGTGGGAAAACGACCTGCAACAAGCACTGGCGCTGGCGCCGGACCACGTCTCGACCTACGGGCTGACCTACGAGAAGGGCACGCCGTTGTGGAAGCGCCGGAAGCGCGGCGAGGTGATCGCCCTGGGCGAAGAGGCGGAGCTGGCGCTGTACGCCGCCGGCATCGACGTCCTGGAGGGCGCGGGCTTCGAGCATTACGAGATCTCCAATTTCGCCCTCCCCGGTCGGCGCTGCCGGCACAACGAGACGTACTGGGCCAACGAGGCGTATTTCGGCTTCGGGATGGGGGCGGCGCGCTACGTCCTTGGCCGGCGCGAGATCAATACGCGCGACTTGCGCGGTTACCTGCGCCGCGCGCTGGCCGGCGAGCCGGCCACGTTCCAATCGGAGGAACTGGGCCCGGAGGAGCGGGCCCAGGAGACGATGGCGATTCAGTTGCGCCGGGCAGAGGGCATCGAGCGCTCCAGCTTCCGGGCGCAGACGGGCTTCGTGCTGGAGGAGGTCGCGGGCCGGCGGCTGGGAGAGATGGTGGAGCAGGAACTTTTGCGAGATGAGGGAGGGAGAGTGTCGCTGACGCGGCGGGGGAAGTACGTCGCGGACGGGGTGATCGAGCGGCTCTTGTGAGAGAGCGGGGCGTTGAAGTAAGATCCACGTGGGGCCCACGTCAGGAGAGCGCCGATGCCGTCACCATTTCCGGGGATGAATCCCTACCTCGAACAAGACGATGCCTGGCAGGACTTCCACCAGAGCTTCATCCCGCTGATGCGCGAAGCGCTGATGCGACAGGTCTTGCCCAACTACATCGTCAAGGTCGAGGAGCACCTCTTCATCCACGAACTGCCCGGCGAGGAGCGCCACCTGCTCGGCCGGGCAGACGTGTCCATCGCCTCGGCCCCCTTTTCGGGCAGGGTGGCCGGTCAGGCGATCGCGGAGCCTGTCGTCGCGGAATTGCCGACCGCCGTGGACGTCGAGCGGCAATCCTACCTGGAAATTCGCGACCGCGAGAACCGCGAGCTCGTCACCGTGCTCGAACTGCTCAGCCCTACGAACAAGAAGAGCGGCCCCGACTGCGAACAATACCTCGCCAAGCGGCGACGCCTCGTGCGCAGCCCCGTCCATCTCGTCGAGATCGATCTTCTCCGCGGCGGGCCCCGCTTGCCCTTCGTCGGAGGGCCCCCGGAATGCGCCTACTACGCCATGGTCAGCCGCGCCGAGGCCCAGCCCAGCGTGCAACTCTGGCCGATCGGCTTGC
The DNA here is from genome assembly GCA_038239195.1 of Gemmatales bacterium. Classification (GTDB taxonomy): domain Bacteria; phylum Planctomycetota; class Planctomycetia; order Gemmatales; family Gemmataceae; genus JBBSEZ01. Next base: position 50,573 of record JBBSEZ010000010.1, read on the forward strand.
GCGATCCCCTGCCGGTCGTTCCGGTGCCCCTGCGCGCGGCCGACCCCGACGCGCAACTCGACTTGCAGCCTCTCTTGCATCGGCTCTACGACGCGGCGGGATATGAGGCATTCGTGTACAGCGGCACGCCCGAGCCCGCGCTTGCGGGGGAGGACGCGGCCTGGGCGGCGCAATTCCTCCCGGCTCGCTGGTCGCGGCGAGCGGCCCCATGAGACGTCAACCCCCCGCGGCCGCCTGCTGCGCCCTCCGCGACCGCCGGCGCTGGAGGTGATACTTCAGCCCCGGCACGAAGAAGCAGACCGCCGTCACCGCCCCGAACAGCAGCGGGCCGTAGTCCGGCCACAGCGCCATCGGGATCGCCGTCAGGAACAGCGCCGCCGACGACAGGTAGAACGACCCCGACAGCATCCCCGCCTTGACCAGGAACGTCATGCCGGCGATCGCGGCCAGCATCGGCGCCAGCTTCAAGACCGGCAAGCCGAGCAACATCTCCAGCACGAAGACCCCGATCGTCGCGGCGACCGCGCTGGCCCACACGTGCGCCACCTGGCGCTCGACGAACAGCACCGGGCCGGCGCGCTTCCGCAACTTCCAGAACACCACGCCCCAGGCCATCAGCCCGCCGCCCCAGAGCAGCAGATACCACCACGGGTTGGTCACCCCGCTCCAGGCCATCCACGTCGTCGCCGCGCACGACAGGAAGATCTTGAGGCTGTGGCACATCCACAGCACGCCCCAGTTCTCCAGCACCACCGCGTGGTGCGTCTCGCGCAGGAGCCGGCTGAACAGCCCACCCAGGTCGGCCAACTTGCCCCGCCGCACCGACAGCGGCTCGTTGTTCAAAAACGCCTGGAGGTCGTCGGCCAGGCCCTTGGCGCTGGCGTAGCGCAGTTCCGGCTCCTTCTGGATACATTTGAGACAGATCAATTCCAGGTCGGGATCGACCTTGGGGTTGAGCAGCCCCGGCCTCACCGGCTCCTGGTCGAGCACCAGCAGCAGCGTATCGACCGGCGTGGGCGCCTGGAACGGCGGGCGGCCGGTGAGCATCTCGTAGAGCACCACGCCCAGCGCGTAGACGTCGCTGGCCGGGCTCAGCGTGCCCCGGCTGCCGCTGATTTGCTCCGGCGCCATGTAGGCCGGCGTGCCGACGATGGCGCCCGACGAGGTCCCGCCGGACAGGACGGGCACCGCCTCGGCGCCGGCGACGCGCTTGGCCAGGCCGAAGTCGGTGATGTGCGGCTGGCCGGCGCGGTCGAGCAGCACGTTGGATGGCTTGAGGTCGCGGTGCAGGATGCCGCGCTCGTGCGCGAAGTGGACGGCGCGGGCGACGCCGGCGAGGAGCCCTGCGGCCTCGCGAGGCCGCAGCGGGCCGCGCGCCAGCAGGGCCGCCAGCGTCTCGCCCTCGACGTAGCGCATGGCGAGATAGGCCTGCCCCTCGTGCTCGCCGGCGCCGTAGAGCGGGACGATGCCGGGGTGGTCGAGGTGCGCTGCCGCGCGCGCTTCCACCTGAAAGCGCGCCAGGTCCGCAGGCGTGGCGTGCTCGCCGCGCAGCACCATCTTGAGCGCCACCGGCCGGCCCAGGCCGCGCTCCCAGGCCTTGTAGACGACGCCCATGCCGCCCCGGCCCAGTTCCGCGATCAGGTCGTAGTCTCCGAAGGCGCGCGGCAACCCGTCGCTGGTGGGTATCCGGGCGGGGGCGCGCCGGATGGCCGGCGTCGAGTGCGACAGCGTCGGGGCGGGCGGGCGCACGAAGGCCTCGGCGAACTGGGCGGCGGCCCAGAGCTGGCGCAGTTCCGTGGCCAGGTCGGGGTGGGCGATCGCGACGGCGTCGAGGTCGGGTTGCTGCCCCTGCCGGGCCCGCGCGCTCAGGTCCTGGAGGAGGCCGGCCAACACCGCGTCGCGGTCGGTGTTGGCCGGCGCCGGCATGGCACTCATGGTCAGGCCTCCGAGGATGGACCATCGGGCAGCAGGGCCGAGCGCAGCCGGCGCACGGCGCGGAGGTAGCGCATCGAGGCGGCGGCCTCGCTCAGCCCGAGGGCGACGGCGACCTCCTGGTTGGAGAGCTGCTCGCGGTGGCGCATCAGGATCACCTCGCGGTCGTCGTCGTCGAGAGCGGCGATGGCGGTCCCGAGCCGGCGCTGGAGCTCGCCCTGGATGGCGGCGGAGGCGGGCGTGCGTTCGCGATCGACTAGCTGGGCGGCCAACTCGGCGGAGGAGTGGTCGGCCAGCACGGCGGGGACGAGGGGCTGTTCGCGGTCGAGGCTGCGCCTTTGGGCCTGCCGGTGGCGCCGATGGGCGTCGATCATGTGGTCCTTGGCAATGTGCCGCAGCCAGAGGCGGAACGGCATCACCGGATCGACCAGGTAATCGTTGAGCCGGCGATGGGCCTCGAGGAGGACGTCCTGCACGATGTCGCTGGCGTCGAGGCGCGCCGCCAGGGCGGGGTCGAGGCGCAGGTCGATCATGCGCCGCAAGGGCTCGCGATGGGCCGTCAGCAGGCGCTCCACCGCGGCGGGCTGCCCGGCGCGCGCCTGGGCCAGCAGGTCCTGAGTTTCGGGCAGGTCCGTCCACATGGTTCGCGTCCCTTGGTGCCGCGAGGGTCGGGCCCTCCTTCTCCCATTGTAGACAAAAAGGGCGGGCGGGGCCCCAGCCCACCGCCCGCCCTCGCGTTCTCACCGAGCCTCGGTCTTCGCTCTCGACTACCGAGCTTCCGGGAGGGGAAGCAGCGGCGGCGGGCTCAACACCAGGTCCAGCGCCAGCGAACTGGTCGCGCGCGTTCGCAGGCGCGGCGCGTCGGCGGGATCGAGCCCCGGCTGGAGCGACGGCTGGAGCGACGAGCGAGCCGGCAGCGGCGCCAGCTCGGGCGCCTCGAGCACCTCGCCGGGCAGCAAAGGCTGATAAGCCACTTCGCGGGCCCGGGTTGCTCCGTCAACGTCGCGTGCCGCGGTCATCAGGTCGCGGCGCTCGCGCGTCGGGCGCCCGGGCTCGACGGAGGGGGGCCCCTTCTCCGCGGTCAGGGGGCCTTCCGAGGGCGGGGTGGGGGTCGGCTCCTCGGTCGGATACTCGGACCGCGAAGGCGGGCGCGTCACCATCCAGTCTACCGGCAGCACGGGGCGCACGGGATACGGGGGGAGCTTCGCGACCTCCACGGGCCCTTCGAGCGGCCTCACGCCGGGCCGGCCCTTCGGCGGAGATGGGGGCGGAGACTTGGGGCCCGCGTCCGGGAAGTCGAACGGGGGCCGCGACACCCGCACCAGTTGAGGCAGTTCCGGCGGCCGCATGATCGGCAGCGGAATGACCTGGCGAGGCCGTACGTTCGCCACGAAGTCGGGCCGATCCCGAGGGACGTTCTGCGGGACGTTCATGGGGAAGCCCGGGCGCACCGGGTTGGGCCGGGGGAAGTCCTGGACGATCGGGAAGGGGCGAGGCGGGCGCCCCGGCGGCATCACGGGGACGAGCCCCGGCTGGGGCAATGGCTTGTTGACGACCGTGTTGCTCGGGGGGGTGCGGCTCGGGTTGCGCACCGGCATCTGCGGCTGGCTCTGCTTGCAGTTGTGGCAGGTGCCGCACTGCATGGTCAGGCTGACGCGAACCTGGGTGCGCGGCGTATGCACCACCTGAGTGCGCGTCGTCGTGCCCCGCTCGACCTTCTTCGCGACCTGCTGCCGCTGTTTGGACTGCACGCTGCGGGCCACGTGCGTGGTCTGGCGGCGCACCACCTTGCTGGTGCTCGCCTGGCGCGACCGCGTGGTGAAGTTGAGGCGTCGCTCCACGTGAACGCGCTGGGTGGTGAGCTGCCGCAGGTGCGTGCTGCGGAGCGTGCTGGTGTGGACGGTCGTGCGCACGTGCGCCCCCACGTACTTCCGGATGTCCCTGTACACCGGGTGCCAGACGTGGCCTCGCCCGCGCGGGGGCACGTGGACCGTGCTGCGGGTGGCGTAGGAATGCGTCCTGACCACCGTAGTCTTGCGGACCGTGAATTGCGTGCGTATCGCGGTCTTCTGCGTCGCAATCCGCCGGGTCGCCACCAGGCGTGCCTGAACCTGGCGCTGCTGCTGTTGCTGCTGCTGGCGCTGCATCGTGACCTGCTGGCGCTGCTGCTGCTGCCATTGCTGCTGCTGGCGCTGCATGACCATCTGCTGGCGCTGCCACTGCTGCTGTTGCTGGAACTGCTGCGGCTGCCACGTCTGCTGCTGCTGGAACTGCTGCCCCATCATGAAGGGGCAGCCCCCACCGCGGCGTTGTGCTTGTGCCCCCGTGGCCGAGCAGCAGAGGACGAGCGCTGCTGCCGCGAGGGAGAAAAGATGGGTGCGATTCATGCCCGCGACACCTCGTGCGACAGCGCGTTCCCGGCCCAACTATCCTGGCCTGCCTCGCCGGGGCGCTTGATCGCAGTTTTAGCCTACCCTCGCGCGAGGCAGGCTGCAACAACATTTCCGAGAATGCGGGGGCGAGGGGCCCTCCGAACCGCGGCGAGGGCGGCCGTGTCTTGAAGGGGGTTGAGGTTGACAAGTTCTCGTTGGCCGCTACGATGACCAACGAATGGAACGGGGCGTAGCTCAGCTTGGCTAGAGCGTTCGGTTCGGGACCGAAAGGTCGCAGGTTCGAATCCTGTCGCCCCGACTTTTTCACGAAAGTGTACTCGGTCACTCGGCTGGGTACGCTTCTTGTGTTTCCACAAGGCCCGCGGCACCTTTCGCTCCATCTTGCCTCGATTCGTTCACAGGCTCTCAACGCTGCGGCCCTTCCCCCTCCAGGTTCCGCTTCACTCGGTAGAACCAGGTGGCCAGGGTGCCGACCGGCACGCGCAACACCTCGGCGATCTCGCGGTACTTCATGCTCTCCTCGTACCACAGCCGCCACGCCAGCCGCTGCACGGGCGACAGGGTGGCCAACTGCTCCCGCAGCAGGGCGCGCCAGCGGGCCAGTTCCTCCGCCTTCTCTGCGGCCTCCGCCGGGCTGGGCGCGTCGTCGGCCACCTCCAGGGGCCCGTTCGGCGTGGACAGGCTGCACGGGCGAAAGGCGCCGCGCCGGCGCAGCAGGCTGACGGCGGTGTGATGCAGGATGGTGCCCAGCCACGTCGCCGGACTGTGGCTCGGCTCGTAGGCGTCGAGGCTGGTCAGGGCCAGAAGGAACGTCTCGGCGAGGACGTCGTCGCGGTCTTCGGGACGACCGAGGAGGCCACGCAAAAGGCCGCGCAGGTAGGGCGTCACGTCCTGGAAGAGCGGCCCGAAGGCGCGGGTGTCGTGGTCCCGGGCGTGCAGCATGCGCTGCGTCCAGTCGCCGGTCAGGGCGTGCGGGGCCACGGGGCCGGCGGGCGTCGCCCGCACGCCGTCGAGGGCGACCCGTGCCGTCGGCGACAGGGTCGGCTCGCGCAGCGCCTCAGTGCGCGTCAGCCACGTGCCGCCGAGCTGGGCGGCGAGGGCCTTCCGCTGTCGGGCGGGACAGTGGGCAGTCGCCGGGACGATGGGGTAGTCGGCCTCGACGCCGTGCGCCGGCGAGCGCAGCCGCAGCGGCGCCGCGGGCAGCAGACGCAGCCGGGCCAGCGGCGGGGCCTCGGCGAGGTGCTCGTGGCGCAGGACGTCGAGCGTCTGACGCAGCGCCGCGTCGGGGCATGCGGCGCTGGCCGGGACCTTCTTGGTGAGCGGCGCGAGCATGGCCCGCCCGTCGGCTGCCCAGGAGGCGTGCGGTCGGAGCAGGAATCGTTCGGTGCCCCGGCTGACGGTCTTCCACAGGAGATGGACCACGGTGACGTCGCGCATGGGTGGGCCCCGCAGGTGAGAAAGCCTGGGCGTCGGCTATCGCATTTTACGCGATGAAACAACATTGTCAATCTTTTTAGGAATTATCTGGCCTACATGTCCCGGCTGTCGAGATGCGGTCAGGCCCTCCTCTTGGTGCAGGCGGCGCAGGGCCGTTGTGCATTCGCAGATGATCTCCGGGTTCTTTATCTCCTGGCCGATGTACAGGGCCGTTTCGAGGTGTTCGATTCCCTTCTGCGCTTGCCCGAGGTCGGCGTAGGCGGTGCCCAGGTTGCTCAGGGCGGTGCTCTCGCCGCGGCGGTCCTTAATCTGGCGGGCGATCTCCAAGTGTTGCAGGTGGAACTCGATGGCCTTGTCCGGCTGACCGAGGGCCGCGTAGACGAGGCTGTTGCGCCGCAACTGGCCCAGCGGCTTTGCAATTCTATGACGTAAGTCCTTATTCCTTGGTCGGAAATATACCGATGGATAAGGACTTACGTCATAGAA
>JBBSEZ010000011.1:0-56394 GCA_038239195.1 Gemmatales bacterium
ACCGCTTCCTCCGCCTCCGCCTGGATCGCATGGGCCGACGGCCCTTGTGCGCCCCGCCACCAACCGCCGACCCCCCATCTAACCCCAAGACGGGCCCGGATAGTGCCCCGAATTCTGGGAGGGATTAGCGCTGAGTCTCTGAAGAAAGCGACGGAAGCGGACCGGAAGGCCTGGCAGGAAAAAGGGACGATTGCGACCCATCGAACGGTGACGTATCACGGCAAGGAGGAAGACCAGGACGGCAGGCCGAAGCCCCTCCATCACTACCTGATTGTCGCCAAGCCCGGGACCGAAGGGGAGTCGGGAGTGGCCTCGATCATTCCCCTCTTCCAGGCGAAAGCGGGAGGAGTGGCGCAGGAAGACCCCCCCCCTGTCCTCGTGCGGACGGGAGGGGCGGAGGCGGCGCTCGCCAAAGCCGAAGAGTATCTGGATGGCCTGCATCCGGGATTGAAGAAGGTCGTGGGCGAGAAAAGCGCCTGACGGAAGGCCTCGCTGTCTTCTTCGAGTCACCCCCACGAGCGCCCCCATGACTCACTTCCGCCACGCCCTCTTCCTCCTCCTCGCTCTCGCCCCCCTCGCGCCGGCGCGAGAGCCCGCCCCCAAGCGCCCTCTCACCCTCGAAGACCTCTGGAAGGTCAAGCGCCCCGGCCCGCCGACTCTCTCGCCCGACGGCAAGTGGGCCTGCGTCGAGTTGACCGCGTACCGCATGAAGGAGAACGACAGCTCCTCGGCCCTGTGGCTGCTGCGCACCGACGGCAAGGCCCAGCGCCGGCTCACCACCTTCAAGGGCAAGAGCTCCGGCCCCGCCTGGTCGCCCGACGGCAAGCTCATCGCCTTCACCGCCAGGCGCAGCGCCGACGGGCCCCAGGTTTATCTGATCGCCCCCGACGGTGGGGAGGCGAGGCAGCTCACGAAGATGCCGATGGCGCCCGGCGCACTCAAGTGGTCGGCCGACGGCAAGGCGCTCTTCTGCATCGCCAGGACCTGGCCCGACGCGCCCGACGACGACGCCTATCGCAAGAAGGACAAGGCGCTCAAGGGCGACAAGGCCAAGGCGTTCATCATCGACGACGCCCTCTACCGCTACTGGGACGCGTGGCTGGCCGACGGCCGGCGGCCGGTCGTCTTCGCCATCGACGCGACCACCGGCAAGCACCGCAACCTCTTCGCCGGGCAGAAGCTCCACCTCCCCGTTACGGGGGCCTCCGCCACGTCCTACGACGTCTCGCCCGACGGCAAGGAACTGTGCTTCGTCGCCGACTCCACGCCCGTACCCGGCACCGACTTCAACCTCGACCTCTACGCCCTCCCCCTCGACAAGGCCGGCAAGCCGAAGAACCTCACGGCCGACAACCTCGCCAACGACGCGGGCCCCGCCTACGCGCCCGACGGCAAGTCGATCGCCTTCACCCGCCAGACGACGCGGTTCTTCTACGCCGACCGCTCGCGCCTGATGCTCCTCGACCGCGCCACCGGCAAGGCCCGCGAGCTGACCGCCAAGTTCGACCGCTCGTGTGGCCCGCCGCAGTGGTCGCCCGATTCGCGCCGGCTCACGTTCGAGGCCGAGGACAAGGGCTACGTCCGCCTGTTTACCGTGCCGGTCAAGGGCGGGAAAGTCGCGCCGCTCACGGCTGGCTTCAGCGACCGGGGCCTGTGCGTGAGCCGCGACGGTCGCACGCTGGCATTTCTGCGCACGAGCTTCGGCCTGCCGCCGGCGGTGTTCGCCTGCGCGAGCGACGGCAAGGGGCCGCGCTAGATCGAGGGCTTCAACAAGGCCCTCGTCGCCTCGTGGGAGCTGGGGGAGGTGAAGGAGGTGTGGTTCAAGGGCGCCGGCGGGGCCGACGTGCAGATGTGGGTGGTCTATCCGCCGGGCTTCGACGCGAAGAAGAAATGGCCGCTGTTGCAGATCGTCCACGGCGGGCCACACAACGCCATCCCGACCGCGTTCCACTTCCGGTGGAACCTGCACCTGTTCGCCTCGCGCGGGCACGTGGTGGCGTGCGTCAACTTCCACGGCTCCAGCGGCTTCGGCCAGGCGTTCACCGACTCGATCACCGGCGACATGCCCACCAAGCCGACGATCGACGTGCTCAAGGCGACGGACCATCTGGAGGCCGAGGGCTACGTGGACAGGGCCCGCGTCGCGGCAGCGGGCGGGAGCTACGGCGGATACCTGATGGCGTGGTTCAACGGCCACACCGACCGCTTCAAGGCGCTGATCTGCCACGCGGGCGTCTACAACTGGCACAGCATGATGGCCTCGGACATAGTGCGCTCGCGCGAGCGGCCACTGGGGGCCCTGCCGTGGGGCGACCTGGGGAAGATCGACAAGCAATCACCGCAGCGCTACGCCGGCAGGTTCAAGACGCCGACGCTGGTGTTGCACGGCGAGAAGGACTACCGCGTGCCGCTCGGGCAGGGGATGGAACATTACAACACGCTACGGCTCAAGGGGGTGCCGACCCGCTTCGTCTACTTCCCCGACGAGAACCACTGGGTGCTGTCGCCGCAGAACTCACGGCTGTGGCACCGCGAGTTCTTCGCGTGGCTGGAGAAGTACGTCGGCCGGGGGCCGTCGCCCGAGGCGAAGCGCTGAGCGCAATGTAGCCCGGGGCCCCGTCGCGGATGCCGCCGCGGAGCGGCGGCCTACCTTGTCACGCCACCGCAACCACCTGCCCCGTGCGCACCGACTCGCATTCGCGATGGCACAGCACGAGCGCGTCGCGCGCCAGCTTGCCGCTCAGGACGTCGGGCTCCTTGCCGCTCTCGACGCCGCCCACGGCGGCCTGGAGCTCGCGGGTGAAGGCGGCCACGGTGTCGCCGCTGCCCACCAGCTCGGGGGCGTGCGACTTGCCGTCGGCGGTGAACGCGGTCAGGGGCGTGCCGGCGGAGTCGTAGGCGAGCGTGGCCCTTTCGAGATAGAGCTGGAAGCCGTGGACGAAGGGCCGGCCGCTCATGGCGACGGCCCCGCTGGAGCACGACAGGGCGGGGCCGGCGGCGCCGTAGAGATAGCTCGTGGTGAGGTATTCGACGGCCTCGCCCGCCACGACGCCGGTGGAGCAGACGTGCTTCGGCACGCCCGCGAGCAGGCCGATGAAGTGCGTGTCGTGGACGTGAAGATCGACGGCGGGCCCGCCCGTCTTGCCGGCGTCGGCGATGTCGGCCGACCAGTCGGGCCGCGAGATGACGCGCTGGAAGTGCCCGCCGAGGAGCTTGCCGTATGTCCCCTCGCGCACGGCCCGGGCGGCGAAGGCGAACTCGGGGAAGAACGGCAGCACGTGGGCGACCATGAGCAGGCGGCCGGCCTTGCGCGCCGCGGCCAGCATGGCGTCGGCGTCGGCGGGGGCGAGGGCGATGGCCTTCTCGACGAGGACGTGCTTGCCCGCTTCGAGGGCGGCCACCGCCATCGAGGGGTGGAGGTTGGTGGGCGTGCAGACGTCGATGAGGTCGAGGTCGGGGTCGGCGAGCATGTGGGCGTAGTCGTCGTAGCGCTTGACGGCGCCGAGGTCCATCTGAGCGCCGGGCGGGCCGAAGTTGCCGCGGATGCCGGTCCAGTCGCCGGCGAGCTTGGCCTTGTCGCGGCTACAGAGGGCGGTGACGGCGGCGCCGCGGAGGGCGCGGGCGGCGAGGTAGTGGATCATGCCCATGAACCCTATCCCTGCTAATCCGATCCTCACCATGAGCAGTTCCCCCCTGTTTTCCAGCGTTTTTCGCTTCTCATGACTTCCTCCACTCCTCTGGTTTCCACCCGTTTCCGGCCATTCTTTGCGCCATTCTTTGCGCCGTTTTGTGGTCGGCGAGCCTGCTTCCGAGGCCGTTCGGAGCAGCGACTTCCTCCTGCTGCTTGGCCGATGTCAAGAGCCGCCGTCTTCCACGATCTGAACCCCGAGTTGCCGGGCAGCCTCCCGCATGGCCTTGAGGGTGGGGTGGTCGGGGTCGAGCGGCTGGCCGTCCTGGGCGACCAGTTTGAAGGCGATCCCCAGGTTCAAACTCTTCAAGCCCAATCGCGCTGCCGGGCCGACGAAGCAGCGGAAGACTTCGGTCCACGACTCCAACGGCACGGAGCCGGAAATGGTCACGGCCTGCACCTTCTTCGCCGGCTTGCTGCCGCCCGACGTGGTGCCGGCCCCGACACCGCCGCCGGTGACGACGCCGTCGTCGTCATCATTCCCGACAACCACAACACCACCAGCCCCCGGCTGGATCGTCACGGCGGCGGTGTCCGCCGCCGGCTCGGTGAAGGGCGGGATCACCCAGACGCCCTCCTCGCTGCGGTCCAGGGCGACGTACTCGCCGCAACGCCGCGTCTGGAGCTTCTCCGGGGACGTGCCTCGCCCGATGGCCACGATCTTGTCCTTGCACGCCTGGGACAGCCCCTGGATCACGGCCTCCGGGGAAGCCACCATCGGCTTGTCCGTGTAGCGGACGAACGCCTCGACGGCGTCCCGCACGCGGATGCCGCCCTCGGTCGGGACCATCCCCGTCTTCTGGAGCGTGACCGACCCGACCTTCCGCAGCACCCACTCCTCCTCGTCGGTGACCTGTCTCCAGACGGCCAGGAGGTGGTCGGTGAGGTTGCTGCCGATCTCCGTCATGTTCGAGACGGCCACTTCCTGCCCCTCGATGCGGGCGATGTGCGGGTAGGCACCGCCGATGACCTCGTTGACGGTTTCCTTCTGCTTCGTCAGTTTCTGCTTCAGTTCGTCCAGTTGATCGGGGTCGAGTTGGCTGGCGTAGTCCCGCTTCACGGCCTCCAGGGCGGCGACCTCGCGGAGTTCCTTGCGGAGCCGCGTAAGGCCACGCTGGTTGGGGAGCAGGAACAGCAGCGTGTTGCGGTAGAGGCGGTCCTTGCTGCCGCACTTCTGGCTGAGTTCCTTGACGCGGTCCTTGACGCCCCCGAACAGTTGACCTTCCTCCCAGACGCTTTCCGGCGACATGACGAGCAGCGTCAGCACCTTCTGCTCGGGGAGGTCCGCCTGCGGGTTGACCAGCACCTTCCACGTCGCGGGGTCGGTCTTCATCCCCTTGGCCTGCGTCTGCAACGTCTCGATGATTTCAGTGTCGAAGTCCTGGCCGGCGAACTGGCCCCGGTACTGCACCAGCAGCTTCGTGAGCGTCGGCTTCGTGCCGAACCAGTAGCGTTTCCCCTGCGAGCCGGCACCGGCGTTGTGGAGGTAGAATGCCTTCTCTTCGAGGGCCAGCAATGCGCCGTCCGTGAAGCCCCAGTTCAGTTCCGGCCTGCCCGTGCTGAAACGGATCTCCTTGCTGGAGAAACCGGCCCGCTCGCCCTGCCCGCCGAAAGAGCCGAGCAGCACCGCCGACGCCACGCCCTGCGACACCCGCTCGTCCGCGTATTCCCGGCCCCGCTCGTCGTCCAGGGCGACGGCGTTGGCCTTGTCGCCGATCACGTCGGCGGCGACGACGCTGTCATACGTTGCACCCCAGAGCCGCGTCAGGGCAGCCCGCATGGCGTCAATCGTCCAGCGGACGTGGCAGGGCTGGATCAGCGGCTGGGTCTGCTTGGTCGTCTCCCGCTCCTGCCACAGGTCGCCGACGATGCTGGCCAGCAGCCGCAGCACGCCACGGGTGCGCTGGAAGTCGTTGTGCGACCCCCACCGCAAGTACAGCGTGTCGATCAGCGACGGGTGGAACGGGTACGCCGCCAGGATGCGGTCGCGGTAGGTGGCCTTCGACGCCTCCTGCGGCACCTCGTTCTTGTGCGACGTGTACAACTTCATGAAGGCGTCGGCGACCTGGGCCTGGACCGTGGGGTCGCCGAGCTTCTCGAACAGACGCCGCCGGACGACCTCGTTGATCTCCTCGTCGGAGACGGGCTTCAGGTCCGCCGACATCCGCCCGAACCGCTTCTCCAGCCGCGACAGGATCTCCTGGCCCCGGTCGCTGCTGGCGACCTCCAGATGGCTTGCGGGCAGCGTGGCGACGATGACGGCCCCCGGCACCTGGGCGGCGGCTTCGGTCAACTGCTGCACGAAACTCACCGTCTGGTCGGCCAGCGTCCCCTGGCCGACCGAAACGGCCATCGCACCCACGCAGTAGTCGGCCATCTCGTCCAGCAGGACGAGGCAGGGGGCGGCTTTCCTCAGGATCTCCGCGAACAGCCCCTGCGGCACGGCCCGGTTCTGGTCGTTGGCCTCGATCATCTTGTAGAGATCGACGCCGCCCAGTTGCAGGGCCAGTTCGCCCCACAGCGTCCGCGTATGGACCCCCTCCGGGGTGCGACGGCCCTGCGTGGGGTCACAGGTCTGGTTGGAGAAGACCGCGACGTTGCACCGCTGCTTGGGGATCAGGTCGCCCAGGACGGCTCGGACCTCCGCACACGACGCCGAGGACCGCAACACCTCGGGGTGGCGGGCCAGATGCCACAGGGCGACTTGCGTGTGGGTCTTGCCCCCGCCGAACGCCGTCTGGAGGCTGATGATGCGGTCGCCCGACTCGGTCGTGCCGCACAACGCCTTGCCGGCCTTCTTGAGGATCTTGCTCAACCCGCCCGTCAAGTAGGTCTTGGCGAAGAACTGCTCGGGGTCGAGGTATGTCGTCGGTGCGTTGTCCTGCCGGACGGCCCAGACGTTGGCCGCGAACACGGACTCGTCGAGCCGACCCTCGCGGATGTCGCTGTGGGGCAGGGCCACGGTGTACCATTGCGGGAGGGTGGCAGGCATGATGTCTTCTCTTCGGTCGCGGGTTACCAGATACGAGTGACGCCGTAGGGGTCGAAGGCCACGTCTACGCTGACAATGGGGATGCCTTCGGCCAATGCCTGGGCGATGAGTAGGCGGTCGAACGGGTCGCGGTGGTGGAACGGCAGAACAGTCAAGCCGCAGAAGTGCGCTTCGGTCGGGATCAGCCACTCGAAGAACGTGCGTGCCATGTGCTGTGGGAAGAACCCTGGGTAAGGGCCACCGATGTCCAATTTGTTCAGGCTCACCTTGACGGCCACTTCCCACGGAGTGACAAGGCTGACCAACTTCCGGGTCTGCGGGTCGCAGATCAATGTCTTGGCCGCTGAGGATAGACGCGGATCGTCCCACCAGAACCACAACACGGTATGGGTGTCCAGAAGGACGGTCGTCATTCCATGTACTCCGCAAAATCTTCGAGCGGGGCGTCGAAGTCCGGAGCCATCCAGAACGAGCGATCCTTGGCCGTGCCAGGGACGCTCGGCCACGAAGTTCGCGGCGGGCGGGTAACGACGGCAACTGGCTGGCCGTCGGTCGTCAGGACGAGTTCTTCGCCGGGGGTCATGCCGGCCACTATCTCGGCCAACTTGGGGGTCGCGGCGGACAACGGCAGGGTACGGGGCATGGCAACTCCTTTGAAAGTATCGGAAAGAACCAACTCATCATACCGCGACGGCGGGACGGTCACTCCTCCCGTTCGCCGAACAGATTCGTTTGGGCGGTGCCGACCAGGGCGGCTTCCCGCCGCTTGATCTCCGTCCGCAGGGTGTTCCGCTCGCCGAGCAAGGCAGTGACCAGCTTCCAGTCCTCGGCATCGCGGGGCATGACCTCGAACAACGCCTGGGCCAGACGCCAGAACCCGACGTGGTCGCCCAGGTCGTGACCGTGGAGGTAATGAACCAGACCGATACGATCTTCAGCCTTCCAGAGCAACATGGCCCGGTGTAGCTGGTCAATGAGGGGGTCGGTCTTGTCGTCCCCCAGGTGGGGACGGTCTGCCCGGTCGGCGAGGACGGCAAGTCGCGACGAGGAGCCGTCCACAACGAAGATCCCTCGGCCCCGTGCGACATCCATCGCGCTCTCGGACTCCCCGCCGACCTGAACCAGCAACCGCACGTCGTCCCACGACTGTTCGGTCACGCCGTACAGGTTGGCCCAGACGAAGTAGAGCCGCGACAACTGGTCGCCGGTGAACTCCCCGGCGATGGCCTTCAACGCTGCCTCGCGGACCAGGGTGAGCAACTCTGGGACGGTGACCAGGGTGCCTTCGCCGCGTTCGACACGTTCGTGCTTCCCGAACTCGCCGACCGCCGGCCCGTAGCAGGCGACGATGAGATCTGCTCCACGGAAGCCGTAACCCCAGAAGCGGTGGACGCTCTCCTTGACCACCCGCTCGATGTCCCGCCGCACGTCCTTGAAGGAGCCAGGGGTGGTCACCACTCGGGGCCGGCAGACCACGGTGATGGAGGACTCCAGGGCCGAACTGTCCAGCCCGCGAGTCCGCACTTTTCGCTCGGTGTCGATGGGAAAAGTTGCGGTGATGTTCAGCCCCGCCTCAAAGAGGGCGTTGATCAACGCCGTCCAGGCTTTGGTCGTCTGATGGGCGAAGATGACTGTGACGACACCGTCCGGCTTGCAGACCCTGCGAATCTGTTTGAAGCAGTCGGCCAGCTTGCGGGTGAAGTGCTGCTCGGCCTTCCGCATGTCCCCGCCGTGGCGGTGGGCCAGGGCAGTCGCCTCTTCGGCCTTTGGGGTCTGCGGGGTGGCGAACTTGTCGGGAAACACGTCGTGCAGACCCCGCTTCAGCCATGTGTAGAACATGTCCGACAGGTCGGCGTAGGAGTACATGTCGAAGTACGGAGGGTCGGTCACCACGCAATCGACGCTCGCGGTCTTGAGGGCGAGAGCCGCCGCATCACCGTAGATGACTCGCGCCGGCGGGGGCGTGAAGCCGCTGGGCATCTCTTCGTGTTCAAGGAAACGAACGACCCAGTCCAACTGGCTCTCGCCGCCCCCGCTCGCGTTGTTCAACGGGTCCAGTTCCCCATAGCCCCAGAGCATCGAGATCTTGCCCATGTCGAAGGGCTGCTCGAATTTCTCCCCGCCGTTGTTCCAGCGGGTGAACGAGGTCATGCGGACGATGATCTTGTCCACCCACATCCCGAGGTAGCAGGCGACGGCTTGACCGTACCCGCCCGGCTCTGCGGTCGGAATGCCAGCGATCACCTCTCGCAGGCAGTCCGTGAGTGCCTGCACGGCTACCAGTTGACGGTCATTGAAGAGAGATCCCCAGGTCGTGAACCCGTATTGGTGGACGCGGATGCCGGTGGAATTCGAGACGGCGTCCTCGTCTTCGTCCTTCAGGGTGATCTCGGGCAAGATCGCCTCGCCGGGACGCTCGCACGCGGCGGCGAGGGCTTTAGCCTCCTTGATCGCCGCGATGTCCGCTGGCTCCGGTAGGCGATACTCCTTCCCGCCCGTCCCTTCGATGATGACGGCAGCCAGTCGGTCGCCGAGTTTGCGATCTCTGCCTGCCCGCCGCAGATCTTTCACCGGGGTCGGTTGCTGGCAGATCGGACAGCGGCAGTTGCCCCTGTTGAGCATCGTGCCTTCGGTGCGGGTGATCGCGTTCCCCCTGGCGAGGCCGAACATGACATCCTTCCCGCTCACCGTCAGCGTCAAGGCAACCTTCTTGTCAGCCTTGGTGCAGATGAGCAGGGATCCAAGGAGCGGTATCTCGGCCCGGCACGACACATTCGAGCATGGGGCTGTTCTCGCCCAGATGTATCCCACCACAGGGCGTTTGTCAGAGCCAACCGGGTAGAGCCGGGCGATCTTGTCCTTCGTCCGCCGCATGATCTCGCGAGCGTGATGTTCCACGTCGTGGGCCAACAGATTCGGCACATCGACCATGTCGTCCGACTTGAACAGCCCGTTCGACGGGGTGGAAACCTGACTCGCGGGTCGTCGCCCCGGCTTCCCGTACTTCTGGGGGAACTCACACGTTGCCCACAAGATGAGATATGCAACCGGGCTGTACTCGTTGGCGATAGGCTGACCACCTAGCCTGCTGACCTCCAATGGGATCGAACCGCCGCCCGCGAAAGGATCCAGTACAGTTGGCGGGGTGCCACCGTTGGCAATGCGTGTCAATTCGCGTGCGACCCATAGCACCTTCCGGCCCTGCTCGTTGCTGACAATGACGGGCATCCCCTTCCTGACCCCGTCTTGGAGAGTCGGCGAGATCGTCTCCCATTTCACCAAACTGCGGTCGTCCAGCATGGTATCGGGGTCCGGCTCCGTCTGACTCTTTCCCTGCTCAAAGGCGAGCCATTCCGGCGACCACTTGGCGATGAACGTAAGCAGCCGATTGCGAAGGCTGTCCTCCTGCCCGTCGTAGGGCCGGTAGGGGTCAGGGTCTATGTGCGTGGTTCGACCTCGGCGGTAGGACTTCAACACGTCGGGGACGTGCGTCTTGAGGTGCCGCTCGACGGCGGCTCGGAAGGCCGGCGGGCAGTCGGGGTGGTCCGGGTCCGGCACCAGTGACGCGAACACGACGGCCCGAGACGCGGCCAGCGGCTTGCGAGTGAACCATAGGTGCAGGGTCGAGATGTGGCCGTGCCGCAGGCTCTTGTCGCGCACGCTCTCGGCGGAAATCTCGCGGATCGGCAGAGCGACCTCAATCAACCGGGGGACAGTCATGGTCGTCTCCGTATTGCTTCCAGTCCGCCTCGTCCACCATGAACTGCACCTGACGGTACAGCATCTTCGGGTGCAGGCTGTTCATGGGGTCTTGGATGATCCGAAGGGTCGGCTTCTCGCCCTTGCAGAAGGTCACGATGTACAGGAAGGCCCGGTCTTCAAGCTGCCGCAGCTTGTCCGCCTCGGGGGCCGTCAGCACGATGCAGCCGGTCTTCGCACGCCCCTTGACCTCGATGAACCGCTTGGCCGCGTCCGGGCCTTCGCTGCGCACGTCGTAATGCTCGCCGTCCTGGGACACGTCCGTGGGCGTCCAGCCCCTGGCCCGCTCGTACCGCATGGTGACATCCATCGCGATCCGCTCGACCTCGTCGTCACGCCGCATCGGGAAGCCGCCGCCGGCCTGCGGAGGCTCGACGGGGTCGAGGACCGCGACGGCAGCGGGGACCACCAGGGCCGACGTGACCACGTCCGGCAAGTTGGCCGTCAGCCGCAGCATCAGGTCGAGGTCGTCCAGCCGCCGCTGCTTGCGGGCCTTCAATTCCCGCAGCCGCTTCTCCAGCTTCTCCCGCTCGTCGGGGTCGTCGTTGCCGTACAGGGACGCCTTTTGCAGCCCCTCGACCTTGTAGGACAATTCACTGATCAACTCCGTGAACGTCGTTTCGAGGTACTGCCGGCGAAGGTCGCACTCGTCCTGCCGGTGCCGGTGGACCTGAGCCATCTGCTGCTCGGTCAGGTTGGAGTACGACCACATCTGCACTTCCTCGGCGGGCGTGTCCGCAACGTCTGGCGGCGTCGCCTGGGCGTCCGGCACGGTGAAGTTCAGCAGCGTGGCCGGCGAGATCGCGCGAAGCCCGTGGTGGTCGCCGAGGACGACGCTGAGTTGCTGGTGGGCCAGCCGCTTGCGGGCCTCCTGCCGCCCGTCCTCGATGGCCGACCGCACCAGCCAGAGCCGCTGCGGGGCGGCGATGTTCGGGTCGCACAGGGTCGCCCCTCTGGCGAAGCTGTCGCGGGCCTTGCGGATGGCCCACTCGGTCAGGGTGTCGAACAGCGGGTGGCCGGACCCCAGGAGCTTGGTGTGTTCCGGCACCCGCGTCTTGCTGGCGACGGAGACGAGGTTCTTGTCGAAGACGAAGGGCGTGTCGTACTTGTCGCGGACGGGCAGCCGCAGCGTCCGCGACACGTCCAGCACGTCGGACGGCACAGTGCCGACGTGGTAGACCGGGAAGTGGTCGTCCATGCGGACGGTGCCGCCGGCCTCGCGGTAAGCTGCGAGGAAGAAGTTCTGCATGAACAGCGGCTGGAGGCGGCGTTCGTCGGAGGCGTCGCGCAGCCGGCGGGCGTCGGCGAGGTTGAGCTTGCTGGCCAGGGACTGCTTCTTCTGGAGCGAGACGAGTTCCTCGGCCTTGGCCCTCAGAGCCGGGTCGGCCATGAGCCACTCGGCCTCCCTGGCGACATCGGCGGCGGTGTCGGCCCCGGTGGCGTCGATGGACTGCTCGATCAGCGACAGCAGCGGCACCTGTTCGAGGAGTTCATCGACCACGTCATAGACACGGTCGTCGCCGAGTTGCTCCCGCATGATGTCGAGCTTGGACAGAATTCGCTCCAGCACCGCCCCCTCGCGGGTGTTGCTGGCGACGAGGTTGAAGACCTTGACGACCTCCTTCTGGCCGTAGCGGTGGATGCGTCCCATCCGCTGTTCCAGGCGGTTCGGATTCCAGGGGATGTCCCAGTTGATCAGGAACCGGCAGAACTGGAGGTTGATGCCTTCGCCGGCGGCATCGGTGCAGACCATGATCTTCTTCTCGGTGCGGAAGACCCGCTGGGCCTCCTTGCGGGCGTCCACGTCCATCGAGCCGTGGATGTTCGTCACCGTGTAGCCGAGGCGGGTGAGCCGCTCGGTCAGGTTGTCCATCGTGTCCTTGTGTTCCGTGAAGATGACGAGCTTCTCTTCTTCGCGGCGGATCACGTCGGAGGAGTCCAGCACCTTCAGCAACTCGGCGAACTTGGCCTCCTTGTGCTGCGTCTTGTGCAACGCCTCGGCCATGCGGAGGAGTTCGCCGACCTCGGTTCGCTCCTTCTCGACCTCCTCGGGGTTGTCGCTGAGGACTTGCCCGAACACCTTCTTCTCGACGGCGTCCCGCTGGCCCTCGTCCAGATCCTCGTAGTCGTTGTAGTCCTTGGGGATGTCCTCGGTGTCGCCCTTGAGCAGCCGCCGCTTCTCGTTCTGGCTCCGGGCGGGGTCGCGGAGGATGCGCAGGACTTCGTCCAGGGCCGTGCGGCGGTTCCGCAGCGTGCAAGTGATGGCGTACAGCGAGGACGCCAGCCGCCGCTGCATGACCATCAACGTCAACTCGACGTTGCGGTTCTTCTTGGCCTTGGCCTCCTTGCGGCGCGACCGGACGTACTGGGTCACGGCGGTGTAGAGGTCGAGTTCCTCGGCGGTGAGTTCGTAGCCGACCGTCTTCGTGAACCGGGGCCGGAACAGCGGCTGGTTGTCCCAGTCCACCATCTCCTCCTTGAGCCGCCGCAGGAAGAAGCGGTTGCGGGCCTTGCTGATCGCGGCCTCGCACTCGAAATCCTCGCCGTCCTGGGCCGTGCCGCTCCTGCTGATGCGCTCGGTGACGAGTTCGTCGGCCTGGAAGAGATCCTCGTCCAGCAGCATCAGCAGCCGGCGGAAGGTGTCCTTGCGGCCCCGGTGCGGGGTGGCGGTCAGGAACAGGAGGTGGTCGGTGCGGTTGGCGAGGGCTTCGACGGCCTGATACCGCTCGCTGCGGTCCACCTTGATGCCGTACTCGTAGGCCGAGAGCTTGTGGGCCTCGTCCACGATGATCATGTCCCACTGCGTCTCTTTGGCCGCGTTCAGGCAGCCTTCGTGGCGGGCCAGGAAGTCGATGGACGTGACGAACAGGCCGTCGTCGGCACGGGCGAACTGGGCAGGCTCGGCCTCGAAGGACACGCGGTTGATGAGCCGGAAGTTCAGGCCGAACTTCTCGGCCATCTCGTCCACCCACTGCCGCGTCAAGCCGCCGGGGACGACGATCAGCACCTTATTGACCGTGCCGCGAAAGAGCAGTTCCTTGAGGATCAAGCCGGCCATGATCGTCTTGCCGGCTCCGGTGTCGTCGGCGAGCAGGAAGCGGATGCGTGGCAGCGGCAGGAGGTAGCGGTAGACGGCCTCGACCTGATGGGGCAGCACGTCCACGGCACTGCTGTTGACCGCGAACAGCGGGTCGAACTGGTAGGCCGTCTTGATGCGGTGGGCCTCGACGCCCAGCAGGAAGGCACGGGAATTGCCGTCGTAGGAGAAGCTGCTGCCCCGGATCTTGGTCAGGCGGGCGAGGTCGTCGGCCCCGAGGGGCCGCTTGATGAGCCGCCGCGAGGTGACGCCGACGCCCTCGACCAGCGACTTGGTCCCGAAGGCGGTGACCTTGCTGATCTCGACGTGTTCGTCCGGCTCAAGGTTGGCGACGATGTCGCCCGGAGCGATGGCTGCGGCGGTCATGGCTGTCGAGGCTCTCTTGGTCCCTGTTCCCCCCCCCGCCGGCGCGTCCGGCAGGCGGCGACGTTCTGGCCCGACTTCTCGCGTTGCGGTTGCCGAGGATAAACTACTCGTTTAACATGAGGGCGTACAGCCCCGGCGTCCCCGAGTCCCTTCCACGGGTCGTCTTCCATGAGGCCACTGGCCAGGGCAGCCCGATTCGTGCGAGAGCAGCGGCGGATGACGCAGCGGGCGGCTGCCGCTGCTCTGGGCGTCAGCTTCGTACACGTCAGCAACGTCGAGCGGGGCCGGGCCGTGCCTTCTGCGGCCCTGGTGGACCGCTACCGCGAGGTGTTCTCGGTCGATCTCCACGTCGTCGGCTGGTGCCTGTTCGAGGACGACGACCAGATCCCCGAAGCCATCCGAGGCCCGCGTCAGACGCTCGCCCTCGCCATGCGTCGGGAACTGGGCGGCACCGCACTCACGGCCACATGACCTCCCCGCCGCCGGGACCGCCCGCTTCCCCCCTGCCTGTCCGAAGAGCGCGATCTCATCTCGCGGGAGTATACAAGCTCGGCCAGCCGCAAATGAGGTCAGCAGCGTGGCCACAAGTGCCAGGACGCGCTCCTTGGCCGACCGCCCGAGGAATCCCAGGCTCCGGGTCAGGCTTCGCCCGCCCCGCTCGGGGCCAGCGGGCTGGCGTCCTTGAAGTGGATCTGATCGTACCAAGCGTGAAGTTCCACGGTGGTGCCGTCCTTGTTCACCGGCAGGACGCACCGGAGTTTCAGGTGCGAGTTGCTGCGGAACCAAGCCGTCACGGCGTGCGACAGGTAGAGCGCGAGGTCAGCCGGCGGGGGACCGCCGAAGGCCGCGACGACCCTCACCCAGCCGCCCATGTCGTGGGTGCCGATCTCGAACTTGCTCGACCCGTTCCCCCCCTGCCTGCTCTTCATCACCCCTCCGTTCGTCCTCATCAGGCGGACAGCCGACGCCGACGCCACCACTGCCGATACCGTCTGTTTACGACAGGCGGGCGAACAACCAGTTCGGAGAACCGAGTTGCCACGGGTCCATCGGCTGAGAGGCCCGGCCTACCCACTCGCCGTTCGTCTGGTGGCCTGCTCGGACAGGCCGTAGCCGGCGGACTGTAGGTGCCGGCTCCCCGACCCCTGTCAGCCTTTCCCACGCCACGATGCCCCGGCCAACCCTTGCGGTTTTCGCGGCCTGACCCCTATCTATCGGCGGCAAGTGATCACCCAGAAGAGGGCCGAATTGCCCGCTCCGACTGCCCCGACGAGCGTCCCCTACCCCGAAACGGATGAGTGATGGCGTGGCTATACCTACCCGAGAAATGCGTATCCTCTCCTGTCTTGGGAGCCGGGTGGCCTTCTCTGGCGTCCACCCATTCTTTGCGCCATTCTTTGCGCTGCTAGTGTATCATGACGCAAGGAATGGACGCAAGGTTCGCAGAAAATGCCGGGAAATACGCATAAATGCAGAACAAGAAAGGGGGAAGCTACGCGATCATGCCCATAAAACCTAGACCTGCAATGCCGATCCTCACCATTGCCGTACCCCCTTGCAATTGCGTATTTTGTGGATTTCTACGGATTCCAGCGATCCCAGGTTTTCCGGCAATTCTTTGTGTCTATTCTTTGTGCCTCGAAGGCCACCGATGGGACCAGATTCCATTATCCGAAGTGCCCCGCCGATCGTCCGCTGCGCACGCGAACAGCCCGCCCGTCCCCAGCGTCCGCGACGGCGTTCGCGGCGACCCTGAACGCTCGACGATGCACCTGCGCTGAGCGGCGACTGGGGCATTCACCGGAGCATACGTGCAAGTGCCTCTTGCACGAACAAACGCCGCCGTGTTTTGCTGGCCGTTCCAGTCGCGATCGAGCATCGCGGAGCCCTGCGGAGCCCCTGGCCGAAGCTCCTGCGATTGACCCCCGCGGCCGGGTCGGGATAATCGGGGACGACGACGCCACAGCCGCACACCGCACGCACGATGAAGAGGGGTGAAGCGTGTCCACCGACCTCGGGCAGCGCATCGAACAACAACCCGCCACGCGGGCCGACCTGGCCCGCCACCTCCTGGCCCGTGTGGACCGGCTCGCATCTCGCCTGGGTGGTGTGTCGCTGGCCGCCGAAGTGCAGCTGCTGAAGCGGGATCTCGTGCGCGGCCATGCCTTACTGTCGGTCCGCCCCGAGGACAACAACTTCCTCTCCGTCGTCACGCTCGTCGAGGCGGCCCTGGCGTCCTTGACCTGGTTCGCTCGCGACAGATTTCGCCCAAGTCCTCCAGACGGAATGGACGATAGGTAACGAAAGCGCCCTGCTGCCATTCCGATGAGGAGAGCGAAGGCCTGCGGCTTAGATGCTGCGATTGACGACGCCCCCGTCATCGACATAATGAACAAGTGTACCAGAGAAGGGCGGGACGATCTCCCACACGTAAACGAGGTGGCACGCAGGTGTGTTCCTCGCGGCAGCAATGAAGAGGGGGTCGTGCGCTGTCGGCGGGGGAGATCGTGGGCAAACATTACAGGGACGAACTGGAGAGCCTGCCAGAGACTTACGCCTGGGCGATGAGCGAGCCGATCGACTCCCTGGCCCGATCCGCCCGTGGCCTGGGCGGGTTCCCTCTCGTTGCCGTTGGCTCCGGCGGGTCGTTCACCGCAGCCCACGTCGCATGCGAGTTGCACCGCCACCACACCGGCAAACAAGCCCAAGCGCTCACCCCGCTCCAGGCCCTGTCCGCCCCTGTCGAACTGCGCGGAGCCTCCGTGATGCTCCCGTCAGCCGGGGGGAAGAACCCCGACGTCCTGGGAGCCTTCCGTGGTCTCGCAGCTCGGGAACCGCGTCGTCAGCTCGTACTCTGCGCCGCCCAGAACTCCCCGCTGGCGCGGGCCGCGTCGCGACTGGATTTCGTGGATTGCCATGAACACTCGCCTCCGTGCGGCAAGGACGGCTTCCTCGCGGTGAACTCGCTGCTGGGGTTCTCCCTGTTGCTGGCGCGCGCTTACGCCACGGCCTGCGGCCTGGCCCCGCGCCTCTTCCCGACCTGGGCCGAGCTTCTCGGCTCCCCCGAGGAATGGCTCCCGGATGCACTCGACAGCCGGGCGGCGGCGCTGTGGGCCCGCGAAACGCTCGTGGTGCTCCACGGGCCTTCCACCCTCCCCGCCGCCGTTGACCTGGAGTCGAAGTGTACCGAGGCGGCGCTCGCCAACGTGCAGACCGCCGACTTTCGCCATTTCGCCCACGGCCGTCACCACTGGCTTGCCAAACGCGCCGGCCAGACGGCGGTCATCGCCCTCAGTTGCGAGGACGACAGAACGACCGCGGACCGGACCCTCGCGCTGCTGCCTGCAACAATCCCCGTGATGCGGATTCATGTGCCTCACCGCGACTGGGTTGCCGGACTGGCCGCCCTCGCCCGCGGCTTCCATCTGGTGGGGAGCCTCGGCCGCGCGCGGGGCATCGATCCCGGCGACCCTGGCGTGCCCACCTTCGGTCGCCGCCTCTATCGGCTCAACGTGTACGGACAGGCGGAAGCGACAGCCGGTGTGAGTAACCGCGAGGCAGCGGCGATCGAGAGGAAGAGTGGGGCGCTCCTGGGGGCGCTGGCCGCGGCAGGCTCGCTGGAGGCGTGGAGAGAAGCGCTCGCGGAATTCCAGGCGCGCCTCCGCAGGGCGCGATTCGGTGGGATCGTCCTGGATTACGACGGCACTCTGTGCGGCGAGGCGCAACGGCGCGGGCCGCTCCCTGAACCGGCCGCGAAGCAGCTGAGGCGCCTTCTGGGGGCGGGCGCGGTCATCGGAGTGGCGACGGGCCGGGGAAAATCCGTGAGGCAGTCCCTGCAAGCGGCGCTTCCTTCCCGCTGGTGGCCCAAGGTCGTCATCGGTTACTATAACGGGGCGGAGGTCGGCACGCTCGACGACGACTCCCTCCCCGACGGGTCGGAGCAGGTGGTCGGGCCGCTTCTTCCGGTGGTCGATTTGATCCGCTCGGCTTCGCTCTTGCTTGGTGCGGCCGCCTGCACCTTTCGACCGTACCAGATCACGATCGAGCCGGCGGAGGGGGCCGCTTCGTGGGGGCTGTGGGACCGCGTCCATCAACTGCTCCTGTCGCTCCCGCCGACCGGCGCGGCGGTCCTCCGGTCCGGCCACTCGGTGGATATCGTGGCCCCGGGGGTGTCCAAGCTCGCGGTGGTCGAGCGGGTACGGCAAGCGATCGGGGCGGAGCGAGACATCCTGTGCATCGGTGACCGCGGCCGGTGGCCCGGGAACGACCACGCCCTGCTTGCCACCCCCCACGCGCTCAGCGCAGACGAGGTGTCGGCCGATCCGGCGACCTGCTGGAACCAGGCGCCCAGCGGGCATCGTGGCCCGCAGGCCACGCTCGGGTATCTGCGTCTGCTGAAGCGGCGCGGTGGCTTTCTCGCGCTCGACGACTCCGGGAGGGAGGCCACGTGAACCAGGACTTCATCCTCGGGAAGCTCGCGGGCATCATGGACTGGGACGACGGCCAGGCCCGCGCGGAGTTCGCGTGGCTGCGACTGATGTCGCGCATGAAGTTCGACGGCTATCAAGATTTCCTCGCGGGCGCCCGCTTCGTCGAGTCTCTGGCCGACTGGCTCCAGCAGTTCACCACCCTGAAGGACCGCCAGACGGCCTACGCAATGGTGCGCCGCGACCTGGTCTACGTGAGCACGGCAGAGATGAACCACCTGGTCGAGTTGTTCTACCCGGAGACGGTCCAGTGGCGGCTCCAGCAGGAGGTGGCCGCGCGGGAAAGGATCCCCGCTTTCCGGGTCTGGGCGACAGCGGGATCGACCGCGGTCTACCGGCGGCTGCTGCGGCAGACCCTGTTCATCGAACTAAGCGACGGAGCCCGCATCGATGTCTTCCGCCGCGCGAACGCCGGCACGATCAGTAACGAGCAGATCGTCACGGCCCCGCGGATCAACGAGGACAAATGGGGAGAGTTGCTCGAGGACCTACAAAAAGACCTCGAAGACAAGGAAGCGCGGTTTGCGTTCGTGTTCTTGATCGACGACTTCATCGCCAGCGGGACCACCTTGCTCCGCGAGGACGCCGGAAGGTGGAAGGGCAAGCTCCCCAAGTTCTGGAACGACGTCCAGCCGTTCCTCACAACCCACTTCGAGGCGGGGTGGAAACTGTGCGTGCATCACTACCTGGCGACTCACCGCGCCCGCCAGGCGGTGACCGACCGGCAGGGCCAGGCGCTCACGGCCCTTGGTAAGGCCCGCTGGTTCGAGGACGTCCAGTTCTCTTTCGGCATGATCCTGCCGGAAAACTTCCCACTCGAACAGGCCAGGCACGGCGGGTTCTTGGACTTGACGCGACAGTATTATAACGACTCCATCGAGACGCGGCACACGAGGGTCGGCGGCTCTGGAGCCCGCCTTGGCTTCGGAGAGTGTTGCTTGCCGCTGGTGCTCGAACACAACACGCCGAACAACTCGGTCGCGATCCTCTGGGCGGAGTCGGACGGCGGCCCGGACAGGCACGCCATGCGTCCGCTGTTCCGGCGGCGTCAGCGACACACTTGATCAGGGGGACACCGTGGATAATCCTTTCCTTCGACGAGCCACCGAACTGTTGCGGGATGACGAAGCTTTCCTGGCGATCGTCAGCCCCGAACCGGTGACGCACTTCCTCGGCCGCCCTGGCAGGGAGGGCACGCTGTACGACCGGCTGGTGCTGTTGCGCGGAACGCCCGGCAGTGGCAAGACCACACTCGCGCGGCTGTTCGAGTACACCACTCTCGTCGCGCTGTTGCGTAACGCCGGCACGTCGAGCTACCAGGGCCTGGCGGGCGCCCTGGCCGAATGCGGTGCTACGGACGGGGAACGCCCGCGCGTGCTCGGCTGCCGACTGCCGATGGAGACGGACTACCGGGACTTCTGGGAGTTTCCTTACAGCGAGACTTTGCGCACTGGCCTGCTGACGACCTTCGTTCAGGCCCGGGCGGTCCTCGCGTGGTTCCGCCAACTGGCCGCGACCGGCGTCGAGGCGGGGAGCGTCCGCATCGTCCCCAGGCCCGAGGCCGAGACGGCGGTCGAGGCGATCGGGGGAGCAGCCGGCTCGGACGTCCTGGAGAAAGCCAGGAGGGTCGAGGCCGCCGTCTATCAGGTCGTGGGGGCGCTGGTTCCACCCAAAGCGGACGCCCTCGGTCCTGACGTGACCGGGGCGTACCGGCCGTTCGACGTGATCGATCGATTCCGCATCGAAACCCGCCCGGGCGGTCAGGGCCAACCCCTTGCGGTGCAACCGCTCGTGATCCTCGACGACGCCCACGCCCTCCATCCAGCGCAGTTCCGGTCGCTGGAACACTGGCTGGCCCGCCGGGAACTCCGCATCGCCCGGTGGATCGTCACACGCTTCGACATCCTCCAACCGCACGAGGCGCTGGCAGAGATCGCCGAGGATCGTGCCGACCGGCCGGACTACCCCGGCCTCACCGCCTCCCGCGACACCGAGGTGGTTCTGCTCCAGAGCAGCGGCCCGCGGCGCGAGCAGCGCACCGCCTTCCGCCGCATGGCCAAGGACATGGCCGGACGTTACTTGCAGAAGCACTCGCTGCTCGGGCCTCGCCGCCTCATCGTCCTCGGCGACCTGCTCAGCGAGGCAGACGAGACGATCTCCCTGTCGGCCACCCGGCAGCTGACCGAACAGCTCGATGCCGCCCAGCGCCGGCTCAAGGTCGCCGACTCGCGCCGGCGAGCCCTGGAGGAAGAGGTGGAGGCGTTCCGCCACGGCGGGCAGGCACCGCCGGAGGATCTCCGGCTGGCGATGGTTAGCATCCTCCTGCACCGCTACGCCAAGAATCGCGGACAGCCCAGCATCTTCGGCGAAGAAGATGACCCCGACCCCTCCCGGCCACTGGCCGCGAATGCAGAGGTCTACGAGTCGGCCCGCCTGCACCTGCTGCACCGCTTCGGCAGGCCTTTCTTCCACAGCATCGATGACCTTTGCGACGCAGGCTCGGAGAACGCGGAACTGTTCCTCCAGCTCGCCGCTGTTCTGGTCGATGCCGTCGCGACGCAGGTGATTCGCTCGAAGAGTTCCCAGCTGACCGCGTCCACCCAGAACGCGCTGCTCCGGGAGCGCGGGCAGCGCATCATCGAAGCGTGGAATTTCCCCTATCACCAGCAGGTTCGTCAGCTGGTACGGTCGATTGCCGCGCGGTGTATCGAAGAGACGCTGGAGCCCAACGGCTGGCTGAGGCCCAACTCCTTCGGGATTCCCCAGGAGGAGTTCGACCGGCTGCCCGAGACACACCCTGACCTGGCCCGGGTCCTTCAGTTCGCGGTGGCGTACAACGGCTTGCTCGTGGTGCCCCGACGCCGGCAGGGCGAGGCTGGGACGCAGTGGTGCCTGCTGGAGTTGGGGGGGATGGCGATCCTCGCTCACGGGCTGAGCCTGAAACGGGGTGGCTTCATACGCGGAGGACTCCGCGACATCGAGCGGATGCTCGTGGAGAAGGCCGCATGACCCCTCAGCGCTGGGAACCGTGCATCTACTTCCGGGGCACCCACACGACGGCCTTCCTCGAACAGTACCTTGCGGACCAGACGAGGCAGGTGCTGCTCGTCGCCGGTGCGGGCTTCGACCCGCGCTCGCCGCGGGTCTGCGAGTTGCTGGTCGCGGCGGCGGCGGGCCGGGTGCGCGGCCTGTTCCTGCGCGAGGAACGTCCCGGAGCCGAGGCCGAATTCGGCCGGCGGGCCGAGGCGAACCGGGATCTACTGCTGGCGATGCTGCCCGGCTCTCCGGTCCAGGAGATCGGCGTTTTCGCCGAGGACAATGCCGTGGTCGGCGGGCGCAACGCGGTCGCCGTCGTCAACAAGGTGTCCCTTGCCGGACTGACGGACGTGATTGTGGACGGCAGCGCGCTGTCTCTGGGGGTCGCCTACCCGCTCGTCCGGCACCTCCTGCGGTGCGTCGAGGCGGCGGGGGATGGCGAGCCGCGGAACCTCCACGTCATCGTTTGCGACCACCCCGAGATCGACGCGGCCATCCGGTCTACCCCCTGGGACGCCGCGACGCCCGTTCACGGGTTCAAAGGCGGCTGGGGGCGTTCGGACAAGGCGGACGCGGCGAAGCTGTGGATGCCGCAGCTCAGCCAAGGCAAGCAGGCAATCCTGCGGCAAATATTCCAACTCCTGCGCAACGCCCAGCGGGACACGGTCGTCTGTCCGATCCTGCCGTTTCCCTGCTCCAACCCTCGGCTGCCCGACGAGTTGATCGAGGAATTCCAGGAGGAGCTGCAACCGGGCGATCCGAACATCTCCTGGCACGTGGACGCGCGCGACCTGGTGTACGCCGACGAGAAGAGCCCGGTCGATCTGTACCGTACCATCTTGCGCATCGACGACGCTCGGCACAGGGTTTTCAAAGGGGTAGGCGGGTCTCAGATCATCCTCTCCCCGCTGGGGAACAAGGCGCTGTCACTCGGCGCACTGATGGCCGCCCTCGAGCGAGACTTCACCGTCATGTATGTGGAGGCCATCGGCTACGCCGCCGACTTCGCCCGGCTGGACGCGGCGGCCGGAGAACCTCACGGGGAGTTCGTGCATCTCTGGCTGCACGGCGACGCTTACGGCCCAGGCCGGGACAAGGAAGGATCCTAAAATGAAAAAGCAGACGAGGCCTGCGGATAGGGAGACTCGGAAACCCCGAACGACGAGACCGGCGGCGGTCGGAACGGGGCTCATCGCCCTGGACATCGTGTTGAGCGAGGTCAGTGGTGCGCCGCCTCGACACTGGGCGGGCGGCACCTGCGGCAACGTCCTGGCCGCGCTCGCCTATCTAGGATGGCGTGCAATGCCTGTCGCCCGGCTCCAGCCCGGCGGCGCTGCCGAGAGGATTTGCCAGGACCTTACCAGTTGGGGCGTTTCGGACCGCTTCTTGGATGTCGGGGAGGACGGCAGTACCCCGGTGATCGTCGAGCGGATCGCACGCGGCACGGGTGGAAGTCTGCGGCACAGTTTCTCCTGGAGGTGTCCGACGTGCGGTGCCCTCTTCTCCCCCTACAAGCCGATCCTCCTGTCTGTCGCGGAGACGATCAGCCCCAAACTGGGCCACCCACAGGTATTCTTCTTCGACCGAGCCTCTCCCGGCGCGCTGCACTTGGCCCGCGCCTGCGCCGAGCGTGGTGCCATCGTCTTCTTCGAGCCGTCGAGCGTCGGCAACACGATGCTGTTTCGCCAGGCATGGGAGGTTGCTCACGTCGTCAAGTATTCCCACGAGCGACTGAGTGAACTGCCGGAGATCGGCGTGGATGACGGCCCCCGCTTGCTCGTGGAGACCCTCGGAGAGGCCGGCTTACGGTTCTGTAACAAACTCACGAACCGCCGATCGGCCGTCTGGGAAGAGTCGCCAGGATTCTCGGTGGCAGACCTCAAGGACGCTGCGGGGTCGGGGGACTGGTGTACGGCAGGGTTCCTCTCCCAGGTGGGCTGCGAGGGCCTCGAAGGGCTGCTCCGGGTGTCGGTCGATGGACTGCGCAAGGCCATGAGATTCGGTCAGGCGCTCGCGGCGTGGAACTGCGGCTTCGAGGGCGCGCGGGGCGGGATGTACGCAGTCACGCGACGCGAGTTCAATCGGCAGATGGCTGCCATCCTCGGCAGGGACAATGACCACACGCTTCCAGCCCTGCGAACAGCGCGAGCCTACGACTCCGGCTTTGGTGACATGTGCCCTGCTTGTGGCAAGGAGGGGGACACACGAGTCACGTCCGCCACGGGAGGCTGAATCTGGGCTTTCGGAAACCCCGGGGGAGATCGATTGACTTTTCCAACCCGTAGTGTCGCGAGGTCGATGGACTCGCCTGCGGGTTCGTAGGCCAAAGGCATAAGAAACCCAGCGGCTTGCCGATGTAAAGATCGGATAACTTTATGTCGCATCACATAACTGTATATCGCTTCGGGAGTTCCGCTCCGGCAACGAAGCTCAACCTCGCCAGCTTGCACATCGCAAGAGGAAAAATGGAAAACCGCAAGGCTTTACCTGGTAACATCTTGTGCTGCCGCATCCGACAGCCGTCTTCCATCTTTTCCAGATTTTCCCATCGCGTTTTTTCGATTCCGTCCAGATTCCGTCCAGAAGTTTCAGCGAGTGGCCAGTGGCCTGCCGGTGGCAACAGGGCAAGGCCGAGATGACCTATGCCGAGGCGGAGCCGGACCTAACCGCGCTACTGCGAGAGCTCGGACCGCCCCGCAAGTCTGACCATCCGGAGCAACCCTTCTGGCGGCAGGAGGGCTGGGGCGCGAAGGTGATCGACCGCCTGGCTGCCGACCTGTATGCCGCGTTCCCTGGCATGAAGGGGCTCTCGACCCGCAACTTCAAGTACATGCGCTCCCTGGCCGACGCCTTCCCCGACGAGGCATTTGTGCAAGAGGCGCTTGCACAAATTACCTGGTCTCACGCCATCACCCTCCTCGACAAGGTTGCCAACCCGGAAACCCGCACGTGGTCCATCCGCCAGACGATCGCGCAGGGCTGGTCGCGTAACGCGCTGGTCCTCCAGATCGAGGCGGGCGCCCACCCCCGCCAAGGCAAGGCCCTCACGAACTTCGCCGTCGCGCTCCCGCCGCCGCAGTCCGACCTGGCCCGCGACCTGCTGAAAGGCCCGTACAACTCCGATCCTCCCTTGCCCGCGAGAGCGCGAGTCGTGACGGTCGAGTGCACTCCCGGTGGGGCCTCCCTCGCCGCCACGACATTCGTTGCCGACGTCAGTTACTTCCTGGCGCGACTCGGCCTCCGTCGCGCTTCGCCTTCGCCGCCTGCTTGCGCTTCCAGGCCGGATACTCGCGATCCAGGAGCCGCTGCGGCCAGGTGCCGAGCCAGGCATAGCCGTTGCGACGCTCGTAGCCGATCTCGGCCAGGTCGTGCTTCGCCACGCCATCGCGGTCGGCGAAGATCGGCCGGTTCGTGCCAATCTCGTAGAAGCGCGCCCACAGGGCCGGGGCCGAGGCGTCCTTCATCACCACCTTGTCGTAGCCCTTGGGGGCGCTTTTGTCCTTCCCGCGCGCGACGCGGATGCCCTCGAGCTTGGCCGCCTCGAACCACGCCACCGCGCCCTCCACGGCCCGGATGACCTCGGGGCTCGGCTCGTCCAGGCTCATCAGCAGCCGGACGATGCCCACCGACTCGGCCCCGCTGAGGCTCGCCAACTCGTAACTGCGGCCGGGGCGCGGGCGGTAGTCCTTCTCGTCGTGCTGGGCGCACCAGGCGGTCGGCTTCCCCTTCACCCGGACCTGGCACTTCAAGATACACGCGACGCCCCGCCCGAAGGCGCCCTTCGCTTCCTGGCGCCGCTTCGGGCCGACGAATGCGTACCTTTCCGACGTGCCGACCTCGCGCAGGAGCTCCAGGAGGCGCACCATGGCGTTGTCGTTGAAGGTGATGCGGCGGTGGTAGCCCTTGCCCGGCGGGTAGGCCTGGGGCCAGCCGCCGGTCGGGTACTGCGCCTTCAGGACGTAGTCCAGCCCCTTCTCGAACGCACGCCGGTAGCGCCCGTCCTTCGTGGCGTTGAAGGCGCGGGCCAGGAAGCGCAGCTCGTCGGTCGTCGCGTCGTTGTCGAAGGTCGGCCTGAGCGCCTTGCGGTCGCCGGCGAACGGCGCCGTGGTGTCCGTGTTCTTGGGCCAGCCGCCCAGGTCGGACTGGTGCGAGAGAATGTTGCCGGCGACAAGCTTCGCCTCGTCACCGGCAAACCAGTCGTCCGACTTCTGGAGGTAAGGCCGCGGGCCGGCCGCCGACGCCCCTGGTTGCAAGGCGAAAACCACCGCCAGGGCGCAGAGGGCCGCCCGGCGGGCAGAAGAACGTCGCGTCACGGCACCTTCCCTCCCGTCGAAGTCCCCGTCGCGGAAGGGTGCTGCGGCGCCGAAGTGCCTTCGAAGACCTCATAAGGGGAAGGCGTCGGCCATTTCGGCAGCAGGGGGACCAGCATGATCCCGGCCACGACCACGAGTTGGAGCGCCTCCGTGCCCGTGTTGTGTACCCGGTGGACCACGTTGGGCCGGTTCAGCACCGCGCAGCCGGGCGAGAGCGGGTAGCGCTGCCCGTCAGGCTCCAATTCGCCGACGCCGCGCACGACGTAGTAGACTTCTTCGCAGCGGTGGCGGTGCAACGGCGAGTGATGCCCGGGGTCGATCTCGACGACGCCCAGGCAGAGCGTCATGGCGTCGAAGCCGGTTTCGGGGTAGATCAGCTTGAGGTCGCGGACCGCCCCGCTGGACTGCTGTATGGCCGAGCCGTCGAGCCGCTCGGCCGGCGCGATGACGACCCGGGCCCTCGCCTGTTCGTGCGTGGACAAATCCATCGGAGGCCTCCTGTTCGTGGCAGCGCCCTACTTCTTCGAGTCCCCCGGCAGCAACCGCTGGGGGAGGTTGGCGAAGGTCGTCTTCCCCTCCTTGTCGTAGGTGATTTGCCACACCCGGTCGAACACCTTGCTGCCCACTTTCGCCGGATAGCCGGTCGCGCGGAGCAACCCGGCCATCTCGGGCATGGTGCCGTGGTGCCAGCACACCAGGACCGTCTTCCCCTGGTACTTTTTCTTGCCGAAGACCTCGTTGCTCAGGCCGCGCATTCCCGGCACGTCGTTTTTGAAGGCGTCGTTAATGGGCAGCCCGAGCTTCCTGGAGAGGGGAGTCACCGTTTCCACCGGGCGATGGCTGCTCTTCGAATTGTGCGTGGCGAAGAGGAAGTCCGGCCTGGGGAACGGGATCGGCCTTGTCGGGGACTTCACGAACAACTGGGGGAGGGCCTTCGCTCGTTCCTCCCCCTGCTTGGAGAGGTGAACCGATTTGTCCTCGTCGGGCGGCTTTTCCGCGTGGCGGATGAGCAACACCTGTTTCGGATACGTCTTGTCCGCTCTTTTCGGCTCGTCCGCCCGCGGGGAGTGGACGATCGCGAGGGCGAGCAGCAGCCCCACCAGCGCGGCCGGGGCGATGGCGAGCAGTCGGAGACGGTTCGGGGTGGCGTCTTTCATGGCAAGCTCCTTGGCGGTCCTCGATCATCCGTTTACCAGCGCCCGGGCCACCTCGGCCCAGCGGTCGAAGCGCCGGAACGGCAAGCCTTCCTCTTCCAGGGCGAGGGCCAGGGACGCGGTGGCGAACCGCAGCTCCGGGGCGACCAGCCGGGCGGCGGCGAGGTCGGGGTAGCCGTCCCCCGCGAACGCGACGCGCCGGCCCGAGCGCTGCGCCTCCCGCACCACGGCAACCTTGTTGATGCCGTGGGTGGGCGAGAAGAACGGCGAGCCCGTGGGCAGTTCCATCAGCAGCCCCCGCCCTTCCTCGAAGCGGCCCGGGTTGGAATGCACCTCCAGTTCGACGCCCTGCTGCTCCAGCAGACGGCGAATGTACCAAGCGCAGCCGGCCGAGGCGACCACCACTTTCCAGTTGGCCTGCGCCAGCCGCCCGACCCAGTCGGCCAGCCCCGGCTCCAGGCCGAGGGCATCGACGGACTCGAGCGTTTCCGCTTCGCTCGCCCGGATCGCGGCGTAGTAGTGGCGCATGGCCTCGAAGTGGGTAAGCCGGCCGGCGCGGTGTTCCGCCCAGTAGTCCGGCACGCCGGGCGGCACCAGGCGCTCCAGCGCGACGCGGAAGAAGTCGTGCCGCGTCAAGGTGCCGTCAAAGTCGCTGACCAGCGTTCCCGGCACGGCCGCCCTCCTGCTCCCGGGTGAATGGCACGGGGCGCCCTCGGCCGCCGCCAGCGTGAAAGGTAGGCGTCGGCGGCCTGCTTGTCGAGGGGCGGGGCGTTCACTTGCGCGCCCTCGAACGCTACAATAGCCAGCGAATCGCCCTCGGCGGTGCCCCGAGGTATGCCATGACCCAACCTCCTTCGCGCGACGTCCTCCTCAAGGTGCGCAGGCTGGCTCAACTCGCCGCCGATCTGCGCCAGGGCAAAGACTTCCCCAGCACGCGCCTGACGGTGCTCAAGTCCCTGTGCCAGGAACCGGAGGTCGCCGCGCGCTTCGCCCTCCACCTGGCCCGGCGCATCCGGGAGAAGGTCGAGGAGCAGGCGAAGAAGCCGGGCTACCTCCAGACGAAGGAGTGGGCCCGCCACCGGGAACTGATCGACCGCGGCGTCGGCGCGATGGAGCAGCACGTGGCCACCCCCTCGGAAGAGCGGAGCTCCAAGCTCTGGGGGCTCCTTCGCGAAATGGAGGGGGAGCAAAACGAACACCGGCACATCCATGGGGGCCCGGTGCGCATGATCAAGAACAACGACCTGCTGCTGGTGGAGTACGCCCTGCGCTGCTTCCTGGCGGACGAGGCCAGCGTTCCGATGTGGGCCTACCAGACGGCCCGCCACCACGCAGAGCGCTACGACCCGCACCGCGGCACTGGGCTGATTCCTGCTTCGGCGTCCCTGGTCCAGGACGTCGTCGATTTCTGGGCGACCTATTTCGACGTCGACCTGGCAGCGGCCCCTTCGGCCGAGCGCGGGAACGAGGCCCCGTCCCCGGCCCGCGCCGGCGCGGAACGAGGCAGTCGGGCGAAAAAGGGCAAAGGAGGGCCGGCGTTCACCGACCGGCAGGGACAGTTCCTGGCGTTCATCCACCTCTACCGCAAGCTGCACCGACGGGGGCCCGCGGAGCTCGATTTGGTGCGCTACTTCCGCGTAACGCCGCCGTCGGTCCACGGCACCATCGTCAAGCTGGAGCAACTGGGCCTGATCGTCAAGGAGGCGGGCGTGGCGCGCTCTGCCCGCGTGGCCATCCCCGAAGAGGACGTCCCCGAGCTGGAAGCCGTCGAGGGGCCGCCCTGGTGAAGAGGGGACAAGCCACGAGCGCAGCGGAGCGATGGCTGGCCAGGCGCGGGCCCTCCCCCACGGGGCGCTACCCGCGAGCCACTTGCAAACGCTGGGAGGCGGTGGCTTCGCTCATTTGCTCGCGCCCCTTCCGCCAGGCCTCCCAGGCAAGAGGTTTGGCGGAAGCGGGGTCGAGGGTGGCTTGCAGGGCGTTGGCTCGGCCTTGGGCCTCCCACCAGCGGTCGAACTCTTTGGTCGTGTACAGCCGCCCCTGGTTTGATGACTCGCTCATCGCTGCCTCTCGATTTGTGCCGTGTGTCTCCCGTTCGGCCTCCCCTTGCGGGACGTCGTGCCTGGCTCCCTCCATCTCATTATAGCATTCGCCAGAGCGCTGGCGTCTCGAGCTGTGTAGCGAAGAACAGTAGCGCCTCCGCCTCCAGCGCCGCGCCCCAGCCTTTCGAGGCGAACAGACGGAAGTGGGCCAGCTCGAACCTGGGCAACATGGCGACCAGGAAGCCCGCCAGCCCAACGAGCGCGACCAGCACGATAATCGCGTTGAGCCGGCCCGCCTTCTTGATGCCGCGCAGGTTGACGAGCGTCAGCACGACGATCGCGGTGACGGCAGTCGGCCGCTCGGGGAGCTCGGGGAAGAGGGCCTTCAAAAACCCCGCGAAGCCAAGCGCCACCGTGCCGGCCCGGCGAGCTTACTGACCATGAATAGTTAGCCGGCGGCGAAGCCCAGCCAGAGGTGCAGCACCTCGTGTCCGTATTCGTAGGCTCCCCCCGAGAGCGGGTAGGCGGCCAGCTGCGCCGAACTGAGAGCGTGGCAGGCGGCGGCGATGCTTGCAAAGACCAGGCCGAGCAGGAAGGCGGCCCGCGACGCCGGTGAGGACGAACAGGCCGGCCCCCACGATCGCGCCCAGGCCGGTGGCGACGGCGTCGAGCAGCCCAAGGCCGCGCCGGAGCTCCGGCGGGGGAGGGAGAGCACGCACGTTCAGCGCTCTCGCGAGTAGAGCGCCGTGAGGTCGGCGAGGCGGTCGAGCACGCCCTGGTTGACCTGCCCGGGAGTGAGGCGCCAGCGCCAGTTCTCGGTGGCCCGGCCGGGGTAGTTCATGCGCGCCTGCGTGGGCAGGCTCAGCAGGTCCTGCACCGGGGCGATGGCGTAGTCGGCCACCGAGGACCAGCACGTGCGGAGCAGGCCCCAGGCGACGTCGTTGCCGATGCCCGGCGCATACTTGTGCAGAAAGGCCTTCTCGTTGCCGGGGAGCGCCTGATACCAGCCAACGGTCGTGTCGTTGTCGTGAGTGCCGGTATAGGCGACCGTCTGGCGCTCGTAGTGATGGGGCAAGAAGCGGTTGTCGGGCCCGCTAAAGGCGAATTGCAGGATGCGCATGCCGGGCAAGTTGAACTGCACGCGCAGGGCCTCGACCTCGGGCGTGATGAGGCCCAGGTCCTCGGCGATCAGCGCGAGCCCGCCCAGAGCGTTGCGCAGCGCGGTGAGCAGATCGGCGCCCGGGCCCCTGGCCCAGCGGCCCACCTGCGCCGTGGGCTGGCCCGCCGGGACCTCCCACGCCGCCTCGAAGCCGCGGAAGTGGTCGAGGCGCACCACGTCCACCTGTTCGAGCGTTGCGCGCAGCCGGGCCGCCCACCAGGCGTATCCCGTTTTCTTCAGCGCCTCCCAGTTGTAGTGGGGGTTGCCCCAGAGCTGGCCCGTTTCGGAGAAGTAATCCGGGGGGACGCCGGCGACGACCGTCGGCCGGCGCCGGGCGTCGAGCTGGAACAGCTCGGGATTGGCCCAGACGTCGGCGGAGTCGGCCGAGACGAAGATCGGCGCATCGCCGATCAGTTTGATGCCCCGATGGCGGGCGTGCCCGCGAACGCCGGACCACTGGCGGAAGAAGAGGAACTGGCCGAACTTGTGCAGGCCGACGCCCCCCGCCAGGCGCTTGCGGGCCGCTTCGAGCGCCTCGGGCTTGCGCAGGACGAGCTCCTCGGGCCAGCGCTGCCAGTCGGCGCCCTGGTGGGCGTCCTTGAGCGCCATGAACAGGGCGTAGTCGTCGAGCCAGCTCGCTTCGCGGGTCGCGAACTCTTCCAGGGCGCCCTTGAGCGCGGGGGCGGCCCCGCCGCGGAAGTTCTCCCAGGCGCTGCGGAGGAGGTCGAGCTTGTACTTGATGACGTTGCCGTACTCGACCACGTGGGCGGGGAAGTTGGGGACGTGCGCTTCGTTCCCCTTGAGCAGCCCGTCGCGGGAGAGCAGCTCGGGGCTGAGTAGGTAGGGGTTGCCGGCGAAGGCGGAGGGGCACTGGTAGGGGGAATCGCCAAAGCCGGTTGGCCCGAGCGGGAGGATCTGCCACCACGTCTGCCCGGCGCGGGCCAGCACGTCCACCCACTCGTAGGAGGCCGGGCCCAGGTCGCCGATGCCGTAAGGGCCCGGCAGGGACGTCGGGTGGAGCAGGATGCCGGCGGAACGGGCGGGGCTCGTCTTGGTCACAGGTCTCCTCCCTGTCGAGGCGTTGGTCTCACGGGAGATTGTACCGGGAGGGGCGAGGGCTTCCAGCCCCTCGTTGAGCAGGCCCTCGCCCCCGTCCGTCAAGCTTTCCAGCCTGACTTTTTTGAAGAGTCAGGCCGGAAAGCCTGACGGACGGGCGGTCGTCACTTCTTGGCCGCCTTGACGCGCTCCTTGAGTTCGGCGAATTTCTCCAGCGTTTGGTCGGGCGATTTCCGGGCTGCCTTGAGGCACCCCTTGCAGCACAGGAACACGGGCTGGCCCTTGACCATCTCCTTGATCGGCGGGCCCATCTCTCCCAGATGTTCCTTCGTCATGATGGGGCAGTATTCCTGCTCCTCCACCAGCTTGCGGTCCTCCGGGGCCAACTTGGCGCGCTCCTCCGCGATCTTCGCCGCCGCGTCCTCTTTCGAGAGCGGCGCCTTCGCGGTGGGGTTATTTCTCGACGCCCCCGCGCCACAGCCGGCGACCGCCAGCACGGCCAGCAGCGTCAGGCCGGCGCCGAACTGCCTCCTCGGGGAAACCATGCTTTCTCTCCTGAAGGATATCGGGGCCGCGCTCGCCGTGCGCTGCCGTGCGCTTCCGCGAAACGATCCGGGTGCCTCCGCGTTCAACCTCTTCTACTATCTCCCCGTGGGCCTTCCGACCACGTCGCGCTGACGGTCAGGCCGCCTTCCGGGCGCGCCTTCAGTTCGATTCGGCCCCCCAGGCGCTTGACCATCGACTCCGCCGCGATGCGCTCCAGCTCCTCCATCCCCCCGCCGAGGGCCAGCGGCAGGTCGCTCAGGTGCGCGGGGGCCTCCCCAGAGGGGCCGTCCGCTTCGAGGACGAGTTGCGCCCCCTGCTCGGTGCGGGCGGTCCGCAGAGACAAAGGCCGATCGCCGGCGTGGCAGGGCACGGTCGCGCGCAGCAGCAATCGCACCAGTCGGCGCAGGGTGATCGGGGCCAAAGGGACGCGCGGCAGGTCGGCGCCCGGTTGAAAGACCACGCGCCCGGCCAGGTCGGAAGGAGGCGCGAGGGCTGCCGCCACGGCCGCGTTGAGGTCGGACCCTCCATCGGGGGCGCGCCAGGAGCGAAGGGCCTGGAGCGGCCGCAGGCGGAACGCCGCCTGGGCGCCCTCGCGGCGCACCAGGCCGAGATCGTTGCGCAGATCTTCCGGCGCGCGCATCTGCACCGTCGCCGTCTGCAAAACCATCGTGTTGAGGCTGTTGTTGACGGTGTGCGTCAAGCCGATCATCGCTTCCCCGACGGTCACGAGGTCGGCGCTCTCGCGCTGCTCCTGGCGCAGGCCCTCCACTTCCAGGCGCAGCGCCAGGGCCTGGGCCGCCAGTCCGAGCAACGCGCGCAGGGCCCGGACCGCGGCCCGGTCCGCCGAGGGGGGCAGCGCCAGCCACAGTTCGCCCGCCGCGCCGACCGC
The DNA here is from genome assembly GCA_038239195.1 of Gemmatales bacterium. Classification (GTDB taxonomy): domain Bacteria; phylum Planctomycetota; class Planctomycetia; order Gemmatales; family Gemmataceae; genus JBBSEZ01. The sequence goes on from JBBSEZ010000011.1 coordinate 32,582, forward strand.
CGCCGTGAGGCGATGCGCGCCGTCCCCCGCGTCGCCCTCCCGGTGCTCCGCGCCCTCGAGACGACACCCCCAGCCCGCAGCCAGAGGCACAAGGCGCCGCAACAACTCGGCGATCCCGTGCGCCCGGTCCGCCGCCGGGCTTTCCGCCAGTAGCCGATCCAGTTCCGCCGGCCAATCGGCCCATTGGCTCAGCAGATCGGTGAGAGTGGTTTCCATCCTGTCTCCCGCGGGGGCGATCCGGTTCCCAACCACCCAACATAGCCGGCCCCCCCGCATTGGGCAACCGCGAGCGAGACGGCGCGCGTTTAGCGACGCGTCGAAGAGGGGGGGGGGGGCCCACGGGGTTCGCACCGGCGCGAAACAGCCCCCCGCCCGCGCGCGGCCGCGCTTACAGCGCGGATACCTCGCGGGGGCGGCCCCCTCAGGTTATTCCACGCGCCGCTAAACTGCCCGCAGCCCCCAGCGCCGTGCGTCAAGGATTGCCGGGGGGGCGCTTTCCGGCCCGCCGTTTCGGCCGCTTCGCCGGCTCGGCCTCCGGGTCAACCTCGGTCCGGTTGCGGCGCAGGTGGACCATCACGCAGGCGGCAGCGCCGCCCAGCAGCATCGCGCCCAGGCCCATCAGCAACAGCCACAGCCAGCGTTTGCCGCCCCTGGCCTCCGGCTGCGTCGCGTTCGGGGAGGTCGAGGGGCCGGCTGTCTCGACGGTCGGACGCGCCGGCGGCGCGCTGCTCGGCGAGGCCTTGTCGCGCGGAGGGCCTTCCGGGTAGCCGCGCTCGCCTTTCGCCCTGGCGGCGCGAGCCTTCTCCTCCTCTTCCTCCCGGGCCTTGCGGGCCTTCTCTTTTGCTTTCTCCCGTGCCTTCTTGCGGCGAACCTCCTCTTCGTCGGGGGGAGAAGGGGCGGGCGGGCGACCTTGCTCGAGGACCTTGCGCTCGAGCTCCTCGGGGTCGAACGGCAGATTTTCGCGGAGCCCAACCGCGAGATTGGCCCGCTTGAGGAACAGCAGGGCCAGGCAGGTGTCGCACGCCCGCGTGGCGCCGGGATATCCGCCCTTGTTCCAGTTGCCCAGCTCCTCCTGGTTGGCCACCAGGGCCTCGGCCCCCCACCGATACCAGTCCTTGCCGGCGATCCGGGGGAGGTCGTAGAGGACGCCCACGCGCTCGATGGAGAAGAGCAGATAGAGGTTGGGCTGCGGCAGGGCGTGCATGCGCCCCGCCGGCGGGCCGACGTGCTTGCTCAGGGCCGCGAGCCCCTTCAGGATGGCCGGGTCGTTTACTTTCTTCTCGCCCGCGTTCCCGGCCAGTCCGTGCCCGACCGCCAGGCCGAGCAGGCCGACGGCCGTCATGGGCGGCTGCTCGGGGAGGCCCCCGCCAAGCAGGTAGTGATAGCCCCAACTGCCGTCGGCGTTCTGGCTGGTCTGAAACCGCCGCACCAGCAGGTTGAGGCTGCGCGCCATCGGCACGTCGTGGCGCTGGGCGGCCAGCAGAGCGAGGATCGCGAACTGCGTGTTGGAGTTGTCGGTGGTCGAGAGCAACGGCTTGTTGGCCCGGCCCTTGGGGTCCTGGAGCAGCATCAACGCCGGGTCTTGAAAGACGGGCAGCGGGCGCAGCCCAACCGGCACCACGGTGAGGGGGGCCGGCTTCGGGAGCGGCGTCGCCTTGCCCTCTTCGGCGCGAGCGCCTTCCGCGGGCCGGTCGCGCCAATCGTCGTGCCATTCCGAAGACTTGATGCACCGCGCCCACCGGCGCGGGTCGGGGCCCGGGCCAGCGCGGTCTTCGGGGCGCGGGGCTGCGCCGGGCCCCTTGGGGAGCGGCCCCTCGGCGGGCTCGCGGCCTGTCTCGGAGGCCTTTGCGGGCGCCTTGTGGCTGCCGGCGGGCGGCACGGTCGTCTCCCCCACCGAGCGCTCGGTGCCGCCCTCGGTGCCGGTGACGGGGCGGGGCCCGGGGCGCTCTCCCCCCTCGGGGAAGTCCCGGCCGGGGGCCGGCTTGCCATCGAGCGGGACGTCTCCCGGCTTCTTCGCTCCGCCATCGACGGGGAGCCCCGGCCGGCCGCCGGGGGGCGCCTTGCCATCAACGGGGAAGTCACCGGGGCGCCGACCGGGGCCGCGCGCCTCGGGACCGTCCCAGCCGGGCCGGTCCCTGCGCGGGGGCGGGCGATTGACGGCGAAACCGGGGCGCTCCGGGTTGAGCTTGCGCAGGGCAACGAGAATGTCTCTCTGCGTCTTGCGGGGGACGGTGGGGCACTTGTAGCCCCACCCGCCGGTCGCCGTCTGGCCGACGATCAGGCGCACCGCGAGCGACTGGATCAGGTCGCGGTCGCGCGGGTCATCGAGCTGATCGAGGAACAGGATGGCCAGCGAGAGCTCGTAGGTGGTATCGACGTGAGGGATGGCGCGCCGCACGGCGCTTCTGGCCCGCTGCACGGCCCGGTCTTTCGCCGGCACCCCGCACTGGAGCAAGGTGAGGGCGGGGAGGGCGACGTAGCCAACGGCATGGCTCTCGCGCGCTGCGGTCCAGCCGCCGTGTTCGTGCTGGGCGTCCTTCAAGTAGCGCACGCCTCGTTCGATGGAACGATTCACTGCCTCCTGCTCGGCGGGGGCCAGCGGGAGTGGCCCGGCCGGGGCAACGGCCGTGGCGGTCAAGAGGAACAAGGCCGCAAGCAAAAGGCGCGCTGCGCGCATGGTCGAACGCCCTTGAGATCGAGAGGTGCGAGGGCGAGCTTGCTCGAGAGATTGGAAAACGTATTGTAGCGAGGGCCAGAACCGCGAACAGCAAGAAAACCGGCAACTTCGTACTTTTCGGAAAAAGGTGCTCGCGCTCGAGGCGCACCAACCTCCGCACGGCGCGCGTCCTCGCGTTGCTCGTGTCGGCCGCTCGCGCCTTCGGCGCGGCGACGTGGTTGGTGCGCGCGGGGCCGCCGCGCGCGGCCGCGCTCCTCCTGCTGCGGACGGAGCGCGGCCGCGCGGAGGCCTCACTCAATGGAGCGCGCCATCTCCCAAAGCATGTAGGCGACGCGCTCGCGCAACAGGCGCTGGCGCTGCCCAAAGAGGTGACGCGCATACGCCTGGTACACGCAGAAGATCGCGGAGACGGCCACGGCCGAGAAGCTGGGAAGGAACGGCGTCATGGTCCAACATCCTTGTGAGGTGGGCCCCGGCCACGTCCGCGCGGGACGCCCGCGCGCCATCGACGGACCGAGGGCCTCGGGGCCCACGAAGGCCCCGGCGGCTGCTTTGCCGAGTTGAGTGCGAGGAACCAATTGAGACGGGAGGACCTGCGCTCATCGCAAACATAGTATCCGCCGTCCCCGCCGTCAAATTCGCCGATGCGGCTCATGCTCGTGGCGACAAGCGTCCTCGCTTGTCGCCTGAGAGGGAACGTGGCGTTCGGAGGAAGGCCCGGCTCGCGGGGACGGTTGTCGCTACGAGCGGGGACGGTTGTCGCTACGATAAGGGAGAGAACAGCGCTCCCCCATTCGGAGGCCCCATGACCTCGTTCCGCGATCGCGTCGTGCTTATAACGGGGGCCGCCAGCGGCATCGGCCGGCAAATGGCCCTCGAGCTGGCCGCCGAGGGGGCGCTCATCGCCGCCCTCGACCGCCAGGCCGCCGGCCTCGACGCGCTCGCCGCCGAGCTGGCCGGCAAGCGCGTCGCCACCGCCGTCGCCGACGTGACCGACCTCGCGGCGGTTCGCGTGGCGGTCGCCAGTCTGGAGTCCCGGCTCGGAGGGCCCACCGACCTGCTCATCGCCAGCGCAGGCATTGGGCGGGCGACGCCGGCGGCGACCTTCTCCGCCGAGGAGGTCAGCGCCATGATCCAGATCAACCTTATCGGCGTCGTCAATAGTATCGACGCCGTCCTGCCGAAGATGCGCGAGCGCCGCAGCGGGCACATCGCTGCCCTCTCCAGCCTGGCCTCGTACCGGGGCATCCCCCTCATGGGCGCCTACTGCGCCAGCAAGGCAGGGCTCAACGCCTTGCTCGACTCGCTGCGCGTCGAGTTGCGCGCCTACGGGATCGCCGTCACCACCCTCTGCCCCGGCTGGATACGCACGCCGATGACGGCCCCGATCGGGCTTCCGGCCGGCGAGCTCATCGAGGTCGAATATGCCGTCCGCCGCATGCTCCAGGCGATCCGGGCGCGCCGGCCCTACCTGGCCTTCCCGGCGCGAGGCGCCTGGCAGGTGCGCCTGCTAAAATACCTGCCGGGCCGCTGGAGCGACTGGCTGGCCCATCGCTTCATGGTGCGTGCCGAGAAGTTGAAGAAGTGAGCCCCGTATGGAATCGCTGTTCCGCTATGTCTCGTCGCCCAGCCCGTGCGGCTACCTCCCCGACCGGGAGTGGAGCCTCGAGCACGAGTACGTCCTCTCGCTGAACAAGGCGGAATACCTCGGCCGCATGCTCGAAGGCTGGCGCCGCTTCGGCACCATGCTCTTTCGGCCCCACTGCCTCGCCTGCAACGCCTGTCGGGCGATCCGCGTCCGGGCGAGCGACTTTCGCCCCGACCGCAGCCAGCGCCGCGCCCGCCAGGCCAACGAGGGCGACGTGCGGCTGAGCATCGACGCGCCGTCGGTCACGCCCGCCAAGCTCGCCCTCTACGATCGCTACCACGCCCACCAGGCCGAGACGAAGGGCTGGCCGGAGCATGGCCCTCAGGACGCCGATGGCTACACCAGTTCGTTCGTCGCCCAGCCGTTCCCGATCGAGGAGTGGCGCTACTACGTCGGGCGTCGGCTCGTCGGCGTCGGCTACGTCGATTGCTGCCCGTCTCGGCCGCGCCCGGTCGGCGAGGGCGGTGTGCCGGTGCCCAACGCCGAGGACGCGGGGGGGCTGTCGGCGATTTACTTTTTCTACGAACCGGGAGAGCGCATGCGCTCGCTGGGCACTTACAATGTGCTGTGCCTGATCGAGGAGGCGGTGCGTCGCGGGCTGCCGTACGTCTACCTGGGGTACTACGTCGAGGGCTGCGGGTCGATGGAGTACAAGACGCGCTTCGCCCCGAACGAGCTGCGCGGGGCCGACGGGGCGTGGCGCGCCTTCCGGGGGTAGGGCCTGGTCATGCCTTGCGAACGCGCCCGCCGTCGCCGTCCGCAACAACGAGCCCATCGAGAAGGCCGGGCTCGAGGCCGACCGCAGGCGCCTGCTGCCTGAACGCCCCAAGGACGTACACCAGCCCATCGGCCTTGCCCGGGGCGCTAATCGACGGCCCCGTGCATCATTTTTTCTCTGACGATTTACGGCCGTGCAGCGCCCGGATCGCATTGTCCAGGAGCGCTGGATCGAGGCCCCTGCGAGCCTCGGGCAGTTCTTGTCTCGCCGCTTTCGCGGCTGGCGCTCGTGCCACCGACTTGTTGCCCCAAGGGACGACCGCCGGAGGGTGAACGTCGTGCCGCTTGGGAGGCGTTTCCCCAGGCGGAGCACGCCGTCCACCTGGTCCCGATCCATCCCCGGCTTCAGGAAGAGCATCCGAACGTGGATGCTCACGGGGCCAGGAATGACCGGCTTGCCCTCGAGCAAGGGGACAAGCAAGCACCACAGGAACGCGCTCGATACCGCTATCCGTTTGCCCCCCTGTCGCCTGACGACCCAGATCAGCAACCAGGCCGGCAGCAAGGACAGGATACCGCGAAATGTCGCGATCCCGGCCCGGTCTGCTGCGCCCGCTGGTACGGCACATTGCCCCCGCCCGAACTTCCCTGTCACTTTTTCCGAGGCAACGGTTCCGTAACTACTGGCTCGGGGACCTCGATCCCCAACACCTTGAGCGAAGCGAACGCGGCCGCGCGAACGGGATACGTCCGGTGTGTCTCGATGATCCGCGCCCCCTCTTGCTTCTGATGGGTCACAACGGAGCCGTCCGTCAGTAATTTCTTGAGGGCGGTCACGTTCTCATCGGACTTGAAGAACTTGAGGGCTCGTGCGCCTTCCTCCCGCAAGAATTGGTCGTCCGAACTGGCCCACCGGCGGGCCTGACGTTCCAGCAACTCATTCACGGGCACCTTTCGGGTGAAGGTCGCTGCCCCCCTGGGCCAAACGAGGTGGTGTTCTCGCAACCGCTTGACCTTTTTATTCGCGGCAATGGCATCTCGGGCGTATTGGAGGACCTTCTTCGGCTCCGTCGGGTCCCGCAGATCGAGCGTGTAGACCTTCCCCAGATGAGCGATGTTCGTCCCCAACTTGGCGGGGGCCGTCAGTTCGATCACGCTCCCGTAGCTGTTGCGCAGCGTCAGGTCGTACAAGGCTGCTTTCTCGCACCACCACCGCGCGCCGACGTTCGCCGGCCTGGTGTCGGCGAGGAACACCAACAGCTCCCGCTCCGTCTTCTTCCACCGGGGCACCTCATGGTGGTCCCAGTCCGGAACCACGTAGGTGTGAAACGGCTTGTGCTGGCCTTTGAGCGTCTCCCGGACCTTGATCACAACCGTGATCCACTTTCGCTTGGGGCCGTCCACCTCCCGAACATAGTCAACGACCACGGCCCGGACAACCACCTGACTGTCCGCCGCCATCCAGTCGAGCGTCTCCACCGTGTAAAATAACGGCTGGGCCCTGGCTTCGGCAGCGAGAAGGAGCACCAACGGCAGAACGAGTAGCGGACGCGACATAAGAATGCCCTCCTTTCTGATGCGACTTGTGCCAACGAAGAGCGTGCTGTTCCCTCGGCATGGAAGGGCCTCAGCGCCCGGTTCGGCGCCGGTATCCCGGGTGTCCCTCTGACTCTCTTCTCGGGCCTGCCCTTCCGCCTTCATCCCTCTTGTATCGCCTTCGTCCTCGTCCGGGTCAACCCGGCGGAGGAGGAACAGCGACGCCGGACACGTAGGCGTCTCTGTTTAACGCCCTCGCCCGCCCGCGCGCCTTTCGGCTTTCAGCGTCCTCGGCATTCGGATCGTAGAGCCGGCACAGCACGAACCGGAAGGCCGCAAGCCCCAGGCCAAGCCCCAGGGCCGTTCCCGCGGAACCGAGAAGTACAGCGGTTGCGACGGGGAAGGCCTCCGGGTGGGCGAGCCCCGACACGAGCGACCAGGCCGCGAACAAGAGGCACGCGGAGACGCAGAGTAACACGCTGGGGAGGAGCACGCTGCGATACCGGAGTTGCCTGGCACGCCGGACCATTGGCCGCTGATACCACCCACAGACCGGGCAGGGCACGGGATCGCAGCCGGTTTCGAGGTCGCGGCGAAGCTTGTCCCGGGCGCGGGCCTCGGCGGTAGCGTAGTCCCGGACGAGAAAGCTCGTGGATCGGCCCTGGGCCGATCGGCAGAGTTGGTAGACGTACTCGAAGCCGCAGGCCTCGCACCGGGCCGCTTTGATGGTCGTCCCTCTTTCCGTCGCGGATGCTTCTTCAAAGAGGTAGGCCAACAGATAAACGGGAGGGAAGGCCACGACGACACCTCCTCACTGTACGAAGTCGAACGCCATGCCCGCGCGGCGCGGATGAAACCAGGAGCAGCCGGCCCGGTCCGCTTCAGCACGACGTCAGAAAAACTTGCTCCGAATGCCCCCTGCCGCTATTCATCTCCCGACGGGCCGTAGATGCCGGGAACAGGCACGTCGTTCAAGCGGAGATAGACGCACAGGATCGCGCGGTGGTGGATCAGGTGGTTGAGGAGGAAGTACCGCATCACCGTCGCCCGCGGCATGGTGAAGAGCGGCTCTCCCGCCTGGAGACACGACCACTGCTGTGCCATCTCTTGGTCCTTCACCGCCGCAATCGCCTTCCGGGCTGCGGCAACGTTCCGGTCAAAGAGGTCGAGGACCTCCTGACGAGTCGTCAGCTCTGGCGACCGGTAAGGCTCCCCGCCAGGCGGGGCGAAGTCCAACGAGGGCAGCGTGAGCGTTGCTTCCACCCAGCCCGGGATCTCCGCGAGGTGGTTCGCGTTCCAGCCGATCGTGTTGGACTTGGGATGGGGGCGCCAGTCCAGTTTGTCCTCCAGAACGCGCTCCAGCACCTTGCGCGTCTTGGCCATCTCCTCGTCGAGCTCCGGCAGAATGGTTTCGGCGTAACTCATTGGCTGTTCCTGGACGAAAGGGAGAAGGTTGACTGGGCTTCTGACGATTCAGTTCAGCACCCGCGGGGCTCGATCGCCTACAAATCAGGGAAAGCAATCGTGCCCCCGCGGTCTGCTGGTCGGGTAAGGGGTGAGGGGTCGATGATCCTTTCGGCCACCCTCCACGACCGGAGTTTTCTACGAGAAGCTCCGAGGGACGGCCCTCGGCGAGGTGCCCTTTCCCGAACCGCCGCGACTGCTCGATCACCCCCCGCGCCTGCGCGTCCGGGATTGCTCGCCGCGCACGCAGACTTGTTCCATCGAATGGTGCGACTTGCCCCTGCCGGGGTCGCCGTCGAGCATGGTCCGTTTGCCGTGCCCGAATCTGGGCCGGCCAGTGCCAAGACACCGGCCCGGCGGCCGTCGCGGCCCGCCCCGTCCTGCCGGGGCTGATCGAAGAACGCCCTCGGCCATAGATTGTCCCCACCGGCCGGCGAACGCTCACGCCGCCGCGTGCGTAGCAGCAGGGGGACGGGCCGTCCACGCCGCGAACGAGGCCCCTAGCGAAGGGTGGCGCATGTCGAAAGACGCCGAAGTGATCGTCGAGACGCGCAAGCTGACCAAGGTCTACCGCGACTTCTGGGGCCGCCAGAAGAAAATCGCCCTACGCGCCCTCAACCTCGAGATCCGCAAGGGCGAGATCTTCGGGCTGCTCGGGCCCAACGGCTCCGGCAAGACGACCACCATCAAGCTCCTGCTCGGACTGCTCTTCCCCACCGACGGCGACGCCCTCGTCTTCGGCCAGCCCGCCGCCGACGTCCGCAAGAACGAGCGCATCGGCTACCTGCCCGAGGAGTCCTACCTCTACCGCTTCCTCAACGCCGAGGAGACCCTCGACTTCTACGGCCGGCTGTTCGACCTCACCCCCGCCCACCGCGAGGCCAAGGCCCAGGAACTGATCGAGAAGGTCGGCCTCAAGGCCGACCGCAAGCGCCTGCTGCGCGAATACTCCAAGGGCATGCGCCAGCGCATCGGCCTGGCCCAGGCCCACCTCAACGACCCCGACCTGGTGATCCTCGACGAGCCGACGAGCGGCCTCGATCCGCTCGGCACGCGCTGGATGAAGAACCTCATCCTCGAACTGCGCAGCCTCGGCAAGACCGTCCTGATGTGCAGCCATCGCCTCGAAGACGTTCAGGACGTCTGCGACCGCATCGCCATCCTCGACAACGGCGAGTTGCAAGCCTACGGCAGCGTCAAGACGCTGCTGCAAGACACCAACCGCGTCGAGATGCGCGCCAGCGGGCTGCAACTGACCGACGACCTGCGCCGCGACCTCGAAGAGGTGTTGAAGCGGCACGGCGGGGCCCTCGACACGGTGGGCCATCCGACCACGACGCTCGAAGACTACTTCCTGCGCATCGTCGAGGAGAGCAAGGCGCACCCCGGGCGGCGTTTCCTTCCTGGTGCGACACCTGGCGAGGGGGGCGACCGCGTCACCAGGCTCCCGGCCTCCCCTCCCGTGGCCCCCGGGAGCACGGCGATCACCGACAAGCCCTGATTCGCTCCCCGCGCGAGGGGGCCTCGTTTAGCGACGCTTCGCAGAAGGGTTGCGGCCCACGCTTCTGCGATGCGTCGCTCGACGGGCATGAGGACCTGCCATGTTCGGCGCTCTGTTCTTCGACCGCGACCCGCTGCAACTCCACGACCTGGGCCCGGGCTTTCTTTCCTGGCTTCAGGACGCCGGCGGTTTCGCGGCGGCCGGGCTCGTCCTGTGGCTCGTCTTCGGCCTGAGCCGCTGGCGCACCGAGCAGCGTGCCGCCGTCCCCGGCTGGCAGTCCGGCGTCTTCTCCGGCGCCATTCTCGGCGCGGCCCTCTCCTACCTCGTCTACTTCGCCCTCTTCCCCTTCGTCGCCACGAGCGAGCCCTCCACGAGCGCGCCCGTCGCCGGACAGCAATCGAGCGGAGGCCTGGCCGGAGCACAGGGGCTATTCCTCGCCCTGGGTGGGGCCTGCGCCATCGTCGCCGTCGGCCTGCCGTTCGGCCGCAACCTCGCCCGGGTGCGGTTTCGCCGCATCTTCGCCCTCGCCAAGCTCAGCTTCAAGGAGGCCGTGCGCCGCCGGGCCCTCTACGCCTGCTCCGCCCTGCTGCTCGTCTTCCTGTTCGGCTCGTGGTTCATCGACACCAAGCCGTCCGATCAGGTGCGCACTTACGTCCAGGTCGTCTTCTGGTCGATGACGTTCCTGCTGCTGTTTACCTCCGTCCTCCTGGCCGCCTTCAGCATCCCCAACGACATCAAGCAGCAGACGATCCACACCATCGTCACCAAGCCCGTCGAGCGCTTCGAGGTCCTGATGGGGAGGTTCCTCGGCTTCCTGAGCTTGATGAGCCTGGTGCTCCTTTTGATGACGGCCGTCAGCCTGCTCTACATCTTGCGCGGCGTGAAGCAGGAGGCGGCGGAAGAGAGCCTCAAGGCACGCATCCCCCTCTACGGCGAGCTGGAGTTCGAGAACACCGGCGACAAGAAGAAGGGCACCGACGTCGGCCGCGAGAGGCCCAGCGAGCGCGAGTGGGACTTCCGCAGCTACATCACCGGTTCCAAACCGGGGCTCCCGCCGCAAATGGCCCGCTGGGACTTCCGCACGCTGCCCGGGCGCCTGGCCCAGCGCGATCGGGTGCGCATCGAGTTCAGCTTCGACGTCTACCGCACGACCAAGGGGAAAGAGAACAAGGGCGTGCCCTGCTCGTTCTACTTCCGTACCTGGCGTTACGAGGACGGCAACGACAAGGCGTTCCGCGACGAGCGCGAGGTGCTGCGCAAGCAGGGCAAGACCGAGGCCGAGATCGAGGGGCCCCTCTCCGAGAAGTACGGCTACTACGAGCCCCGCGGCGCCGTCGAGGTCACCGACTTCAAGATCCAGTCGCTCGACGTGCCCGGCGCGCTGTTCCGCAACGCCGTGACCGATCAGCCCCCCTCGGGCAAACCGCGGCTCCAGCTCCGCGTGCGCTGCACCAGCCCGACGCAGTACGTCGGCATGGCGAAGTACGACCTGTACGCGCGCGAGGACGAGCCCGGCGGATCGGAGCGCCTGGAGTTCGCCTGGAACTTCTTCAAGACTTCGTTCGGGCTGTGGCTGCGCCTGGCGCTGATGATCGGCCTCGCCGTGGCGCTGAGCACCTACCTGAGCGGGGTCATCACCATGCTGGTGACGCTGGTCTTCTACGTGGGCGGACTGTGTCAGGAGTTCATCCGCAGCGTCGCCTTCGGCAAGAACCCCGGCGGCGGGCCGCTCGAGGCGATGACGCGCCTCGCCAAGGGCGAACTGACGGGCCCGTCGGGGGAGGACGATCCCTCCGCCGGCGCTCGGCTCATCCTCGCCTCGGACAACTCCTTCCGCTGGATGGTCCGCCGAATCCTCAACGTGATCCCCGACGTCGATCGCTTCGACCTCACCCCGTTCCTGGCCGAAGGCTTCGCCATCTCCGGCACGCAGATGCTGCTCAACCTGCTCCTGCTGGTCGGCTACCTCCTGCCGTGGGCGGTGTTGGCGTTTTACTTGATCCGGTGGCGCGAGGTGGCATCACCCAATTAGCCCGTAGTCCGTAGCCCGTAGTCCGTAGCAAAGACAGGACGCAGCGCGAGTTCTCTTTGCTACGGACTACGGGCTCCCGACTGATAAGGAGGGGAGCATGGCCAGCCCCTATCAACAGCAGGTCTTCCAGCGCAAGCTCGTGTACATCGGCGCGATCCTGGTGCTGTTCACCGCTTCGCTGGTGTGGCGGCGCAACGTCATCGACGACCTGGCGGGGCGCCTGGCGATCCGCGAGGAGAGCCGGGGCGAGGTCGAGGTCACGGGCGCGGCGGTGCGGCTCACCTTGACGGGGCTGCGCGGGCTGGCGACCTGTGTGCTGTGGAACGCGGCCATCGACAAGCAGAAGAAGAACCAGTGGAACGAGCTGGAGGTGCTGGTCCGCATGGTGACCAAGCTCCAGCCCCACTTCATCACGCCCTGGCTGTTCCAAAGCTGGAACCTCAGTTACAACGTCTCCGTCGAGTCCGACCGGGTTCGCGACAAATACTACTACATCGCGCGGGGCCTGCAACTGCTGGCCAGCGGCGAGCGCCAGAACCTGCACAACCCCGACCTGCGCTGGTCGATGGGCTTCTACCTCCAGAACAAGATCATCCAGAGCGACGAGAGCAACGTCCACCGCTCGCTGTTCCAGCTCAGCCTCATCAAGCCCAGCGACCGGGCCCCGGACCGCTTCTGGGGCCGCGACAAGAACGACGTGGCCGTGTTCAAGGATCGCGAGTTTGCCGCCTTCGCCCGCGAGCACCCGCAGCTCGTGCGCCGGCTGCGCCTGGGCATCCACCGCGACAACCTCCACGCGAAGCGGCAGCAGTTTACCTGCCAGAAGCCTCAGGACGTCGTGCAGTTCCTCGACGACAACTGGGAAGTCCCTTCCCTCTACGACGTACCGGCGCGCAAGGAAGGCGCCGCCTCCGACGCGCAGGGCGACCGGGGCGGTCTGCTCGCCCCGGAGGATCGCTTCCCCGTTCTGCCGCCGCCCGCCGACGCGCGGGGGCGGGCCGGCGAGCGCCCAGTGCGACCGCCCGAGCGGGTGTTCGACCCCGAGGCCTTGACGACCCTCAACGAGCTGAAGGACGACGTCGATGCCAACGCCATCGGGCACGCGTGGTTCTGCTACGCCCAGGAGCCGATCCCCCCGTGCGGCGACACGCCCGGCTCGACGCGCGAGGCCACCGACCGCGCCACGCAGCGCAAGCCGAAGCACATGACGACGTTGATCTTCCGCCATTACCCCGCGCAGGCGCGACGCTTCCAGGCGGAGCGCCTCCAGGCGGAGAGGTGGTTCGACAAGGAAGGGTGGGACGTCGGCGAGCGCGACGACGACCAGGGGTGGAAGGCGGTGGCGCTCGAACTGCTCCAGATCGCGCCGCGGGAAGAGGGCACGATCGGCGGGGGCCGCGAGTGGTCCCTGGACGCCTGGACCAAGACCAAGGTGGCCTGGCAGCAGCACGGCGAGCGCAACAAGCTCCTCTTCCTGTCCCCCCAGGCCGAGCGGAACATGCGCGATCTGGCCAAGGCCTACTGGGACCGAATGCGCAGAACGGGGCAGGCCGCACCGGCGCCGCGGGCCACGTCGGAGGACCTCGCCCGGATGGGGCGCCGGCAGCGGGAAGACCTGGAAGAGTCTCGCTACTCCGGCCGCATGCCGCCGACGCGCGAGGAAGACCTCAGCCCCCAGGAGCTGGACGAGCTTCGCGCCGCGCAGTTCATGTTCGAGTGGCGGTTCTACCGCAACGTCAGCAACTTCAACGTGCATTACCAGCGCTCGCTGGTGGAAGCAAGGCCCGAGACGGTGGCGGTTCGGAAAGTGTTCTCCCGCGCCGAGGACCTGAACCTGGCCGGCTCGTGGACGCAAGCCCTCGACCTCTACCGCCGGCCGCGCCGGTTCCCCAACAGCGCGGAGCAACTCAGCCCGCTCGACGCCTGGCTCAAACTGGTGCTCCAGAAGAACCAGGCGTTCCGCGACCTCGAGGAGACGCAGCAGCAGACGGCCGAGATCCAGATTGCCTACCTCGACCTGTACGACCAGGCAGGCGGGTGGGCCCTCAAGAAGAAGCTCGCCGGCCTGGCCCCCCTGCTGCCGCTGGTGCCGCCGACTTCGGAAGAGGCCTTTCCGCGCGCGATCGTCGTGGGGCCCTTCGACGGCACCGATGAAGCAGGCGAACCGATCGTGGCCCGGCAAAACATGGATACCGTGCTCCAGCGCAAGGGCCGTCTGCCAAGGGCGCCGGCTTCGATGCCCAAGGGCGCCGGCCGGCCCAAACGGCCGCCGCTCAAGTGAAAGAATGAAGGGGCCAGGGGGGGAGAGCATGCCCGACGTGATGTTGAGTGTCCTGGCCCACCCCGACGACGCGGAGTTTCTCTGCGCCGGCGCGCTGGCCCGCCTGGCGGGGGAACATGGCTGGGAGGTACACGTCGCCAGCATGACGCCGGGCGACTGCGGCTCCGCCGAGCGCCCCGCCGAGGAGATCGCCGCCATCCGCCGCGCGGAAGGCGCCAGCGCGGCGAAGCTGATCGGGGCGACGTATCACTGCCTCGAAGAGCGCGACCTGCTGATCTTCTACAACGAGCAGGCGCTCGAGCGCGTCACGCGACTCCTGCGGCAGGTTCGGCCACGCATCGTCTTGACGCACAGCCCGGCCGATTACGTGCTCGACCACGAGATGACGAGCACCCTCGTGCGCGCCGCCGCCTTTGCGGCGCCAATCCCCAACTTCCTCGCCGGCCGGGGGCTGGGCCCGCCGCTGGACCAGGTGCCCCACCTCTACTACTGCGACCCGATCGAAGGCAAGGACGCGCTGGGCCGGGAGGTCGAGCCGGGCCTGGTCGTGGACGTCAGCGGCGTCATCGAGATGAAGGCGGCGATGCTGAAGGCCCACGCCAGCCAGCGCGACTGGCTGCTGAAGCACCACGGGATGGACCAGTACGTGCAGGCGATGCGCGACTGGAGCGCCCACCGGGGCAAGGCGCTCGGCGTGGCGTTCGCGGAGGGCTTTCGCCAGCATCGGGGGCACAGTTACCCGCAGGACGATTTGCTCGGGCGCTTGCTCTCGGTGCCGGCCCAGGCGTAGGCGAGCCGGGAGGGCCGCTGGGCGATCGCGCCCGCTCGCCCCGTTACGTCCGCGTTACAATCTTCCCTCTGCTCTCCCTCGTCTACTCTTTTGGTGAACCGTTTCGCCACCCTTACCCAAGTGAGGCCCTGCGCGATGTTCCGTACTTTCCTGAAGTCTCTGGCCGCCTGCGCCGTCCTGGGCGTGGGCTTCCTCTCTGCCGACGCTGCCGCCCCGGTGGCCCCCAACAAGGGCAAGGCGAAGGCCCGTCCGAAGGTGGAAGTGGTGTTCTGCCTGGACACGACGGGCAGCATGGGCGGGCTGATCGACGGCGCCAAGGCGAAGATCTGGGCCATCTGCAACCAGATCGCCGGCGGCCGGCCCACCCCCGACCTCAAGGTCGGCCTCGTCGCCTTCCGCGACCGCGGCGACGACTACGTGACCAAGGTCTACGACCTCACCGACGACCTCGACGCCATCCACGGCCACCTCAAGACGTTCCAGGCCGCCGGCGGCGGGGACCACCCCGAGAGCGTGAATCAGGCGCTCTACGACTCGATCCACAAGGTCAAGTGGAGCAAGGACAAGAAGACGCTGCGCATCGTCTTCCTGGTCGGCGATGCCCCGCCGCACATGGACTATGCCGACGACGTCAAGTATCCCGTCACCTGTCAGGAGGCCTGCAAGCGCGGCATCATCATCAACTCCATCCAGTGCGGCACCTGCCCCGACTGCGCCAAGCACTGGAAAGAAATTTGCAAGCGCGCCGAAGGCTCCTACGTCGCCATCCCGGCGGACGGCGGGGTAATCGCGGCGGTCAGCACCCCGTTCGACGCGCGCCTCGGCGCGCTCAACACGGAGTTGTCGCGCACCACCCTGGTCTACGGGGACAAGGACGAGAAGAAGGCGGGCGCCGACAAAGCCAAGGGGTCCGTCGCCCTGTCGGCGCCAGTGGCCGCCGAGCGCGTCGCCTTCCAGGCCAGGAACGTCCAGGTGGCCGCCTTCGACCTGCTCGACAACATCAACCAGGGCAAGGTGAAGCTCGAGGCGGTCAAGAAGGACCAGCTGCCCACGGTCATGCAGAAGATGACGTTGCCCGAGCAGAAAACGTATCTCAAGAAGATGGAGCAGCGCCGCGCGACGCTCAACAAGGAAGTGCTCGAGCTCGACAAGAAGCGGAGCGATTTCATCGCCAAGAAGCGGGCCGAGGAAGCCAAGAAGGGCAAGGGCAGCTTCGACCAGCAGGTGATCGAGGTCCTCAAGAAGCAGGCCAAGAAGTTCGACATCGGGTATTGAGCTATCCCCGAACGTCAAGGCACGGCCCGCGCAGGACCATCCTGCGCGGGCCGCGCCGTTTTCGGCGACCGGCAGGACCAAGCCTCCCTGTAGGACGGCCCTCCCACGCCGTCTGGCCGGCTCGGGAGGGCCGTCCTACAGCAAACCAAGCCCTGCCGGGCGCCGCCAGACGCGAGAGCTCCTTTCCAGGCGAGGCCCGAAGTGCAATAATGTCAGGGGGCGAAGAGACCGGGCGGGCAAAGGGGCTCGTTGCAGGTAGGGCCGCTTCGCTCCTGTGGGACGGTGACATGCGCCAGCGACGACGCACGGGGGACGGTCCCGACCGGATGGTCGTGGTCGCGGGCGGTCTTGTCGCCGCTTTGGGGCTGACCGTCCTGGTCGGCTGGCACACCGGCCTGACGGCCCTGATGCAGCTGCGCGCCGGTCAGGTGCCGACGCAGTACAACACCGCCCTGGGCCTCTTCTTGACCGGCGCGGGGCTTTGCGCGGTCGGGCTCGGCTTTCCTCGCCTGGCGCGGGCCCCCGGCGCCCTCACGGCGGGGATCGGTGCCTTGACGCTCCTCGAACACCTCTCGGGCGCCAATCTTTTCCTCGACCAGTTCCTGTTCCGCAGCACTATCCTGGCCCAGACGTCCAGCCCGGGCCGCATGGGCCCCAACACCGCCCTCGGCCTGCTGTTCGCCGGGGCGATCTTGCTCTTGCCGAGCGGTCGGGGCCGACCGCGATGGGGCCCGCCCGCGGTGGGGGCCTGTAGCGCGGTCCTCCTCGCTCTGGGCGGGACCGCCGTCTTCGGCTACCTGAGCGGGGTAAGCAGCGCCTACCACTGGGCTCATCTCACCAGCATGTCGCCGCAATCGGCGGGGGGCTTGCTCGCCATTGGCGTCGCGGTCCTCGCCCGCGCCTGGCGCGACGGCAAGGCGGACGAGGAAACCGCGCCCGCCTGGGGCCCTGCCCTGGTCGGCATCGTTGGGGCGATGGCCACCGTTTGCCTCTGGCAGGCCCTCGGCGCCGAAGCCGCGCAAGGGGCCTGGGGCTTCCTGCCGCTGGCGACCCTGGTCCTGGGGCTGGGGCTGACCTGCACCCTGGCGCTGACGGTCCACACCGCGCGCACGGCCGAGGCGCGCCGCCGCCTGGCCGAGCAAGCCAACCGGGAGCTCGAAAAGGAGATCGCCGAACGAAAGCGCGCGGAGCAGGCCGTCCGGGAGCAAACCGCCCGCCTCGAGCGCTCCGAAGGGGCCTTGAGCGACCAGACGCGCGCCCTGCGCTCGATCCTCGACAGCATGGTTGAGGGGGTGGTGGTCGCCGACGAGCGGGGGGCCTTCGTCCACTTCAACCCGGCGGCGGAGCGAATCCTTGGCGTCGGCCGCCTGGCCGTCGCGCCCGAGGAGTGGTCCGAGCGCTACCGGGTCTTCCTCCCCGACGGGGGAACGCCCTACCCGGCCGCCGACCTCCCCCTCGCCCGGGCCATCCGCGGGGAGGCCGTGGACGAGGCCGAACTGCTCGTCCGGCGTGCGCAACCGCCGGCAGACGTCTGGCTGAGCTGCACCGCCCGGCCGCTGCGCCACGAGCAAGGCGCCCTGCGCGGGGGCGTGGTCGTCCTCCGCGACGTGACCGCCGGGAAGCAGGCGGAGGCGGCCCTGCGCGCCAGCGAGGAGCGGGCCCGGCTGATCCTCGACACCGCCCACGAGGCGTTCATCGCCATGAGCGACCGGGGCGTGATTCTCGAGTGGAATCGTCAGGCCGAAGTGACCTTCGGCTGGTCGCGCGCCGAAGCGGTCGGCCGCGTTCTGGCGGAGCTCATCGTCCCCCCCCAACACCGCGAGGCGCACCAGGGGGGGCTGAAACATTTCCTGGCGACGGGCGAGGGCCCGGTGCTGAACCGGCGCATCGAGCTCACCGCCTTGCATCGCGACGGGACCAAGCTCCCGGTCGAGATGACGATCGCCCCGCTGCGCGAGGGGCAGGGCCACACCTTCAACGCTTTCGTTCACGACATCCGCGAGCGCAAGCAGGCCGAGGAAGCGCTCCGCCATGCCGCGGAGGCCGCCGAGGCCGCGACGCGCGCCAAGAGCGAGTTTCTGGCGAACATGAGCCACGAGATCCGCACGCCGATGAACGGCGTCCTCGGCATGACCGAGCTCGCGCTGGGCTCGGCGCTCTCGCCAGAGGTGCGCGAATACCTCCAGATGGTGAAGGCGTCGGGCGACGTCCTGTTGACGGTCATCAACGACGTCCTCGACTTCTCCAAGATCGAGGCGGGCAAGCTCGACCTCGTCCCGGTCGATTTCTCCCTGCGCGAGGCCCTCGGCGATGCCGTCAAGGCGCTGGCCCTGCCTGCCCACCAGAAGGGGCTGGAACTGGTCGCCCACGTCGAGGCCGAGGTGCCGGACGCCCTGGTCGGCGATCCCACGCGCCTGCGTCAGGTGCTGATTAACCTGGTGGGCAACGCCATCAAGTTCACCGACAAGGGGGAGGTGGTTGTCCGCGTCGAGCTCGCCAGCGACGAAGCTGAAGGGGCGACAAGGTGGCCGGGCGACAAGGTGAGCAAAGACGGTGGGGGGCCCGTCACCTTATCACCCGGCCAACTTGTCGCCCTGTCATTTACGGTGCGCGACACCGGCATCGGCATCTCCCCCGAGAAGCAAGCGCTGATCTTTCGCCCGTTCGAGCAGGCCGACGGTTCGACGACGCGCAAGTACGGGGGGAGTGGGCTGGGGTTGACCATCTCCACCAAGCTGGTAGAGATGATGGGCGGGAAGACTTGGGTGGAGAGCGAGGCCGGCAAGGGCAGCACGTTTCACTTCACCACCTCGTTCGGCATGGCGGAGTCTGCCCCGACGCCGCGCATCGAGGGCGAGGTGGCGAGGTTGCGCGGGCTGGCGGTGCTGGTCGTTGACGACAACGCGACGAACCGTCGCGTTCTGAAGGAGTCTCTGACGCGCTGGGGCATGAGGCCGACCCTGGCCGAGAACGGTCCCGCTGCGCTGGTGGCCCTGGCCCGGGCGGCGAACGCGGGGGAGCCGTTCCCGCTACTGCTGTCCGACGTTCACATGCCCGAGATGGACGGCTTCGCCTTGCTCGAGCGCGTCAAGAACAGCCCGGGAGGGGCTGCCTCAACGGTGTTGATGCTGTCGTCGAGCGGGCCGTCCGCCGACGCGGCCCGCTGTCGGGAGCTGGGCGTGGCGGCCCACCTGACGAAGCCGATCAAACAGTCCGACCTGTTGGAGGCGATCCTCCAGGCGCTGCGTCTCGGTTTCGAGCGCCCGCGCCTGGGCCCGACTGGTTCTTCTCAGGCCGAAGGAGGGCGGGCCCTGCGCATCCTGCTGGTGGAGGACAACCTCATCAACCAGCGGTTGGCCGCCATCGTTCTGGAGCGTGCGGGGCACGAGGTCGTGGTGGCCGGCAACGGCAAGGAGGCGCTGGCGGTGCTGGCGTCGGGCGAGGGCTGGCCCGCCTTCGACCTCGTGCTGATGGACGTGCAGATGCCGGAAATGGACGGCTACGAGGCGACCGCGTCCATCCGCGAGAAGGAACGCGCGAGCGGGGGCCACCTGCCGATCCTGGCGATGACTGCCTACGCCATGAAGGGCGATCGCGAGCGCTGCCTGGAGGCGGGGATGGACGGCTACCTGGCCAAGCCGGTCCACGAGCCGGACCTGTGGCGGGCGATCGGGGAGCTCGTCCCGGGGGCCGCCACCTCGGCGCCGGCCCGGCCCGCTGTGGCGGTGCCGTCGCCGAAGGAAGCGGGGGGGCCGGCCGCGCTCGACCGCGCCGGCCTGATGGCGCGGGTGGGTGGGAAGGCCTCCTTGCTGATCGAGATCGGCCGACTGCTTCTGGACGACGTCGGCCCGCGCTTGCTGCACGAGATCGGTGCCGCTGTCGCCGACAAGGACGCCAACCGGCTGCGACGCGCGGCGCACTCCCTCAAGGGCGCGCTGGGCAACCTGTGCGCGGCCCCCGCCTGCGCGGTGGCGCGCCGGCTGGAGGCCATCGCCGTCGAAGGCGACCTCACCGCCGCGCCCGATGCCGAGCGCGCCTTGTGCGAAGAAATGGAGCGCCTGGCGCGGGAACTGGCCGAGATGATGGAGGCCCCGCCTTCCTCGTGAGGCCGAAGGGAGGCGCTCTTGCGGCTGCGGCCTGGCGTCGCCGACTTCCCTTCGCCAGCGGCACCATTCTTGCTTCCAATCCACTCGGTGCCTGTCCCTCTTCCTTGAAGGGCTGACGTTCCGATGTGGAGTCGCTTGTTGCCCTGGCGCTGGATCGTTTCGCGGATGGCGCGATCGCGTGGCTTCACCGACCCCGTTGCGCTGCTGGCTCGTCTGTCGCGCTTCGCCCAGCCCTCGGAGGTCTCCGAGCCGATCGAACTGCTGCGCGCCGGCGTCGCCTTCCACGCCCGCGGCCTGCTCAACGCCCGGGCCATCCAGCACAACCTCGATTGGGCCTGGCCCTACTGGGTCGAGCGCCAGTTCGACCCGCGCGACGTCGCCTTCGTCCCGCGCGCCTTCTCCATCACCCACGTCAACCTCACCAACCGCAACTGGACGGCCGTCGGCCAGCCCGACCTCGACTGGCTCCCCGTCGTCGATCCGCGCGGCCTGCTTACCCCCCTGTTGGACGGCTGGTCCCTCGACGCCGCCGTCCTCGCCGAGGGTGGGGAGTGGCTCCTGCCTGCGCGCGCGCCGGAGGCCGAACAGCGCTTGCTCTTCCTCCCCAACCCGACCATCGAAACGCAGACGCGGAACGCCGGTGCCACGCTCCAGACCGACGTCGATTTGATCTGGGAGGGCGGCCGGGCGTGTTGCCGGTTGCGCGTGAAGGGCAGCGCCCAGCGGGGAGGGCTGCTCGTGCTGTCGGTACGCCCGGCCAACCCGGAGGGGATCAGCCTCGTTCACGAGGTGCGCGTCGCCGCCGACCGGCTCACGCTCCACGTCGAGGAGGAAGCGGAGGTGCGCCTCTCGCGCCGGCCCGAGCGCGTGTGCATGTCGGAATACCACAAGGGCGATGCGCTGCGCACCCTCGGCCCCGAGGGCGAAGCCGAGCGCGTCTCCTGCCACGTCGGCCTCGCCACTGCCGCCGCCGTTTTCCGCCTGACCCCCGGCGAGGTGGGAGAAGTGGTGGCCCTGGTGCCCTTCCCTGAAGCGCACCGGCTGCGCCTGTCCCTCGATCAGCCGGCCACCCTCGACGCGCACGCCCCGGCGACGTGGGAGCAAGCGCTCCAGGGCACTTGCGCGGTCCAGGTGCCGGACGCGCGCTACCAGTTCCTCTACGACGCCGCCCTGCGGACGCTCGTTCTCCACTCGCCGGGCGACGTCTACCCGGGGCCGTTCACCTACAAGCGCTTCTGGTTCCGCGACGCCGCGTTCATCCTCGACGCCCTCCTCGCGGTGGGCATGGCCGACCGCGTGCGCCGCGTCCTCGAGCGCTACCCCGGCCGGCAGGACCGGCGCGGCTACTTCCGCTCCCAGGAGGGCGAGTGGGACTCCAACGGCGCCGCCCTGTGGATCATCGACCGCTACCGCCGCCTCACCGGCGAGCGCCTCCCCGACGCGTGGGCCCCCGCCGTGGCGCGCGGCGCCGAATGGATCGTCCGCAAGCGCCTCCCCGACGACCTCCGCGCCGCGCATGCCGGGCTGTTGCCCGCCGGCTTCAGCGCCGAACACCTCGGGCTCAACGACTTCTATTTCTGGGACGACTTCTGGTCGGCCGCCGGCCTGCGCGCCGCCGCCGCCATCTTCCGCGAACGGGCCGAGCTCGCCCCCGCCGAGCGCTGGGACCGCGAGGCCGACAAGCTCCTCGCCGCCGTGGACCGGGCCATCGCGCAGTCGGCGCCCGCGCGGGCGGGGCAGGGCATCCCGGCGTCGCCGCACCGGCGCATGGACGCGGGGGCGATCGGGTCTCTCGCCGGGGGCTACCCCCTGCAACTGTGGGGGCCCGACGACCCGCGCCTGCTCCAGACGGTCGGCTACCTGATGGAGCGCTGCTTCTACCGTGGCGGGTTCTTCCAGGACATGATCCACTCGGGGGTCAACGCCTACCTGACGCTGCACGTGGCCCAGGTGCTGCTGCGGGCCGGCGACCCGCGCCACGCGTCCTTGACGCGCGCCGTCGCCGAGTTGGCCTCGCCGACTGGACAGTGGCCCGAGGCCATCCACCCGCACACGCTCGGCGGCTGCATGGGCGACGGCCAGCACGTCTGGGCCGCCGCGGAGTGGGTGTTGATGATGCGCAACCTCGTCGTGCGCGAAGAGGGGCAGCGCCTCGTCCTCGGCTCGGGCCTGGTCCCGGAGTGGCTGGCGGCCGGCGCCTCGTTGCGGCTGGGCCCCGCCCCCACCTCGCACGGCCCGGTCAGCGTCGAGATCGCGCCCGAGGCAGGCGGGGCGCGCGTGACCTGGCGCGGCGACTGGCGCGGCAAGCCTCCCGAGATCGTGCTGGCGGTCCCGGGCCACGAGCGGCTGACGGTGGCGGGAGAAGGGGGGAGCGGGCTCCAGAGGCGGAATGGGGATTGAAGAGAAGAGAGAGCGCCAAACGACAAGCAAGCGACGGGCTACCGCAATGAACGTCTTGATGGTAACGAACACCTATCTCCCTCACGTCGGCGGGGTGGCGCGCTCGGTGGCCTCGTTCACCGAGGAACTTCGGCGGCGCGGCCATCGCGTGCTGGTCATCGCGCCGAACTACGACGACCTGCCGCAAGGCGAGACAGACGTGGTGCGCGTTCCGGCGATCACCCACTTCAACGGGACCGAGTTTTCCCTGAGCCTGCCGGTGCCGGTGGCGCTCACTGCGGCCATCGAGGCGTTCGCGCCCGACGTCGTGCATTCGCACCACCCCTTCTTGCTCGGCGCCTCGGCTCTCCGCGTGGCGACGATCCGGAACGTTCCGCTGGTGTTCACGCACCACACCATGTACGAGCAGTACACGCACTACGTCTCGGCCGCGTCGGAGGTGGTCCGCAACTTCGCCGTCCACCTCCCGACGGGTTACGCCAACCTGTGCGACCACGTCATCGCCCCGAGCCACAGCGTCGAGGAATTGCTCAAGGAGCGCGGCGTTTCGACGCCCATCCGCGTGGTGCCGACCGGCATCGACCCCGACCGCTTCGCGCGTGGCAACGGCGAGGCGGCGCGAGCCCGCTATGGCATCCCGGCCGGCGCCTTCGTCGTCGGACACGTCGGCCGACTGGCGCCGGAGAAGAACCTGCCGTTCCTGGCCCGCGCGGTGGCGGCCTTCATGCGCGAGCGGCCCCAGGCGCACTTCCTGGTTGTCGGCGGAGGGCCGGCCGAGGCCGACATCCGCTCCATCTTCGAGCAGAACGGCGTGCTCGAGCGGTTGCATGCCACGGGCCCGCTGGAGGGGCAGGAGCTGGCGGACGCCTACCACGCGATGGACGTTTTCGCCTTCGCTTCGCGGAGCGAGACGCAAGGCATGGTGCTCGCCGAGGCGATGACCGCGGGCGTGCCGGTCGTCGCGCTGGACGCGCCGGGGGCGAGCGACGTGGTCGAGGACGGGCAGAACGGCCGACTGCTGAGCGGGGAGGACGAGGCCGAGTTCGCCGCGGCGCTGGAAGGCATCGCGCAAGCCGGCCGGCGCCGTCGCAAGCTCGTCGAGAACGCCCGCGACACGGCCAACGCTTTCTCGCTGGAACACTGTGCGGAGCAATTGCTGGAGGTCTACGAGGGGCTGCGCAGCGCGAAGCCGAGGGCTCGCGACGAGGAGAACAGCGCCTGGGTCGCCGCGGGGCGCATGGCCGAGGCCGAGTGGCACATTTGGGGGTCGCGCCTTCGGGCGGCCTACCGGGCGGTCGTGGATTGTTTTTAGAGGGCCCGGCAGGCCGAAGCGTAGGGTGGGCCGAGTCTTCGAGGCCCACGCGGGGCACGACGACCGCGTGGGCC
>JBBSEZ010000012.1:0-54383 GCA_038239195.1 Gemmatales bacterium
CATACAGCAAGCCCCCGCGCCGCGCCGATCCGGTTCGGGCGAACGAGTTTCCCCCGCGAGGTCCCCGTGGTCTCAACCCGATCCGGCTCTCCCCCGGTTGTTCGCCCTCTCGCCTGGCCCCTGGGCCTGCTCGCGCTGGCCCCGCTCCTCCTGACCGGCTGCCAGGGAGACGAGATCCGGCGGTACCAGGCCGAGCAGGCTAACGTTGCCCCACGCCCGCGCGGTGCGGCCCCGGAAACGAAATTGCGGCTCCTCGCCGTCATTGCTCCGCGCGGCGAGAAGATGTGGGTCTTCAAGTTCCTGGGCCCTCTCGACGCCATCACCGAGCAGGAGGAAAACTTCGGCGCCTTCGTGCGCTCCCTGCGCTTCGCCGACGGAGGCCCGACCTGGAAACTCCCGGCCACCTGGGAGGAGGAAGGCCCCACCGGGCCCCGCCACGCCACCTTGCACGCCGGGACCAAGGGGAGCGCGCCCCAACTCACCGTCTTCGACCTGCCCAAATCGCCCGTGCTCGCCAACATCAATCGCTGGCGCACCGGCGACCTCGGGCTGACGGACCTCGAGGAGGGCGACCTCGGCCGCGTCTCGAAGAAGCGGACCGTGAACGGCACCGAGTTGTTCCTCATCGACATGACCGGCCCCGGGCCCCACGCTCGCAAGGCCCCCCCCGGAAAGAAGGCGATTCGGCGCCCCGGGGGGATCGCGTACACCGCCCCGGAAGGTTGGACGGATACCGGCGCGAAGCGAGGGTTCGTCGAGGTGGCGGCGTCGTTCGCGCTGCGGGACGAGACAGGTGCGGCCCGGGTCGTCGTCACGCCCCTGCCGGGGCACAAGGTCCGGCTGGTAGACGACGTCAAGCGCTGGCGCAACGAGGTCGGCCTGGCCCCGCTGACCCAGGAAGAGTTGGGAGGGGAAGTGGTCGATCAGGTGAAGATCGACACACTGACAGGGCGCTACTTCGACTTCCGCGGTCCCAAGGGGCGGTCGCTCGTCGTCAAACTGGAGCGTGGCGGCGTGACGTGGTTCTTCAAGTTGATCGGCGCCCCCGCGCTGGTCGGGAAGAACAAGCCCGCTTTCGAAGCATTCCTCCGTTCGGTAAAGTTCAAGGGAGGCCGAGGAGCCGCCGATGAGTGATACCTCCATCCAGACAACTCCCAGCGCCTTGCCCGCCGCGCCCAGCACCGCCGTGACCGCCGGGCCCGGGGCCGTGCCGGCACCAGCCGCCCGTCCGTCTCCCAAGCCCCGCTGGACCGTCTACAAGGCGTTCAAGGCGCTGGCCTCGCTGCGCCTGACCGTCGTCCTTTTCGTGCTGTCGCTGATCCTGGTCTTCTACGGCACCATCGCCCAGATCGACGCCGGCATCTGGACGGTCGTCAGCAAGTACTTCCGCTGGTTCTGGGTGTGGATCCCCTTTCAGCTCAACGTGCAGTTCGGCCAGGTCTTCCTCGGGCTTCCCAAGAACCTCAAGATACCCGGCTCGTTCCCCTTCCCCGGCGGGTGGACGCTCGGCACGCTACTCCTCATCAACCTTGTCGCCGCCCACGCCGTGCGCTTCAAGCTCAACTGGAAGCGCAGCGGGATCTTCCTGATTCATGCAGGGCTGATCGTTCTGATGGTCGGCGAGCTGATCACCGGCCTGTTCGCCAAAGAGGCCCGTATGTCGATCGTCACGGGCCGTGCCTCCAACTACACCGAGGACTTCCACGCCGACGAGCTCGTCTTCACCACCCCGCTCGACGACAAGAAAGAAGACGTCATCGCCATCCCCGGCTCGTTCCTGCGCAAGGGTGGCGTCATCGATCATCCCCTGCTGCCCTGCAAGGTCGAAGTGCATCAATACATGGTGAACTCCGCCCTGCGGCCCGTGCCGCCGCTCCTCAAAGGCCTGCCCAACAACTGGACGGAGGCCGAGGGCAAGGCCAACGTCTGGAAAACCTACAAGGTGGCAGGCGGCAAGCAGACGGCCGAGTTCACCGTCAACCACATGCCCGTCAACTTCGGCGACCTGCTGGCCAACATCAACCGCTGGCGCAAGCAGGTCGGTGCCGAGGAGATGGACGAGGACACGTTTGCCGAACTCAGGGCCCCGACCTTCTTCGTCGCCGGGAGCAGGGGCAAGTATTTCGAGATCAAGGGCCCCAAGGGCACCATCCTCCTCGTCTTCGCGCCCAGCGGCGATACGATGTGGTTCTACAAGCTGATGGGCCCTGGCGCCCTGGTCGCGGCGGAGAAGGAGAACTTCGAGAAGTTCCTCCGGTCGGTGCGCTACTCCGACCCGGAGAACCTCGCCGACGTGGGGGATGGCCTGACGGAAAGGGCCGTCGCGCAGCCGGAGATCAGCGGGGCCTCGACAGAGCAGACGGTGGACGTGCCCTCGGCCTACGTGACGCTCTCGAACAAGGACACGGGCGAGAAGATCGGCACGTATCTCGTGTCGGCCTTTCTCGTTGAGACGCAGGAGGTGAGGATCGGCAACAAGGTCTATAACCTGGGGCTGCGCTTCAAGCGGACCTACAAGCCGTACACCATCCACCTCAAATCGTTCACCCACGAGGTCTACCCCGGCACCGACAAGCCCAGGAACTTCGCCAGCGAGGTGACCGTGGCCCCGAACGCGCCCGGCGGCGAAAAGCGCGACGCGCGCATCTACATGAACAACCCGCTGCGCTACGAGGGCGAGACGTTCTACCAGTCGGGCTATCTCCCCGGCGACCGCGGCACCATCTTGCAGGTGGTGCGCAACCCCGTGTGGCTCGCGCCCTACTGGGCTTGCTTGATGGTGGGAGGCGGCATGCTCGTTCACTTTGGGATCAACCTGCTCAACTTCCTGCGCCGGAGGGCCGCCTGAATGAGCCCCATGAACCGCTTCGTCCCCTGGTTCGTCCTCGGCGCCGGCACGCTGTACCTGCTGATGGCGGCCGTGTCGCCCGGCGCCACCTACCGGGGCATGCAGCTCGACGAATTCGGCGAGCTGCCCGTCCACGACCACGGGCGGGCCAAGCCGCTCGACACCTACGCGCGCATGACGCTGCTGGTCATTTCGGGCAAGCAGACCTTCAAGGACGAGCAAGACAACACGCGGCCGGCGATCCAGTGGTTCCTCGACGCCATCACGCGCAACCCGGCCTTGCACAAGTACAAGGTCTTCCGCATCGAGAACGACAACGTGCTGGGCCTGCTCGCCCTGGAGCCACGCTCCGGGCTGCGCTACTCCTATAGCGAGATTGCCCCCAAGATCGAGGCGCTGAAGAACAGGGCCGCCCTCGGCCACAAGAGGCCCGCGGGGGAGCGCGATCAGTTCGACGTCAAGGCGCTGGAACTGTGGCGCAACGTGGGGGCCTATCACGAACTGGCGGGCGGCTGGGAGAACACCCTGCGCCTGTTCCCGCCGCCGCGCACCGAAGAGGACGAGGCGCGTCGGCGTCGCGGCGAGAGCCCGCGCCCCGAGGCCGAAGAGTGGCTCACCTTCGAGCAGGCCGCCAAGTCGGCCAAGACCGAAGATCAGATGAAACAGATCGAGCGCCTGGACGCGACCCTGAGGGCCTACAAGGCGATGTCGCAGGCCGCGCCGGAGCGCGACACGCAGGACGGTGCGGTCGCGTTCAACAGCCAGGTGGCCGCCTACCGCGACGACCTGAACAAGCAGGCCGTCCCGGGCGCGGAGACCGTCGCCTTCGAGGCATCGTTCAACCACTTCGAGCCGTTCTACCACTGCTCGGTCCTCTACGTCTTCGTGTTCGTGCTGGGCTGTGTCGCCTGGCTGAACTGGCGGGAGCCGCTCACGCGCTCGGCGTTCTTCCTGGTGTGCCTGACGGTCGTCCTCCACACCTGGGCGCTGGGGGCGCGCATGTACATCGGGGGTCGCCCCCCGGTGACGAACCTGTATTCGTCCGCGATCTTCATCGGCTGGGGCTGTGTGGTGCTGGGGATCGTTCTCGAGGTGATCTTCAAGAACGGGCTGGGCAACATCGTGGCGGCGGTCACCGGCTCGCTGGCCGTGCTGATCGCGCATCACCTCGCCAGCAGCGGCGACACGCTGGAGATGCTGGTGGCGGTGCTCGACACCAACTTCTGGCTGGCGACGCACGTGACGTGCATCACCCTGGGCTACACGGCGACGTTCGTGGCGGGCTTCCTCGGCATCCTGTACGTGTTGGGGGGCGTGTTCACGACCGCGCTGACCCGGGAGAACAGCAAGTCGCTGGGTCAGATGATCTACGGCGTGGTCTGCTTCGCGACGCTGTTGAGCTTTGTCGGCACGGTGCTGGGCGGTATCTGGGCCGATCAGTCGTGGGGCCGCTTCTGGGGCTGGGACCCGAAGGAGAACGGCGCCTTGCTGATCGTCATCATCAACGCCCTGATCCTGCACGCCCGCTGGGGCGGGATGATCAAGGAGCGCGGCATGGCGGTGCTGACGCTGGTGGGCAACATGGTGACGATGTGGTCGTGGTTCGGCACCAACCAGCTCGGCGTCGGGCTGCACAACTACGGCTTCAACAACACGCTGGCGATGGTCTGCACGGCGGTCTGGGGCTTCCACCTCGGGCTGATCGGCCTCGGGCTGGTCCCACTCAACCTGTGGCGCTCGTTCTGCGTCGTGCCGGCGCCCGCGGCGGCGGCGCCAACGGCTGGGCCGGCGAAGGCGCCCAAGGGGAAGCGCGGGCGCGGGTCGTTGGGGATCACGGGAGCGCGGTGACGGGCTCGCGAAACGACAAGCAAGCAAGAGGGCCCGCGCCGAGTTGGCGCGGGCCCTTTGCGTGGGCTTGCCAATGGGGCCCTCAACGGGAGCAATCCTTCATTCATCGGCTTGACGGCCCAAGACCGCCGCCGGACAATACGTCTGTGAGTTGATCGCCGATCGCGCCAACAAGCCAGACGGGAGGCGGACGCATGACGAAGCGCGAGAACCAACCCTGGCCCCCAAGCGATCAGGCGGCGCACACGCGACGCTTCTTCGCCATCGGGGGCCCTCTCTTCGGGGCCCTCTCTGTCCTCGCTGGTATCTTTCTCCTGGTTCAAGGCGGGGACGTCTGGGCGATCGCGGCCCTCGCCTGCGGCGTCATGGGGTTGGCCTTGGGGGCCCGCTGGGTTTCGCTTTCGGCCGAGCGGTCGAAGAGCCCCGGGCTGCGCGCGCTGGAACGCCTTCGCTCCTACCTGGCCAACGAGCCGGCTTCCTTCGAGAAGCACGAGCAAGTGAGCAAGCGCTAGGCCGCGATCCATGAGGAGGGGGGCCGATGCTGTCCGACCTCCGAGCTACCTTGGCAGACGACCTTCCCCTGCAAGCCTTCCTCGCCGCGATGGTCGGCAACCTCTCGGTCGTGTGCGTCCAGATCGGCAAGAGCTACGAGGCGGGGCGCCCGCTCCCAGCCCGCTTCCAGAGGTACGGCTTCTGGTTGGCCCGCGCAGGGGCCGCCCTCGGCGCGGGCGTCTTGGCGGCCATTGCGAGCAACCAGAGCCCTGTCATGTCCTTTTACCTGGGTGCGAGCTTCCAGGTCATCATAGAAAACGCGCTGCGCGAGCCGCCGCCCGCTCCACCCCCTTGAGCGAGGGAAACCTCGCCCGTTATTTCCGTCCCCACAGGCTTGCCATCGGAAGCGCCCCCGGCTATCTTGCGCGCCTGCACCCACGCTTCCCCGCACGTGAAAGGGCACCCGTATGGCCTCCAGCAAGAAAGTCCGCGTCGCGATCGTCGGCCTCGGCTTCGGGGCGGAGTTCATCCCGATCTACCAGGCCCATCCCAACGCCGAGATGTATGCCATCTGCCGGCGCGACGCCAAGGCGCTCAACGAGTGCGGCGACAAGTTCGGCGTCAAGGTTCGCCATACCGACTACGCCGACCTGCTGAAAGACCCCAACGTCGATGCGGTCCACGTGAACTCGCCCATCCCCGATCACGCCGCCCAGAGCCTCGCCGCCCTCAAGGCCGGCAAGCACGTCGCTTGCACCGTGCCGATGGCCACCACCGTCGAGGAGTGCAAGCAACTCGTCGAGGCGCAGCGGGCCAGCCGCAAGGTCTACGTGATGATGGAGACCGTCGTCTACAGCCGCGAGTATCTGTTCGTCAAGGAGCTCTACGACAAGGGCGAGTTGGGGCGCATCCAGTTCCTGCGCGGCTCGCACCAGCAAGACATGGACGGCTGGCCGAACTACTGGCCGGGCCTGCCCCCGATGCACTACGCGACGCACTGCGTCGGCCCTTGCCTGGCCCTGCTCGGCAAGCACGCGGAGAGCGTCGTCTGTCACGGCTCGGGGCGCATCCGCGAGGAGCTGATCGGCCGCTACAACAGCCCGTTCGCGCTGGAGACGGCGACGTTCAAGATCAAGGACAGCGACGTGGTGGCCGAGGTGACGCGCAGTCTGTTCGACACGGCCCGACAGTACCGCGAGAGCTTCGACGCCACGGGCAGTCACAAGAGCTTCGAGTGGCAGCAGGTGGAGGGGGAGGAGCCGATCATTCACACGCGCGGCAAGCCCGAGCCCGAGATCCCGCAGCGCGTCAAGGTGCCGGACTACGCGCAGCGCCTGCCGGAGCCGATCCGCAAGTTCACGCAGCCCGCCGCCATCCAGGACGCCGAGCACCTGTCGTTCCTCCAGGGCGGCGGGCACGGCGGCAGCCATCCGCACCTGGTCCACAACTTCCTGATGGCGGTGCTGGGCGAACAGCCCGCCCTGCCGGACGCCTCGACCTCGGCCAACTGGACGATGGTGGGGATCTGTGCCCATCAGTCGGCGATGAAGGGCGGGGAGCGCGTGGCGATCCCGGCGTTTTGAGAACAGCATGGGGCCTCGCTGGGCACGCGCCTTCTCGTCGGGGCCTGAAACGGAAGCAGCCCGGGAGGTGGCCCCCGGACTGCACCCTTTGATGATGGGTTGGCCCCCAGCGCTCAGGCAGACGTTTCGCGTCGCCCCGCGAAGATCATGAGCAAGCCCGCGACCACCGCGACGCCACCGACGATGGGGTTGATGATGATCGTGTGGGGCTTGTTCACGTCAACGTGGAAGAAGCCGGTGTCCACCACGCGCTCCTGAGTGAAGAAAGTGAAGCTCTGGAAGCCGAGGGCACAGATGCCCAGCACGACCAACACGACGCCAATAATCATCAGGGCTTTCATCGCAGCTCTCCTTGTCGAGAAGGACGGTTGAAGGCGCCGTCCCGCTGACGGCCGTTGTTCCTCATCGCAAACGGCATACCAGCGGCGGCGAAAACGAGGAAGGGGCGCCAACCCGCAAGCGGCAACCGTCGAGCGCCCGCCGCTTGCGGCTTGGCGGGCCCCGTTCGTCGGCCGAGCCTGAGGTGAGAGCAAAGGGAGGCCTCCAGCCATGCTCGATCTACACTGCCACATCCTGCCGGGCGTGGATGACGGCCCTGCTTCGCTGGACGAGGCGCTGGCGCTGGCGCGGTTCTGCGTGCAGGACGGCATCACCCACGTCACGGCCACCCCGCACTGTCATCGTCGCCTGCGGCTGCTGCGGGCCGACGTGTTGCCGCACGTCGCCGTCTTCAACGAGGAACTGGAGCGGGCGGGGGTGCTGCTGACCGTTTTGCCCGGCTCCGAAATCCAGGTCACGGACACCGCCGCCTACCGCCGCGACTTTGAGGCGGCCCTCTACTGCCACCTCGGCGACGGCCGGGCCTTCACCCTCTTCGAGCTCAACTGGCACGCCGAGCTCTACCCGCCCGACGCGCCCGAGTTGGTCGCCTGGCTGCGCGAGCGCGGAACGGTCCCGATCATCGCCCACCCCGAGAGGCACGATTTCTTCCGCGACCACCCCGACTGGCTGCGGGCGCTCGTCGATGCGGGGGCGTGGCTCCAGGTAACGGTCGATTCGCTGCTGGGCAATCACGGGGCCATGCCGCGCTCGGCCGGGGAGGAGTTGCTGCGGGCCTACCCCGAGGTCGTGCTGGCGACCGACGCCCACAACCTGCGTCGCTGCTCGGGGCTGTCGGTCGGCTACGCCTGGGCTCACGAGCACCTGGGGGTGGCGCGGGCCGCGGACTTGCGGGCGAGGGCGGAGGGCGTGCTGACGCGGCTGCTTGCTCCCTGAAGCGCGAGCGCCAGAGGCCGGCGCCCTCGAGAACCACGGCGGCCAACTAACCGTTTAGCGAGGAGTGCCCATAAGCCGGCGGAAGCCTCGGCCTTTTGAGCTCAGGTTGCCGAGCCCTCTCCTGAGCTTGCTGCAAAGTTGCGAGGTCAACTGCGCGGCGGGGTGCTGCGGCCTCGAAGCGTTCGAGTTCTCCGCTGAGCACGTGGTTCCCTGGATCGAGGAGCACGGGCCCGCCCTCACGAGGCACGCCCTGGATCAGTGCGAGGACCTGGCGGTGGTGGTGTGCGGCCGAGCGAGGGAGGTGTACTCCGACGGGGACCAGCTCAACGCGGGTTGGTCCTCGGGGCCCGAGTGTGCCGACTTTCTCTTGTCTCTACAGGGTGAGGTCGTCCGCGCGCTCTTGGTGGCCGAGCCCGCAACCGTTGACCCCGGTTGGTTCCGCTGGAACAACGGCACGATCCGCCCGCTTGCCGAGTCGATCCGCAAGCAGAGAGCCTTCGCCCTGCTACCCGTCCTCGCGGATGCCCTTGAGGATGCTGGTTGCCAGGACGGAGCGCTTCTGTCCCATTGCCGGCAACTGAGGGCGCACGGCCCGCGCTGCTGGGCCATCGCCCTGTTGCTTTCTGCGAGCGAGCCCCGAGAGCAGGCCTCCTCTTTGAACTGAGGCCCTCCTGGTCAGGACGATCCCGGCCCCGCCAGTTCGTGCATTAGCCCCCGCAGCGCCGGGTACGTCGCCCGGTAGCGCGCGTAATGCTCCTCGTACGCCAGCCGATGCGCCTCGTTCGGCTCGACGGCCCCCGCCATCGCCACCATGCCCCGCGCCGCCGCCTCCAGCCCGCCGTAATGTCCGGCGTGGACCGCCGCCACTAGCGCCGCGCCCAGCGCGCACGCCTCGGGCTCGCGCGGGAGCAGCACCGGCCGGCCCAGCACGTCGGCGTGGACCTGCAACCACAGCCGGCTTCGCGCCCCGCCGCCGCCCGCGAACAGCCGCCCCACGCGGAAGCCGTGCGCTTCCAGGTCATCGAGGATCGCTCTTGTCCCGAAAGCGGTCCCCTCGTAGATGCTTCGGAACACGTGGCCGGGGCCGTGCGCGAGCGTGAGCCCCCAGAAGGCGCCGCGCGCCCGCGCGTCCTTGAACGGGCAGCGGTTGCCCTGCCAGTAGTCGAGGCAAACGAGGCCCTCCGCGCCGGGCCCGACGGACGCGGCCTTGGCGTCGAGGACCTCGTAGACGTTGCGGCCGGCGCGCTCCGCCTCCGCGACCTCGTTCCCGGCGAAGTGCTGGCGATACCAGTTGAGGATCGAGCCCGTCGCGGTTTGCCCGCCTTCCAGGGTGTAGAGCCCCTCGACCACCGCATCGGGGTAGCAGCCGAGCATGCCGCTGCCGAACAGCGCCGTCGGCGCCATGGCCAGGTGACACGTGCTCGACCCCAGGATCATCGCCAGGTCGCCCGCTCCGACGGCCCCCAGCCCCAGCATGCCAAGGTAGGCGTCGATCCCTCCCTGAGCAATGGGCGTCCCCGCCCTCAGGCCCAGTTCCCCCGCCGCCACGCCCGACAGCCGTGCCTCGCCCTTCCCCAGCGGGACGATGGCGCTCGGCCATTTGCCGGGCAGGTCGGCCAGGCCTACCTTCTCCAGCAGGGCCTTGCTCCAGCCGCCGTCCGGGCGCGCGTAGTTCCACTTCACCGTCACGTTGTTGAGCGAAAGTGCCCATTCGCCCGTGAGCTTGTACGCGAACCAGTCGGTGCATTCGACGATGCGCCTGGCGCGATCGTAAACGGCCGGCTCGTGCCGTTTGAGCCACAGCGCCTTGGGGAGCATCCACTCCGGCGAGACGACGCCCGAGACGTAGCGGAGGATCGGATCGCCCGTGGCGCTGATCTCCTCCGCTTCGCGGAAGGCGCGCTGGTCCATCCACAGGAGGGCGCGGCGGAGCGGGGCGCCGTCGAGGTCGCAGGCGAGGACGGTGCAAGCGGTGCAGTCGAGGCCGATGCCGGCCACGTCCTCGAGGCGCGCCGACGCGGCGGACAGGGCCTGGGGGACGGCAGTGCGCGCGGCTTGCCACCAGTGCAGGACGTCTTGCTCGGCCCAGGTCGGTTGAGGGTGGAAGGTGTCGAGCGGAGCGGTCGCGTAGCCGTGGCAGGAGCCGGCGAGGTCGAACAGGGCGGCGCGGACGCTCTGCGTGCCGACGTCGAGGCCAAGGAAGAGAGGGGAGGAAGTGCGCATGGTTGGATCGGTAGGGAAAAAGGAGAGGGCGGCAGCCCCACCCAGGAGCGGCCGCCCTCTTCCGTTTCTCCACGGGGGGTCAGCGCCCGGCCTTCACGGCGGTCTTGAACTGCGCGGCCGTCAGCATTTTGACGGAGCCGTCTCCGTAGGCCACGTAGCCCCCGTCCGTTGGCGTCGCCTTTTCGTAGGCGAGGACCGTGTTGGACGTTCCGGAGGTCATCTGGCGGATGCCCACGCCCCAGTAGAAGACGATCTCACCCGACTTCAGGCGAGCGAGTACCTTGGCCGAGAGGCCCCCAGGCGCAAGGTCGTCGGCCTTCGCAGGCCCACGGGCGAAGGTGTCGTGGTAGGTGTGGTACGCCAGTGCGAGCTCTTTCAGGTCGTTCTGTCGCACCGGCGGAGGTAGGGCCACGCGCTTCCCAGGGGCGGGGCCGACTGGCGGCGCTGGCCGGAGCGGCGTTGGGGCTGCGTCCCGCCCCGGCGGGGGGGTGAGCGGGGCCGGCATCGGGGCGCCCTCGTCGTCCTCGGAGAGCACGGGGGCGATCTCGTCGAGGTTGCGGAGCTTCTCGCCGCCCGCGATGGTACACATCGCCCGGAAGTCGGCCGGCTTGATCGTGGCGGGCACGAAGCGGACCTTGCCGTCGCCCATGATGGCCCGCGTGCCGGCCTTGCCCTTGTACTTGAAGCAGAGGAACGGCTCGATGGCGTCGGCGTCCTCCGACACGCCGCGCACCGTGCTGCCCCCGCCGGCCATCCACGGGGCCTTGTGGTCGGCCGGCACCTGGAGCAAGACAATCGTCTTGTCCAGGCCATCCTTGACCTCTTCCTTGCGCGTTTTTCGGTCGTAGCCGAACACGCCGCGCTTGGGGTTGGTCGCGTCGTACTCCGGCGCGTCCATGCCGACGCCGGCAACGCCGACGAAGTGGGTAGCGCCGAAACTGCCGGCCTTGCCGGGGTAGTCGGTGAAGATGGGAGACGCCTTCTCCTGGCGAACCTCGATGAAATAGGGCACCAGGCGCTGCGCGTACTTCAGGTTCGGCACCTCGTCCCAGCCCTGATCGCGCTGGACCATCCACTCCTTGTAGTCTTCCGCGAGATACGGCAGCAGATCGACCGTCCAGGCGAGGCGCTGCTTCGGATACCAGTCGATGCCACGGTCCGCGCTGGGCGGGCGGTGCAGGGCCCCCTGTGGGAAATGGCCTTTGTCGCGCAGGTAGGCCTGGAGGGCGTTGGCCAGGGCGTGGATGCGCGACCGGCTGCTGGACAGGTCAGCCTGTGTCCGCAGCGGGACCACTTGCTCTTCGAGAGCGGCGATCACCTTCTTGTGCGCGTCGGGGACCTCGGCGCTGAAGCTCAACTCCAGTTTGACGATGACCGTCTTCTCTTGCAACTCGGTCCCGAGCGTGCCGTGCGACGGCTCCTCTTCCTTCTTCTCTTCGCCGCCCGGGCCCTTCGGGAAGCCGGGGCCGACCGGGGGAAGGCCGGGGCCGACCGGGGGAAAGCCGGGGCCGACCGGGGGAAGGCCGGGGCCGACCGGGGGAAGGCCGGGGCCGACCGGGGGAAGGCCGGGGCCGACCGGGGGAAGGCCGGGGCCGACCGGGGGAAGGCCGGGGCCGACCGGCATGCCGGGCATGCCGGGCCTGTTGTTGACTGCCTGAGTCAGCGTGACGGTCAGATCGAGGGCGCTCTTGATGAACCGGACGCCCTCGGGCAGCCCGACGCGATGGACGGCGCCTTCTCGGCTGCGGGCCCGTTTTTCGTCTTTCATCTCGGCGGCGAAGGTCAGGTTGAGTTCCTTCCCCGTGAAGGCGGCGACGCTGAGGCCCAGGATCTCGGCGCCACGGCTCTCCTGCTGAAACGCGCTCATCAGTTCGCCCAGGGGCCGGTTCGAGGGCCGAGCGCTGGCCTGCTTGCCGAACCACCCTTGGAGCCACGCCTGGACCTCGGGGGCCTCGGAGACGATCGTCACCACGGAGGTCGGCTCGCCCTTGTTGGTCTGCTCGATCTTCTCGATCACCAACTTGAGGGCTGGCTTCACGGTCATGTACGAGGTCGAAACCGGCACCGCTTTCTTTGGCGGAACGTTGGTTCCCGGGGCGCCCGGCATTTTCGGCCCGCCGGGAGTCATCGGCCCGCCGGGAGTCATCGGCCCGCCGGGAGTCATCGGCCCGCCGGGAGTCATCGGCCCGCCGGGAGTCGTCGGCCCGCCGGGAGTCGTCGGCCCGCCGGGAGTCGTCGATCCGCCGGGGGTCGGCCTGCCGGGGATCGGCGAGGCGCCTGGGCCCTTCGGTGCGGCGGGCGTGGTTGTCGGCGGCGCAGCGGGCTTGCTCAAGGGCTCGGGCTTGCCGTCCGCCTCGAGGAAGGTCTTCATCGGCTTGACGTCGGCGAAGACGAGCGTCCTGCTGTCGAGGAAGTGGAGGGCGAACTCGTCTCGGACGTGGTTGGCCTTGAGCAAGAGGTTGCTCAGGGGGTCGAGATCGGCCTTGATGAGGAAGTATTCGTGCTGCGCGCCGCTCTTGCCCTTGACTTTCGGCTGTGGGACGAGCCGCAGCAACGCTTTGAGCTTGCTCGGGTCGGTCGTCTCCTTCGTGCGCAGGACGGCGAACGCCCACTCCTCACGGTGGTGGAGCGCCAGCACGATCCGGCTGACGCTGGTGAGGCCGAAGCCGAAGGTCTTCTGGAAGTCGTCGGCGCGGAAGCCGCCGCCGCCCTTGGTCTGGAGGCAGGCTTCTTCGAGCGAACTGCCCAGGACGTTCGGCATCGGAATGGAGACGATCGCCTGCGCGTTGTTGGGCAGCAAATTGGTGCCGTCCGAGGCGACGGAGCCACCGCCCGTCGCGCCCTTGCCCTCGGGGCGGGGCTGCTTGCCTCCGGGGGGGGCGCCGCCCGGAGGGGCCATGCCGCCAGGCGAGGGCGCGGAGGACGAGGAGGAAGAGCTGCTCTTGCTGTCCCCGCTGAAGAAAGCAACGTAAGCGCCAAACCCGAGGGCGCCGACGGCGACCACCGCCAGGACCGCGCCCAGCACGATGACCATCGAGCTGTTTTTCTTCTTGCCGGGCCGGTCGGGATTGTCCTCGTCTTCACCGCGGCGCTTGGCCCCGCCCTTGGCGCCCTTCTTGGCGGGGGCCTTGGTGATCCCGTTCTTCTTGTCGGCGCCCTTGGCCTTGGGTTTGTCGGTGACGCCGGTCTCGCCTTTGCCTTTCTTGGCGGGCTTGGCCGGGGCGTCTTCTTCCTCTTCGCGAGGCTCCGGCTCCTCGACCACGAAGCGATATTTGCACTTCGGACAGTCGATCTTGCGCCCGACCAGTCCCGGGTCCCGGATCGGCACCAGGGCCTCGCAACTCGGGCAAGTTTGCTTGAAGGACGTACTCGTCGCCATGGATGGATCTCCAGCAACGCTCGAGGGCGGCACGGACGATCGGGGAAAGGACAGGCCCCAACGGAATCTCTCTATCATAGAGAGGGACCGGGGCTGGATGCAAATGGCAAAACCGCCTCGTCGCCGATTTTGTGGGGGCGATCCGGCAAGAATGGCGAAAATCGGCCTCCTCTCAGTTATAATGTTCCGAGAACGCGTGGCGAAGCACTCAGGAGACGTCAACGTGTCGCGATCCCTGTCTGGCTGGCAAGCGGTGGTGCTCGGGGCCGTCGTCCTGGTGGGCGGGCTCCTCGCTCTGGGCGGGGTCCTCGCCGTCGGCAGTCGGGGCTGGTACGGCTCCAATGCTCTGCACGTGCGCGTCGGCTTTGCCGAAGTGCGCGGCGTCGAGGTCGGCACGAGGGTCCGCATCCGCGGGGTCGATGCGGGAGAGGTTGTGGCGATCTCCCCCCCCGACGACGCCGAGGGCGAGGTCGTCTTGCGCCTGCGCATCAAGGGCGCCTACAAGAACCAGGTGCGCAACAACTCGACGGTGCAGATCGTCAGCGAGGGCATGATCGGGGGCAAAGTCCTCGAGGTGCGCCCGCCCGCCAAAGGCAAGAAGGCGGGGCCGCCCGCCGGCGAAGACGAGCTGTTGCGCTCGGAGCCGACGGCGGAACTGACCGACGTGCTGGCCCAGGTGAGCGATACGCTCCAGGGCGTGAACAGCGGCAAGGATGGCCTCGGCAAGGAGCTGGTGGGGGCGATCCGCAGCATCAAGGAGGCGGCCGACACGGGCAAGGAGGCGCTCGCTCACAGCAAGAAAGCGATCGACCGGGGCGAAGAAACCATGACCGCCTTGCAGCAGGCCACCGACGCGAGCAAGAAGTTGCCGATCTTGCGGAGTTACGTGCAGGACCCGGTGGCGCTCCTGGTGCGGGCCAACGCCGAGCGCAACCGCAAGGTCCTCGCCGAGGCCGAGCTGTTCGAGCCCGGGCGGGCCGAGCTCACCGCCGGGGGCAGGGCGAAGCTCGACGAGGTGGGGCGCTGGATGAACATGCTCAAGCATTCCGGCTCGGACGTCGTGATCGTCGCCTATGCCGATCCGCGGCACGGCGCGGCCGCGACGGCCAAGGAGGTAACGCGACAACAGGCGGAGGGGGTGGCGAACTATTTGAAAAGTCGGCACAGCGTCGATTCCCTGGGCTGGATCTCCTCGCGCAAGGTGACGGCGCTGGGCATGGGCGCACAGCCGGCGCCTCAGCCCGAGCCCAGCCTCCCGGCGGCGCGGGTCGAGATGATGGTGTTCGTGCCGCGGAAATAGCACCCGTTAGTCCTTCGTGCTTAGTTCTTTGTGCTTGGCAAAGACAGAAGACAGCGTGGGCCCTCTTTGCTAAGAACTACGCACTAAGAACCAAGGACTAAAAGGAGGGTCGAATGGCGGAGGCCCAGCCGAGCCCGAACCACGTGGCGCTGCTGTACCACTTTTGCCGGCTGCGCATGCCGGGGGTGGCGCTGCCGTTCGCGGCGTTCGCGGGGCACCTCGAGCGAGCGTTTGGGCTGTACCGGGCCAAGCGAGCCAAGGAGGGCCAGACGACCACCTGGAGCGCTTTTCTCGAAAACCTGCACGCCCTGGACTGGTTTCTCGCCTGCGCTTGCCTGGAAGGTCGGCAGGAGGGGTGGCACGCGCTGTTCAACGCCCGGGCCAGCCGCACCGAGGCGCTGCTGGTCGATGCGCTGCGCATGCGGGCGGTTCGGCTCTTTCCGCGCGATCAGGAGAGGCAAGAGGAGGCGGTGGCGGAGTTCTGGGGCTTTCTGCTGGCCGGCGAGCGCGAGGGCTCGCTGCCCATCCTGGCGCGCTACGACGGGCAACGGCCCCTGGTGCCCTGGCTGATCCGCGTCTTTCAGAACAAGCACCTGTCGGACCTGCGCCACGACCGGGGGGCCCATCAACTCCCCGACGAGGAGCTGGGCGAGCGCGACTTGCACCTGCCGGAAGTGGCCGACGCGCGCTGGCACCACGAGTTCCGCGAGGCGGCGCGCGAGTGGTTCGCGGAACTGAGCGAGCGCGAGGTGCTGTTGCTGGGGCTGCGGCTGCGCTACCGGTTGAGCCAGCGGGAGGTCGCCTCGCTGATGGGCATCCACGAAGGGAACGTGTCGCGGCTCACGCGCGACCTGCGCGACCGCTGCTTCGAGCGGATCGGGAAGGCCCTGAGCGAACTTGGCTGGACCGGCGACGACTTGAGTGGTTTCGTCCTCAAAGAGATGGATAGCGTATTGCTGGACGAGCCGCGCCTGGCCGCCGACCGACTGGCGGCCCTTCTTTGAAAGGAGGAAGCGAGGTCCTTCCTCCTTCCTCCCTCCTCCCAACGGTGGGGCCTCGGGCATGACGATGCACCTGAATGGGCGCGACGACCGGGCGCCGAAGGTCGTGGACCTGGAAGCGGAGCTTCCGGGCATCGTGGGGGCGTCCCCGACGATGCGCGAGGTCTATCGACTCACGCGACTGGTGGCGCCGACGCCGACGAGCGTGCTGCTGGTCGGCGAGACGGGCACCGGCAAGGAGATGGTCGCCCGGGCCATCCACCGGCTCAGCCCGCGCGCCGAAGGGCCCTACGTCCGCGTCAACTGCGGGGCCCTCGCCGAGAGCCTGCTGGAGAGCGAGTTGTTCGGGCACGTCAAGGGCGCGTTCACCGGGGCAATCGACAACAAGACCGGCCGCTTCGAGGCCGCCCACGGCGGGACGATCTTCCTCGACGAGATCTCCAGCATGAGCGCCAAGCTGCAGGTCAAACTGCTGCGGGTGCTCCAGGAGAAAGAATTCGAGCGCGTCGGCGAGAGCCGCACCATCCGCGTCGATACGCGCGTGGTGGCGGCCACCAACCAGTTCCTGACCGACGAGATCGAGGCGGGGCACTTCCGCGACGACCTGTACTATCGGCTCAACGTCTGGCCCATCTACTTGCCGCCCCTGCGCGAGCGCAGGGAGGACATCCCCGGGCTGGCGAAGTTCTTCCTGGAACGGCACGCCGAAGAGCACCGCTGCGATCCGCCGGCGCTGACGGGGGAGATCGTCAAGGCGCTGCACGTCCACGACTGGCCGGGGAACGTGCGCGAGCTGGAAAACTACATGGAGCGCGCCGTGGTGCTGGCCAACGGCCGGGCGCTGACGCTCGAGATGCTGGCGCCGCCGGGGCGCAGCGAGCGGCGCTGGCGCCCGCTCAAGGCGCGCGGGGGGGACCTGCGTGGGCTCGTCCAGCAGCTCGTGCGCGTGGGCGTTTCGACGCTCCCGGAGGGGGCCCTCGACAAGCGGATTGTCGGTGCAGTCGAGCGCGAGTTGATCGAGCAGGTGCTCCAGTTGTGCGGCGGGGTCCAGGTGAAGGCGGCGAAGTGGCTCGGGATCAACCGCAACACGCTCCACAAGAAGGTCGATGAGTTCGAGCGCGAGGACGGCAAGCGCGAGCCGGTCCAGATGGAGAAGGCGCCCTCGGAACGGATCAAGGAGGAAGGATGAACCGACCGGTGGGACCGGCCGAGCTCGAGCGGCCCCCGAAGAATTGTCGCCGCTCCGACTTGAGGAATGACGCCGAATGGCTTACACTCGTTTGCGCCCGGCGTTGAAGTTTCGCTTCGGGACAGAGAGCAGAGGGCGACTTTCGTGACGTCGCAAGGAGCTCGGCAGGCCCTTGTGCAACCAGGAGGTGCCCCCGCCCCTGCGCGCGCTCCGCGTTCCTTCGGCGAACGATCGGCCCTGGGGCTCGGTTCGGGTTGGGGCCTGCTGCTGGCCCTGCTGGTGCTGCTCCACCTGGCCCACCCCTCGACTTGGGGGCGAAGCGGGCCGGGGTTGTGGTTTCCTCCCGCGGGCCTCGGGCTGGCGCTGGTCGCCTGGTTTCCGCTTCGCCTGGCGGTCCCGGTTCTGCTTGGCAGCGGTCTGCTGGTCCTCGTGCAGGCTGCCGTGCGAGGCGGCCCCCCCTTCCTCATCGGCGGGCGGGCCGCGCTCCCCGGCGAACTGGCCTTCCTGGCCCTCGATGGCCTGCTGACGGTCCTCGAACTGTCGTTGGCGTGGTGGCTCTACCAGGGCCGTGCCGGCGGCGCGCGCCGGCTGAGCGACCCGCGCTCGGCCACGCAGTTCCTTCTCCTCGTGCCCGGGGCCCTTGCCGGGCTGTTCGCCGCGCTGCGGGCGGTCCTCTTCGAGGAGTGCGGCCTGCCGCTCCCGCTGCCTTTCCACGATGCGGCCCTCGGCCAGCGCCTGGCCCTGTGGTGGCTCGACCGCGCCCTCGGCGAAATGATCCTGGCCCCGCCGCTGCTGGTTGTGGTGACGCCCTGGCTGGTGCGCGGAGGACTTATCGCCTCGGCACCGGGCGATGAACGGCCGGTGGAGCATGGGCCGGGCGGCATGACCGCTCTCTCCATCGAACCGGGGCCAACCCGGGCGGGCGACTGGGTCGAGGTCGCCGGGCTCGCGGCGGGGGCGGGCATCCTGTGCCTGTTGCTGACCGGTTTGCATGGCCGGCAACAGTTACTCGGCTGGCAACTCTGGGGCGCTCCCTTGCTCCTGATCGTGTGGGCGGCACTGCGCCAGGGCCCGCGAGGCGGGGTGCTGGTGGCCTCGGTCAGCGCGGCGCTGCCGCTGCTCTTCTTGCCCGTGCTCGGCTAC
Source organism: Gemmatales bacterium (assembly GCA_038239195.1). GTDB lineage: Bacteria > Planctomycetota > Planctomycetia > Gemmatales > Gemmataceae > JBBSEZ01. The sequence continues at coordinate 18,282 of JBBSEZ010000012.1, forward strand.
CGCCTCGACAGCCCAATCTTCGCCTTTCTCCTTCAAGGCCATCTGCTCGCTCAGTGCTGCGCCGCTCTGCTCGTGGCGGGGAGCATCGTCTGGGTGCGCTCCCGCGATTCCCGCTTCGGGCAGGTCGTCTCGCACGTCCCCGTGGTGATCTACAGCGCCCGGCTTCCGGGCACGGGCGAGGTGGGCCAGCCCCTGCTCGGAGCGGAAATCGCGCTGGTCAGCGCGGCCAGCAGCGCCCTGATGAACTGCCGGCCGGAGGACCTGCTGGGCGATCATGCCCGCTGGCTGGAGCGCGTTCACCCCGACGACCGCGAGGTGTTGCGGGCCGCGCTGGCGCAACTCGGGCGGCAGGACCGGCCGGTCACGTGCGAGTATCGCCTGGCATCGGGGGACGACTTCTCCGGGGACAACTTCTCCCGCCCTCTCTCGCGGCTCAAGGACTCAGCGACCCCGTCGCCGCACCTCCTGGCGCCGGCGGCCCCGCGCTGGCTGCGCGACACGATGGCGCCTCAACGCGACGCCGAGGGCCGGCTGATCGGGTGGGAGGGCGTCGTCACGGACGTCACCGAACAGCGCCTGCTCGCCGACGACCTCCGGCGCACGACCAGCATGTTCAACGCCCTGGTCACCAACTTGCCGACCGGGGTGTTCTTCATCCAGGGCCCGGAGGGCAAGCCGATCCTGGTCAACGCCCGAGCTCGGCAGCTCCTCGGCCAGCGCGAGGACGGCGCCGCCTCGCTCGAATACCTGTCGCGCGTTTACCGACTTTTCCGCTCCGATGGCACCCTTTACCCCGTCGAGGAGCTCCCCGTCTACCAGGCGCTGCGCCACGGCCGGACAACCATGCGCGACGACATCGTCGTCCACGCCCCGGACGGGCGACGCGTCCCGCTGGTGACGTGGGCGGCGCCGGTCAACCTGGGCGGCAAGGGCTCGACCGACGCGGCGGTGTGGGTGCTGGAGGACCGCAGCGCGCTGCACCAGGCGGAGGCGGCGCGGCAGGACAGCGAGGGCCGCCTGCGCACCGTCATCGAGACCATGGGCGAGGGGCTTGTCGTCCAGGATCGGCAAGGCACGATCGTCGATGGCAACCCGGCGGCGTGCGCTCTGTTCGAGCTCCCGCCAGAGGGCCTGCGCGGGCGTTCGCTCTCCGACTTGCCGTGGGCGTTCCTCCAGGCGGACGGCGCTCCGTTGCCTTGGGTCGAGCACCCCGCCGAGCTGGCGCTGCGCTCGAGCCGGCCGGTGCGCAACGTCGTGCTGGGGCTACAGCCCACCCTTCCCGCGGGCAAGAGCCCGGCCCCGCCGAGCCAGCGCTGGGTGATGGTCAACGCCATGCCGCTGGGCGTGGGCGCGCCCGGCATGGGCCGAGGGGCTGAGCCGGCGGGGGTGGTGACGACCTTTGCCGACATCAGCGCCTACGTCCATGCTCAGGGCGTGATCCGCGCCTCGGAGGAGTCGTATCGTGGCCTGGTCGAATCGCTGCCGCTGATGCTCCTCAAGGCCGACCGCGAGCGGCGCGTCGTCTACTGCAACCCGATCACGAAGACGATCACCGGATACGAGATGGAGGAGATCGCCGAGCCGGCCGCCTGGTCGGCCCTCATAGCCCCCGAGGACCTGGCGCGCCTCAACGAGCTGTCCTCGGCCGCGCTGGCCGGCCAGGAGGGCAGCATGGAGCTCCGTTACCGCGCCAAGGACGGGCGCGACAAGGCGAGTTACGTCCTGATCCAGCCGCGCTACGAGGACGGCCAGGTCGTCGGGACGCTCTCCTTGCTCGTGGACGTGACGCGCGAGCGCCAACTCGAGCGCGAGCTCCAGCGCGGCCAACGCCTGGAGCTGATCGGCCGGCTGTCGAGCGGGGTGGCGCACGACTTCAACAACCTGTTGAGCGTGGTGTTGAGCCTGGCCGACCTGGCGCGCGGGCACCTGCCGCCGGACCATGCGGTCCACGGCGACCTCCGCCGAATCACCGAGGCAGGCGAGCAGGCAGCGAGCCTGGCGGCGCAAATGCTGGCGCTGAGCAAGCAGAAGCAGACCGCGCCCCGGCGCGTCGAGCTCAACCGCGTGGTGCGGCGCACGCTGGAGCTGTTGCACGCCACGCTGCCGGCCACGCTGACGCTGGACGCGGCCCTCGCCGACGGCGAGCTGTGCATCCTGGCCGACGAGACGCAGGTGCAGCAGGTGGTGATGAACCTGTGCCTGAACGCGCGCGACGCGATGCCGGGCGGGGGGACGCTGGAAGTGCGCACGGCCCTGGAGGCGGGGCCGCGCGCGCGCCTGTCGGTGGGCGACACGGGGGCCGGGATCAGCGAGCAGGTGAGGGCGCGAATGTTCGAGCCGTTCTTCTCGACCAAGGAAACCGGCACGGGGCTGGGCCTGGCCGTGGTGCAGCAGATCGTGGAGAGCTATGGGGGCCGCGTCGGGGTGACCAGCCAGCCAGGGCAGGGGGCACGCTTCGACGTGTGGTGGCCGCTGGCCGGGGGGACCATTTAGCCGCAGAGTTCCGCTCGGCGCGACGCCCGCGCCCCGCAAGCGGGGCGGCTAAAAGACGTGGCCGATCTCGGATTGCGAGGATCAATCGCGGTCGCGGCCTCGGCCCTTTCCCTTGCGCTTTCCCTTCTTCTTGTCCCGGTCGCTCTCCCAACTGCGCGAGGCCTGGATGGCGAGTTGCAAGCCCGATTGGGCCGGAGTGGGGGCGCGGGCGAGGTTCTCTTCCAGGGTGGTCGTGGCGGCGGCGGCGTGTTGACGGATCCGTTCGACCTCAGCCTTGCGGGCCGGGGGCAGGGGGGCGCGCCGGGCGAGGTCGAGGTTGCTCGTGACGCCGCGGTCGAGGATCTCGCCGAGGTAACGGCCCAGGCGCGTCGCCCGTTCGTTCTCCCCGGCCGCGGAGGCGAACACGATGTCCTGGGCGATCCAGTGCGTCAGCTCGGAGCAGCGGTCGGCGCGCTCGACGGGGCCTTTGGCCTCGGCCAGCTCAAGCCCCTGCCGGACCAGCACGGCCAGCAGCGAGCCCGGCGTCCCGCGACTGCCCATCGACTCGAGCGGCCAGTCCTCCGCGAGGGCAAGGGCGGGAAGCTGGCCCGCGCGCAGCCCCGGGGCCAGGGCGCGCGCGGTGCGAGCCATCGGCCGGAGGTGGCCGGCCACGACCGGCAAGGCCTGCTCGGCGGCCGCGCTCAACGCCGTCGCATCGTCTTCGAGTTGCTGGGCCAGTTCGATCAGGAGGCGCTCGCGCTGCTCCTTCGGAAGGGCGCGGGCGAGTTTCGCCAGCCCGCGCTGGATCACGTGGGCGTAGAGTCGCGCCACCAGCGGCAATTCCTGGAGGGCGTTGTGCCGGGCCAGGTGGATCGCCGCGTCGCGCAGGTCGGCGGCCATGCCTTGCAGCAACTGCAACCGCTCCGGCGCCGGCCCGCCACGCGCGAGGTCGAGGTCGTGGCCCAGGACGTGCGCTAGCACGCGCTCGAGATCGACTTCGCCGCGCTTCGCGACCGGAGCGGTTGGGGGCGCTTTCTCGGGCCCCTTCTGCTCCGCCTGCGGCCCAGGGAGGGGAGAGAGGGAGGCGCGGCCGTGCCATAGCCCCCAACCCAGCCCGAGGCCCAGCAAGAACGTGGCGGCGGCGACTCCCGCCCAGCGCAAGGGCCAGTGGCGGGGTATCGGAAGGACGGGAACGTCTTGCGGGTGGTGGTCGAGGCGGCTCAGCAATTCGGCCCGGGCCAGCGGCGCTGGCGGGGGCGCGTGGAGCTGCCGGGCATGCTCGTCGAGGCGCTGTAGCCGGCGCCGGCGCGCCTGGCAGTGCGAGCAGCCCCGCAGGTGCTCACCCAGCGCGGGCGGCGGTTCGTCCGCGACCCGGGCGCCGAGCAGCCACTCATGAGCTTGTTGACAGTTCACGGTCATTCCCTGTCCAGATAGGGGCCTAACTCTTCCAGCAGCAAGTGGCGGGCCTTGCAGACGCGCCAGCGGGCGGTTTCGGGATTGAGCTCGAGGGCGACGGCGATCTCCGCGTGGGACAGGCCTTCCCGGGCCCAGAGCAGGAAGGCGGTCCGCAGCCCTTCCGGCAAGCGGGCACAGGCGAGCTCGAACAGTCTCTCGGCTTCATGGTTGAGGGCGTCGGCCACGGGGCCGGGCCCCGGTGCCGGGGTGGCTTCGGGCAGGGGCAGCGTGCCCCCCTTGCGGGAGGCGGCGCGCTGGCTGTCGAGCAGGCAGTTGCGCGCCACGTGGAACAGCCAGGGGCGAAAGCCGCAGTCGCCGCGGAAGCCCGGCAGGGACCGCCAGGCTTTGAGGAATGCCTCCTGCGTGAGGTCCTCGGCGAGTTGGCGGTGCTGCGTGAGGCCGTGGAGGTGCCGGTAGATGCGCGCCCAGTAGCGCTCGACGAGCGCGGCAAAGGCTTGCCGGTCGCCGGCGCGGGCCCGCGCCAGCCACTGCTGTTCCTCATCGCGCTCCTCGTCGTGCTGCACGCGCCCCCCCGCTGCGTTTGGGGCCTGCTTCCTCAGACGCCGGGCGCGGCGAAATGTTGGCGCCAACATTTTCCGCGGCCCGGCGTCTGATAGACATCCTACGCCGCGCGTCTGTCGCGACGCTTGCGCAGGAGCCCTTTTTCTGGCCGATCCGGTTCTCGGTAAAGGAGCTCACTCGTGACGCGTTTCCTGTCCCGACGTCAGGCCCCGGGTGTGGGGCTCCTGGCCCTGGGGGCCCTGACTGTCGTCCTCTCGATCCCCTCACCCGCCCGCGCGGCGCCTGGCCGCGAGGCCGCCGACGCAAAAATGGATCGGGGCATCCTCGTGGCCATCGATGAGGTGGCGGGCCTGATTGCCCGCACGAACGAGAAGGACCGGAGCGCGCCGGGACTCGACCGTGCCTTGCGCGCTCTGGTGTCCGCCCTGACCCACCAGCACCATCACAAGCACCACCACCATCACCGGCACCACCGGCACGAGGGCTTCGGCGCCGGCCTTCAGGGAGGGAAAGGCAACCTCGACATGAGGGGGGTCGGCGGGAAGGACGGCAAAGGCGAAGAGCGCAAGACGGACGGCAAGGGCGAGGGCCGCGGCGAACGAGGGGCCGGGGAGGGGCGCGACAAGGGCCGTCGTGGCGAGGGCGGCCCGGGCGAGCGCGTGGGCCGCAACCTCAAGGGCCGGCAGGAGGGCGAGCGGGGCGCCGGGGTGGAAGGCAAGCCCGCCAGCCCCCGCGAGGGCCTCAAGCGCGAGCCGACGGACAGCGGCAAGCAGCCGCTGTGGAGGCGGGACGCGATCAAGGACGTCTTCACGGGCGGGAAGGGCCCGGGGGATCGAGTCGGCAAGAGCACCAGGACCGCCAAGGACGGCGCGGCGACCGTGGCGCGGGGCGGTGGGGCCGACAAGAAGGGGAAGCAAACGTTCAAGAAGGCCGAAGCGCCCGCCAGGCAGGGCAAGGAAGCGGCCGGGAACGCTCGGGCCGCCTCGTCCCCGCGCGCCGGGGCCAAGGGCGGACAGACCAAACAGGCCCTGGGGAAAGGGAAGTCCGCTGCCCCCGCGAGTGGTGTGGCCGCGGCCGGGCGGGGCCCCGGTCCCAGCGCTCAAAGAGGCGGGGCGGCCACGAGGACCGCGCCGTCTCCCGCGTTCTCTGGCGGCAGGGGCCAAACCGGGCCCGCCGGGAGGGGCAAGGCGTACCAACCGACCGCCGCTTCAGCCGCAAGGGGCAAGACGCGACGCTAGCTCGGGGGCTTTCTCCTCCGGGCGAGAGACCGTTGTTTCCCCTCCCTCCCCTTTGAAAAGGGGAGGGAGGCCCCGTCTGTCCTGAACCGAGGAGCCCCCCATGTCGCTACCGCATGGCTTCAAGTGTCGCATGCCCCCTCCGCCGGCGCCTCCGGCGACCTGCGCCGTCCCGACCTTTTCGGCCCCGGCGCCGGCTGGCCTCCTGCCCGTCCCGCGGCCTCGCCTGTCGGGGCTGCACGTGCTCCTGATCGCCACCACCTCCTGCCTCATGCTGACAATCCTCGCCCTGGCGGTGGTGCTCCTCAAGCGGCCGGTGCGGAGCGCGGACGGGCCCACGTCTCCCCTTCCTCAGCCCGAGGCGGTTGTACCGACTCCACCAGACGCGCCCGCGCTGCCTCCGGCGCGGAGTGCCTCGTCGCCTGCCAGGGCCGTGCTTCCTCCACCGGAGCGCCTCGACCGCGGCACTCCCCCCGCGGAAGACCCGAAGCCCCTCTGGACGGCCATCGGAGGGCTGACGCGCGCCCACCTGTACCAGAGCCAGCTCAGCATCGGCCTGCTGGCCGATGGGGTGGAGGAAGAGCTCTACACGCTGAGCGAGGCACGGAAGCTGCTCGCCAACCTGACGGAGTTGCTGGAGCAGACCGAGGCCGACCTCGGCCGGCTCCCGGACACGGGCCTTCTCCCGGAGGAGCGCCGGCTTTTCGGCCAGGTGCGCGGGCTGTTCGTGTTGCTTCGCGCGCAGGCCTGGGCGCTGAGCGCCTACTGGGACGAGGGGGACAAGGCGTCGGCCGAGCGCTTCCACAAGGCGCGCGAGGCGGCGGGGAAGAAGCTCCGCGAAGTGTTGGGGTGAGGCGGAGCCGTTGCCTCGTTTGCTCAGGGCAAGCGGTTCGTCTTGCTTTCGGGGGAGGAGCGCCTGGAGCGGCTACCTCGAGATGATGCTCTCTGCTCAATCCCCGAAGCGCGGTGAACGCGGGGCCCTCGAAACGGGAGGTAGAAGGGATGCGGCCTCACGTGCTCTTGGCTTCTTTGCTCGCGGGGGCATTCGGCCTGTGTTCCCTCGCTGCCGGAGAACGCCCGCGGCCGGTCGGCTCGGCCGCTCCCAAGGCGGCGAGCCGGGCGCGCGAAGAAAGGGCCCAGCAGGTCCCAGCCGACTTCCTGGGCCGTTGCCGGAAGATGCTCGCCATGCAAATCGAGGTCTCCAAAGGCACCGAGGCCCTGCACAAGGCCGTCCAGGGCATTCCTCGCAAGCATCTCCGCCCGAAAGAGAAGCAGGCATCGCTCAAACTGTCGATCGAGCAGAAGGCCATTCTCCGGGAGGCGACAACAGCCATCGCCCTGATAACCGCGGATGGATCGGCGGTCGCTTTCGACGAGGTGTTCCAGGAGTTACGAGTGGACATGAAGCGCATTCAGCGTCGCCTGGAAATCAACGATGTCGGCTTGGCCACCCAGGCCCTTGAAAAGGACGTCATCGACACCCTCAAGGAGATGGTCGCCGCGCTCCAGAAGTGCTGACCGTGAGGGAGGGGCACAGTCTGTGCCCGAAAACGGGGCGGCGGAACTGTTCCGCCGCTGTACCCACCCCCCCTACTTCCCCTCCACGATCCGCTTCGTCACCACCACGCTCCGCGCGATCCGCTCCACCTCCTTGCGCAGTGCCGCAAGGTCGCGCTGCGGCAGCCGCGCCGCGGTCGTCGGCGGGCAAGGAGCTGGAACTCGCATTGACCCACCGCCGACCCTGCGCCAGGATAAAGGCATGGCCGCGCGATGAGTTCTGGGGCTTCAGGGGCAGGCGAGGTGGCATGCTCCCGAGGCGGGAGCGATGCCGGCGCCTCTGACAAGAGGTGGGTCGATGGACGTGGCTCTCGGCCTCACCCATCATGGCATTCCCCCCAAGCGGTTCATGGATGCAGGGCTTCCGCCCAACACCATTCGGCTTGAGCGAGAGGCCATCGAGCGCTTCGGTAGGAAACGTCATGCCGCGACTTACCGCCACTGGCGCAACGAGGGGCTGACCCCAACGACAGACGTCCGTTTCGGCTTCGAGGCCGCGTTCGACGAGGCCACAGCGAACGCTGGGAACGTCCATTTCAACCTCGACGGGCTCGACCTGCGAAGAGGGTGGCGGCTCGGCCAAGGCCCGGACCCTTTTGCGGCCGGGGTGACCAACTGGGAGCTCGTGAAGGTGCTTCGCGAGCCCTCGACACGCCAGAAGATTGTCTTCTGGCAGAACGGACGACAAGTGCCCCTTTCTCGGGTGTTGGAAAGGGCTGGAGTGCCGCCAAATGCGATCCCCTAACCCGGCCCTGCGGGAATCTTGGCTGCGATGCCGCCGCTCCTTGGAGCCCGGGCTCGCTCACAGCCCGTTGGTCGGGGCCCCTCTCGAGGCAATCGACTGGGCGGTGGCGGAGGGCATCGCCGACAGGTTTCATGCCAGTTTGTCCCTGGATCACCTCGTGATCTCGGACAGACCGCAGCCAGCGAATCGCGGCGACAAAGTCGTGTTGATACCGAAGCCGGGCTCTGTCGAACTTCGGTTGTACCACGATGCCGGACTTGCCGAGATGGTTGAAATCGACCGCGCCCATCTGGTTGAGGAGCTGGACCGTCTGGTCGCGCGCTTTCGTTGAGCCCGCGCCCGGGCCTTCCGCCGAAGTGGTCTGATCGTTCGTCACCTCGGCCTCCCCTACTTCCCCTCCACGATCCGCTTCGTCACCACCACGCTCCGCGCGATCCGCTCCACCTCCTTGCGCAGCGCCGCCAGGTCGCGCTGCGGCAGCCGCGCCGCGATCGTCGCCCCGCCGTTCGCTTGCTTCGCCACGAAATAGTCCATCCAGAACGTCTGCCCGCCCATCTCCGTCTCCAGAGCGAAGTGTTCCAGCCCCGGCGTCAGCCGCTGCACCGCCACCTGGCGCAGCAAGCGCGCCTTCTGCTTCTCCAGGTAGCCGCGCGACTCCGCCAGGAAGCCCACACCCGTCGGCACCTTCGCCGGTGGATCGAGCGTCAACAGCAGCCCGCTGCCGTCGGCCCCGTCCAGCGTCACCTGCCGGCCCATCACGCTCCCCACCCGCCAGCGCCGCGGGTGGAGGAAGCGCACCCCCAGGTCGGGGTTATCGTACAGCAGCAGCGTGTTGTCGTCGTTCGGGCTCAGCGCCACGCCCCTCAGCGCGGCGTCCGTCAGGTCGGCCGGGCGCGTGTTGGCCTGGCGCATCAGCACGAAGCGGCCCTCGATGCGGCCGACCTCGTTGCCGTCCTTGTCCAGCAACGAGTGCGTTCCCTTGAGCTGGAGGTAATTGACGTAACTGCTCGCCAGGTCGAAGGTGAAATGGCCCTGCAACTTCTGCCGGTTCGGCCCGTCCTCGTTGGTGCCGCGCAGCGACCCGCTGAAAGACACCTTCGCCAGCCGGCGCCCGCCCGCGGGCTTGACCTCCTCCAACTTGCACTCGAGCGAGCCCTCCTCGATCTTCTCCTGGTCCGTCAGCTCCTGCACCGCGCTCGTGGCCGCCTTCCACCGCTCGCCGACGCGCACGGCCCGGTCCGGCAACAGCCCCGCCAGGGCCGGCGTGAAGACGTCGGTGCGGACGATGTCGATCTCCCCCCAGGTTAGCGGTCCGTCAGGGGAGAAGGGCACCTCCGACGTGCCGTGGCGCAGCACCACCAGGCGCCGCACGCCGGGGCGCAGCGTCGTCGCCTGCGGCTGGTCCGCGACCGTACGGCGGAACTCCATGCGGCGGCAGATGCGCACCGTCTTGGTCACTTCGCCCTTGGCGTTGATGGTCAGCACGCGCTCGTCGTACTCGAGGGCGCTGTCGCCCCGAAGGCTGATCGGCTTGGGCGCGGGCTTGCCTTTGACGGTGGGGGGCGTCAGCGTGCCCGACAGGTCCACCCGTGCTCGCACCGTGTACTGATACCCCACCGGGAAGAGCTCCCGCAAGCGCACCGGTTCCTGGGCCGCCAGTTTGTCGCCCCCGCCCAGCACCGCCAACCAGCCCAGCAGCAACAAACCTCCTCGCCTTGGCGTTGTCATGCGCGTTCCCTCTGCGGTTTTGACCTGTGGGGGCTCGTCCCAGGTAGATTCTACCCTCGCGCAGGAGGGCACCGGCGCTTCCGGAGGGCCTCCGAACCTTCCGACCGTGGCCGGGCGGTGAAAATGTTCCGGGCGTGCCGCGTATGCTGTGGCGGGCCTCTGTCTGGGTGAGACTTTTCGCGGTCTTCGTTCAGAGAGGAGACCCGATGGGGCAGGGGGGCCGACTGTATTCTGTTCAGTCCCTCTTGCAATATCGAACAGGGATCGTGTAGATTCGTTCAGATACTTGCAGGCGTGAACGAAGTGCTCCACTTGTCGGCGCGAGGGCGAGCGTGCAGCTCAACAGCCGTAACTCGCGGACTGAGTAGGTTTTGCAAAAAAGTGATGAACGGAAGGGCGTCGGCGGGCGTCTAGATAATGAGGAACGGTACGCGGCTTGCAGATTAAGGGCGAGCAGTGAGGGTGAAAAGAAGCCCTCCTGTCACAACGAGAGGGTGACGGGAGTAATAGAAGAGGGCCATCTGCGAATAAGACTCAGGAGGATCGCCTCTTTTGACGCGAAAGCCCGGCCGGCAAGGCCACAGACAAGTGCCGACCCGCTGGGTGAAGTGATAACGGAGACGCCCCGAACTGTCCAGAGCGGTTGTGGCAGGCACGGCCTGCCAGAAAAGAAGTCGATTGTCACGCGAGCCCCGAAGGGGAGCGCAAGCATCCAGGTTAACAGGCGCCTTTGTATAGACATCCTTCGACCATGAGACCGGGAGGACTTGGGCCTTTTTCGACGTGTTGCGGTTCGCGGAGCAGTGAAGGGGCCGGATGCGAGTGTGCAAACGGTCCCGCGGAAGGAAAGGCAGGCGACAGGAACGAGATGGGCTGTCCAGTAGAACTGGGCGGCCTGAGGCGGGAGGGCGGCCCGAGGAGAACGGGCCGCGGGCAGCAAAGGAGTGAAGGCTGTGACTGGCTTCCAAAACCCAGCCCTGAAGCAGTTGACGGATCAACAGGTTCGCTTCGCGCCTCCCACCCGTCGCCTGGAGCAGATGGCCCGTGCCCAGCAGTTGTTGGCGGAGATCGAACCGGCCCGGCAGTACCCCTATCAATGGGCGGTCTTCCGGATCACCGAGTTCCGCCCCGAAGCGTACCCCGACCTGCTCATCCCCGGCACCGACCTTGCCCACGACCTCGCTCGCATGATCGAGGCGTTGGGCGCGACGGTCCCGGCGACGAGCAACGAAGAGGTGGGGACGGGGGCGGAAGGCCCGCTAGTAACGCTGGACGAGCTGAGCAAGCGGTTGAGGGTTTCGACGAAGACGATTCGCCGCTGGAGAAAGCTTGGCCTGGTCGGGCGTCGGTTGCTGCGGAACGGCAAACATCAAGTTTGCTACACGCAGGCCGTGATCGAGCGGTTCCTGGTCTCGAACCAGGAGCGCGTGGAGCGCGGCAGCAAGTTCACGCAGATGAGCGACGTCGAGCGCGAGGACATCCTGCGACGGGCCAAGCGCCTGTCGCGGGCTTGTGGCGGTACGCTGACGGAGATCAGTCGCCGCATCGCCCAACGTCTGGGCAGGTCGGTGGAGACGGTCCGGTATACGATCAAGAACTTCGATCGGGAACACCCTCAGCAGGCGTTGTTCCCGCGCCTGACCGGCCCGCTGGACGCCCAGACCAAACAGTCCATTTATAGCTCTTACCGTCGAGGGATGACCGTGGATACACTCGCCAAACGCTTCCAGCGCACCCGCACGTCGATGTATCGCGTTATCAACGAGGTGCGCGCCCAGCGGTTGCTCGAACAGCCGCTCGACTACATCCCCCACCCGGACTTCGACGACGCGACGCTCGACTTCGAGATGCTGGCGCCGATGCCCGGTGCCGAGGACTACGAGGCCCGCCGTCAGGCGATGAAGGTCCCCAAGGACGTTCCGCCAGAGCTGGCGCCGCTCTACGAGTGGCCCCTGCTGAACAAGGAGCAGGAGCAGCACCAGTTCCGCAAGATGAACTACCTCAAGTGCAAGGCCGTGCGCCTGCGCAACCTGCTCCGCAAGGAGGGCGATGAGGCCGGCACCATCGACCCGGCGCGCGTCAAGATCACGACGCTGCGCGAGATCGAGGAGCTCCAGGATGACGCCAACGCCGTCAAGGACCAGCTCATCAACGCCAACATGCGGCTGGTGGTGAACATCGCCAAGCGGCACGCGGCGCAGAGCGACAACTTCTTCGAGCTGCTCTCCGACGGCAACATGTCGCTGATCCGGGCGGTCGAGAAGTTCGACTGCCATCGCGGCTTCAAGTTCAGCACCTATGCGAGCTGGGCGATCATGAAGAACTTCGCCCGGAGCATCCCGGACGAGAAGCACCGCCGCGAGCGCTTCGTGACGGGCCACGACGAGGTCTTCGACGTGGCGCCGGACAACCGGGGCGACGAGCACGAGGCGGTCGCCACCCAGGAGCGGGCGACGCACAGCGTCAACCGGCTGCTGGAGTACTTGGAGCCGCGCGAGCGCGAGATCATCCGCATGAGGGCGGGCCTGGACGATCACGCCAAGGGCATGACCCTGGAGGAGATCGGCCAGCAGTTCGGGATCACCAAGGAGCGCGTGCGGCAGCTCAATGCCCGGGCAATGAAGAAGTTGCGCTCGCTGGCGGAGAAGGAAGAGCTCGACCTGTCGTGATGCGCGACGCCGAGCGGTTGCTCAAACGCGAAAGGCCCCCCGACGTCGGGGGGCCTTTCGCGTTGCGTGGTCGGGGATCAAGCGTTCCCCCTTGACCTTCGGGGAAGGACCGGGCCCAGGCCGTAAAGCTGTCGGGATACCGCGAAACCGGGGAACAGGGGAGAAGTCGCTACTTTGGCCCTGTGGCCTGGGCAGCGCGGATCGCCTCCTTATCAGCCCGGTCCCGGCCCTGGCAGAAGACCTTGTACTGCCGGCGAACCACCTCGACCAGGGAGCGGTGGAGGGATGAAGCAGCTGCTACGGAGCGGAGTTTCCGCTCGACGAGCGGTTCGATCGCAACGACCGGGGTGGCGGCGACCGCCTCGGGCGCCCACGGAAGCAGGAACGCTTGAGTAAGCGGGTTTGTCGTGTGTTCCAGTGCGGTACGGACCGCCGCGGCGTCGGCGAATCGGTTCTCGGCCAGATGCGTGTCGAACCCGCGGCGACTACGAATCTGAGCCAGCGCATCGGCAAGGGTGATGTTGCCGGCAGCACACCTCACGTGGGCCCGCGCGTCGAGGAACTCCTCCAGGTACGAAATGTCATCCCAATCCTTGGCGCGCTCGGTCTCCTTGCTTCGGATGAGATCGGGGAGCGAGAGGAAGGGAAGGTCCCGGCCGCCGGACGCCCCGACCTCCCGCCGGGCGAAGAGCTCCGGGAACGGGGCAAGCAGGTGGTTGCCTCGCCAGAACTCAAGCCACTCTTCCTGACCGGCGGCCAGGTTGCCAAGGAGGAAGCGTCGAAATGCCCCAGGCCGCCAGCTATTCCCTTCGATCGGGCCAGTGCCCGGAAAGAGGGCCGTTCGGGCGAGCCGGTCGGCGAGGTTGGCCCAGCCTTCGGGCGCGAGGGTGAGGTCGAAGTCGTTCGTGTGCCGTTGGAGGCCGTAGAAGCGAACGGCGTGGCCACCCATGACGAGGCAAGACAGGCCGACGGACTCGAGTTCTGCGACGATGGCGGCGAGACGCTCTTCGAGGTTCAATCGATCGCCTCCTCCCATCCCCGGCTCCCGTGTGACCGGAGCATCTGCATGAGCGGGTGGCGCCCGAGTTCTTCGTCCGAAAGCTGGCTCTGCAGCAGCCGAACGACCTCGGGGAGGCAGGAGTCGAGGTAGAGCTCCTCGGCCTCGCGAAGCGTCTCGGCCCTGCCGCACAGCAAGAGCCGTGCGACCGGGTCGCTCGACAGGTTGGTGACGTCCTCCAGCTCGGGTGCCATGAGCCCGGTCCTCCCTCGGTCATTCTACCGCGAAAGCCTTGTGAGGACGAGCGCGGGCCGCACGGGAAGGCAGAGCGGGCAGGGGCCCTCAAGTAGCAACAAGGCGGCGCGGGCAGGAGATTCGTTCCTCCTCCACCCTCCCCCTGGCGCCTCGCACGTGGTAGCCTGAAACGCGGCGCCCGGCACCGGTGCCGCCGCCCACCCCCGCAGCCGGGAGGCCGTCCTCGCATGAACAAGTACGTTCGCCACGCTCTCGTTCACAACCTCGGGGCCGCCGCGCCCGCCCGGCCGACGCCCCGGCCCCGCTTCCTCCGGCGCCTGCTGCGCGTGGGCCTCGTCCTCCTCCTCGTCGCCCTCGTCTCCGGGACCGGCCTGGCCTGGTGGATCAACGCTCTCGTCAACGGCAGCCTGCCCCAGCTCGACGGGACGATCGCCGTGGAGGGCCTGACCGAGCCGGTGCAGATCGAGCGCGACGCCCTCGGCGTGCCGACCATCACGGCTCGCAACCGCAACGACCTGGCGTTCGCCACGGGCTTCGTCCACGCGCAGGATCGCTTTTTCCAGATGGACCTGCTGCGCCGGCATGCGGCGGGGGAGCTCTCCGAGCTGTTCGGCAAGGGGGCCCTCGATGAAGACCGCCGCATGCGCACCCACCGCTTCCGCGCCCTGGCGCGGCGCAAGGTGGGCATGCTCGGCACCAGCCACCGCGAGGTGTTGAAGGCCTACGCGCGCGGCGTCGAGGAAGGGCGGCGCTCGCTGGCGCGCCCGCCGTGGGAGTATCTCCTCCTGCTGCGGGAGCCGAGGCCGTGGGCCGAGGAGGACTCGTTCCTCATCCTTCTGGAGATGTTTCGGGTCCTGCAACTCGACTCGGTCCAGCGCAAGGCGACGACCGGCGTGCTCTACGAGGTCCTGCCGGAGCAGATCGCCAGCTTCCTCTCGCCCGACGGCACGAGCTGGGACGCCCCCCTGCGCGGCGGGCCCCTGTTGGGGCCCCCCTTCCCCGGCCCCGAGGTGCTCGACCTGCGGCGCCGGCCCGCCGCCTTCGACCCGCTCCCGCCCGTGCCGCCCCCCCTCAAGAAGGCCGTCGGGCTGCACGCTGGCGAGGGGCCGTTCGAGGTCGAAAGGGCGCGCTGGGGCAGCAACAACTGGGCGGTCGCGGGCAAGCACACGACCCACGGTGGGGCGATCGTGGCCAACGACATGCACCTGTGGCTGATGGCGCCGGGGCTGTGGTATCGAGCTGCCTTTGTCTGGCCGGCCCGGGATGGGCGGCGCGACAACCGCATGTTCGGCGCGACGCTGCCCGGCGCCCCGGCGATGGTCGTCGGCAGCAACACCCACCTGGCCTGGGGCTTCACCAACACCGAGGGGGACTGGGCCGACCTGATCGTGCTCGAGCCCGCGTCCCCCGGCGACCCCGAGCTCTATCGCACGCCCTATGGGGCGCGGCGGATCGAGAAGGTGCGCGAAGTCCTCAAGGTGCGCGGCGGGCGCGACGTCGAGCACGTCGTGGAATCGACCATCTGGGGCCCCATCTTCGATCGGGACCACTGCGGGCGCAAGCGCGCGCTGCGCTGGGTGGCGCACGAGGCCGAGGCGATCAACCTGGACTTGATGGGCCTGGAGACCGCGCGCACCCTGGAAGAGGCGCTGGACGTGGCCAACCGGGCGGGGCTGCCGGCGCAGAACTTCGTGGTGGCCGACGCGAAGGGCGGCATCGCCTGGACCGTGGTGGGCCGCCTGCCGCGCCGCGTGGGGCTGGGCCCCGACAAGGCCCGGTTCGACGGGCGCCGGCCGCTGTCGTGGGCCGAGTACGGCGGGCCGCGCTGGGAGGGCTGGTACGAGCCGCAAGACTACCCGCGCATCGTCAACCCGCCGGAGGGGCGGCTGTGGACGGCCAACAACCGCGCGGTCGATGAGCCCCACCTGTCGCGCATCGGACGGGGCAACTACGACGTGGGGGCGCGGGCCATGCAGATCCGCGACGCGCTCCGCGCCCGCCCCAGGGTCAGCGAGGCCGACATGCTGGCCATCCAACTCGACAACCGGGCGCTGTTCCTTTCGCGCTGGCAAACGTTGCTGTTGCAGGTGCTGCGCCCCGGCGAAGACGCTCAGCGCGAGGCGCTCCGGCGCGAGGTGACGTTCTGGGGCGGCCGGGCGGCGATCGACTCCGTCGGCTACCGGGTGGTGCGGCGCTTCCGACACCACGTTCACGAGCGCGTATTGAACGCGCTAACGGCGCCGTGCCGGCGCGTCGCGCCCGGCTTCCACTACGTCAACCTCGGCCCCAACGTCGAGGACGCGGTGTGGGAGCTGATAACCAGGCGCCCGGCGCACCTGGTCCCGCCGCCCTACGTGAGCTGGGACGATCTGCTGTCCGACTCCGTGGAGGGGGTGCGCAAGGACGTGGAGAACACCATGGCTGGCTGGGACTTCGACGGGGCCCTGCGGCGCTACACCTGGGGCCGGGCCAACTACGTCAAGGTCCACCACCCGTTCAGCACGGCGTCGTCCTCGCTGGCGAACTGGCTGCATCTGGACATGCCGGGCGAGCCCATGCCGGGCGACCCGTCGAACATGCCGCGCATCCAATCGCCGCGCGACGGCGCCTCGCAGCGCATGGCGGTGTCGCCGGGGCGCGAGGAAGAGGGCTATTTCCACGTGCCGGCGGGCCAAAGTGGCCATCCGCGCTCAAAGCACTACCGCGACGGGCACGCCGCCTGGGCGCGGGGGCGCGGCACACCGTTTCTGCCGGGGCGCGCTGCCTACGAGCTGGAGCTCGTGCCCAAGTGAGGACCGCGCAACGGCAAGCAAGAAGCGCCCCGTCCCCTGGTGCTTGCCGTTGCGCGGGCTCGAGAGTTACTTCTTCTGTTCGGCCTTTTTCTCCTCGGGGGCGGGCTTGGCCGCCTCGTCCTTCTTGGCCTCCTCTGCCTCCTTTTTCTTCCCGAAGATGGCGTCGTAGCCGTTCGCGAAGTTCTTGGTCTCGGCCAGGCCGATGCGGATAATGCTCATCGCTCAAACCTCCTGGGCTTCGATGGGGGGTGCGGAACGCGGCCGCGGTTTGAGGGCGTCTCTCGCGCGGCAGGCGTTTGGCAGGCTCTCCCTCTAATTTACCCTCTGCGCGGGGCGTGTCAACGGCCCCGATTCGTCCGCCCTTCCTCGCCGAGGGCGCAGACGACTCGCGTGATCGACGCGGACCTCGACACGACGCGGTCCGCCTTCGGCCTCGCCACGCTGAGCCCGTTTGACAAGGACGGCCGCGTTGCCACGGTGACGGACCGGGACGAGCGGATGCGCGTCGTCCGCGCCCCGCCAAACACGTGAGCGGGCCTTTGCTCCGAAAATGTCCCACCTGCAAACACCAAAGCTCCTCGGTCGATTTTCGTCCGCACCGTTCGAGCATCAGCACTCCGAGGATGCGGTACGAGCCCATGCTCGATACGGTTCAGCGGACGCGCACGACGCCGGGCTGACCTTCTTCTCCTTCGCAGACGATCTCGCGCTCCAGAAACCGCCCGATCACCGCGACGTTCGTCGTGAGGTGCGTCGTGATCTCGGCGACGCGGTACTCCGAGGGCCCCTCCGCCACGGCGAGCGGAAGCACGATCTGATCGGCGCTGTGGGCATCGACCAACGCCTCGCCGGCCTGAAGGTAGGCGATGACCTGATCGGCGGCCTCGTCGGCCACGCCCTCGGCCGGCTTGCCCCGCGCCCCCAGCGCGAAGAACGACGTCGGCACCGGCTGCGTGTCCAGCTCGACGAACACGACGCTGCCCGGCCCGCCCTCCCAGCTCTCCTCGCGCAGCTCGACGGCGAGCCCGAATCGCTCCAGGCGCTGCGTAGCCCGCCGGGCCTGGCGGCGGGCGATGTTGCGGTCGAGCCCCGCGACGGCGCTGAAGCCGCGCGCCTTCACCGGGCCCCGGGCGGGCAATTTGACACCGCGCAGGCTGGCACAGGGCTGGATCGACGCCCGGACCGTTCCGCCGCCGCGCGGGTAGAAGCCGGGCCGCACCAGTCGCAGGGAGACGTGGAGGCCAAACTGCTCGAGGTAGCGGCGCCAGGTGGAATCGAGGAAGTGAAACGCGGGGCTGGTGCTGACGTGCGTCCCGCCGACGAGCGTGAGCTCGCTGGGGCCGCTGCCGCGCAGGGCGAGGGGCAGGTAGACCGTGTGGAGGACCAGGCCGGTGGCGCCGGCGGTGCCGATGTCGAAGTGGTAGGTGCCGTGCTGGACGGCGCCCGGCTGAAATTCCAGGTCGGAGCTGCCGCGCGAAGCGCCGCGCGTGGCCGCCTGCCCGATCGCGGCCGCGGCCTCGACGCTTTTCAGGTGCTGGGGCTGCAAGCCGGGCTTGGCCCGGCCGGCGCGGACGTGGCGCAGGTGAAAGGGGCGCCCGGTCAGCAAGGACAACGCGAGACTGGTGCGCAGGATCTGCCCACCCCCCTCGCCGAACGACCCGTCCAGTTCGATGCGTTCGTTGCTCATGCCCTTCAGGAGAACACGTGGAGCGAGGAAGTTCACGCGCAAATCCGCTAGCGCGACGTGCCCCGCGCCGACGTCCACCCCGCCTGGAGCGCCAGCGGGGGAGACTTCGTGATCGACTCGTCGGCCGGCGGGCCCGAGCGCGCGCGCGAGGTGCGAATCACCAGCAACTTCTGCTTCTGCGGCGGCGCGTCATTCCGGAAGCAGCGCTGTCCCAGCGTGTCGGGCGGATCGAGCCAGGTGCCGACGACCACGTACTCGCTCGGCCCGACCGTCAGCTCCCAGCCCACGGCAGGGTAGGCCTTCTCCGGCTGCTTGACCTGCGCGTTCCAGTCGAGGGCCCCGTCCGGCGCTTTCTGGGCGGACACCATGCGCACCTGCTGGCCGTGCCTCACCTGGGGCGTGAAGCGCAGCAGGACGCGGCCCTCGTCGGCCAGCGTCGGCAGCACTTCGAGGAAGCACTGCGCGTCGGCGAGCGACACTTCTTCCTCAACTCCGGGGGCCTCGAGGCGGAACGTGCAGGACTTGCAAACGGGGCCCAGCGCCACCGCCAGCGCATCGCCCGCGTGACGGCGGATGTGGCGCGGGTCCGGGCAGCTGCGCCGCGATGCCAGGAGGCGCTGCAGCCCGGCCGGCGGAAGGCCGGCGATCCGGCAGACGCGAAAGCCGTTCTTCGCCAAAATGGGGGCCCGTTCCAGCGCCACGCCCTGCTCGTCGGCAAGCTCCCAGAGCTCGCGATTGAGGAAGCGATCCCCCCACGGCTGCTCGACGACGGCGACGTCCAGAAGGACGACGTCCTCGCCGGTCGGCCCCTCGAAGTGCCCGCGCGAAGCGCTCGAGGCCAGGGCGGTCACTTTCTCCGCCCGGGAGGTAGAGCAACCCGCCAGCATGGCGCACCACAGCGCGATCGCCCCGGCGTACCAAGTGCGCATGACCGCCCTTCCTTGTCCGTGGGCCTGCCTCGGTCGGTTTCGGAGAGGACGTGGGGTGATAGCGACACAAGCCCGGCCGGTCAAGAGGAGAACCGATCCATCGAGCGAGCGCGTGGAGGGCGTTGCCTCGGCGCACTATCATCTCCTTGGGCGAGCGGCAGGAGTTGGTTTGCTGTAGGACGGCTCGGGAGAGCCGTCCTACAGGGAAGCTTTTTTCCAGCCGGTCGCTTTGGCCCGCCCACAGAGCTCCCGTTCCTGGAGAAACGACATGGCGCCAAGCATCTTCGACCTGACCGGCAAAGTGGCCCTGGTGACGGGCGGCAGCAAGGGGCTCGGCAAGGCAATGGCCCGCGGGCTGGCCGAGGTCGGGGCCGACGTCATCATCGCGAGCCGGCACGAAAACGAGCTGCGGGCCGCCCTGGCGGAGGTCCTGGAGGGCACGGGCCGCCGCGGCGCCTACTTCGTCTCCGACATGAGCAAGCGGGGCGAGGCGGAGAAGCTGGCGAAGGCCGCCCTCGACAAGATGGGGCGCATCGACGTCCTCATCAACAACGCCGGCACCAACAAGCCCGAGGCCATCGACGCCATCACCGATCAAACCTGGGACGAGGTGCTCCAGATCAACCTAAGCTCCGTCATGGCGCTGACCCGCGCCTTGGTGCCGCAGATGAAAGAGCGCCGTTGGGGGCGGATCATCCACATTTCCTCGGTCCTGGCCTTCGTCTCCAAGGAAAAGCGGAACACCTACTCGGTCACCAAGGCGGCGCTGCTCGGCCTGGCCCGCGCCAGCGCGCTCGACCTCGGCGCCTTCGGCATCACGGTCAACTGCATCGCGCCGGGGCCATTCCTCACCGACCTCCCCGCTTCGGTACTGTCGGCGGCCGAGCAAAAGGTGTTCGCCGAGCGCACGGCCCTCGGGCGCTGGGGCGACCCCCGCGAGTTGGTCGGGCCGACCCTGATGCTCGCCAGCGAGGCCGGCAGCTACGTGACCGGGCAGGCCCTCGTCGTCGATGGCGGCTTCCTGGCGCGCTGACGCTCGCTCAGGCGAGCGGCAGGAAAGCCTCCCTGTAGGACGGCCCTCCTGAGCCGTCCATGCCCGGAGGACGGCTCAGGAGGGCCGTCCTACAGCAAACCAAGTCCTGCCCCTCGCCTCAAGACGGCGGGCGCGGAAGTCGATGTAGGCTGGGGGCAACGAGCGCCGCCGGGCCACTGGAGAAAGCGCTCCCCTTGCGACTCGAGTTCTTCTTCGACCGAGCCCCTTGCGACGAGAGGCTTTTCGATCGATCCGAGGGGTTGCGCGCGGTGGGGAAATCACGAGGGTCGGCTTGCACGGCGGGAGAAGCGACGGTAGGATACACTCGGAATCTGTCGTGCATCCTTGGACGCACCCTGGAAGAGAGTAGAGGCAACGAATGCCCGAGACCACCACCCTGCGAGCGAGCCGATTCGCGGGCGAGCGTGTCGAGGGCGCCTCCGGTAGAGGGTTCGGGCCCATGGAAAAGTCCAGCGTTTACGTGGACGGGGAGCAGGAAGCCCTGCGCTACAAGTGGATCGAGAGCGAGAAAGCCGGGTGCGATCTGGGCGAGGCCGCCATTCGCCGCTGGGTCCAGCACCACTGGTGGGGCTACCTCCGGGCCCGCTGGCTGGAGCACCTGCAAGGCCGGCGCTTCTGGGTCGAGCTCGACCGCGGAGACTTTGGCTTGCTCCAACGCAAGTTCATCGACAACACCCTCCTCCTCGATCGCATCCTCGATCGTCTGAAAGCCGGACAGGAAAACCTCGACATCATCTGTTGGGCCCAAAACTGGGGCATCTGCATCGATACCGTCCTCCAGATCCTCGAGGCCCTCGACATCAACAGCCGTCGCCTGGCCCACCGCTTCGACCCCGTGATGTGACCCCGCCCACCGCCCTCTTCAGCGCACCGCCCCCCCGTTGACCCGGACGATCTGCCCGTCGAGATAGCGCGCCCCCGGTGAGACCAACCAGCGCACCGTCGCCGCCACGTCGCTGGGCCGCCCCCATCGTTGGAGGGGCGTCTCCTGGCGCACGCGCTCCTGCCACGCGCTCGACGCTTGCTCGCCCCAGGCGGTCCGTATCCACCCCGGCGCGGCGCAGTGAACGCGCACCTGCGGAGCGAGGCTCAAGGCCAGGCTGCGGCTAAAGGCCATCACCGCCCCTTTCGTGGCGGCGAAGAGCTCCCCACTGTCGCCTGCCATTCCCGTCTCGGCCTGGTCCCAACCCACGTTGACGATCGTGCCGCCCTGGCCCGCCTTCATGCGCTGGCCGAGCGCGCGACTCAGGAGCATCGTCGCCCGTACGTCGATGGCCAGGAGCGCCTCCAGCTTGCGCTCGAACGCCCAGCGGGCCCCCTCGCCGGTGAGCGTGTCGGCGCCGGCGTTGTTGACCACCACGTCGAGCCCGTCCCAAACGCCCCAGGCGCGCTCCGCCAGCTCCGCCCATCCGGAGGGCTCGCCGAGGTCGGCGAGCACCACTTCCCCGCGCACGCCATCGAGACGAGCCCTGGCCGCGACCTCCTCGGCGGCGGCCCCGCGCCGGCCGTGGATGAGCACGTCGGCCCCCGCGCAGGCTAGCTCCAGCGCGATGGCCCGCCCGATCCCGCTCGTCGAGCCGGTGACCAGGGCGCGCACGCCGGAAAGCTCGCGCCCCGGCGCCGCGCCGAAGGGCCGCACGCCCGTCAACTCGGCGAGCAAATCGGCGACCGTGCGGCCGAGGACCGGGTGGACGAGCCCCGGGGCGATCTCCGCGAGCGGTCGCAGGACGAAAGCTCTCTCGGGCATGCGGGGGTGGGGCAGGGTGAGGTCGGCGCCCTGGCGCACGACGTCGCCGTACAGCAGCAGGTCGAGGTCGATGGTGCGCGGGCCGTCCTTCTCGCGGCGCTCCCGGCCCACGGCCGCCTCGATCTCCAAAATCGCTCGAAGAAGGGCGTCGGGGCCGAGGGCGGTCTCCACCTCGACGGCGCCGTTCAGATAAGCACCCTGGCCCGCCGGCCCGCCCACCGGCGCGGTCTCGTAGAGCGAGGAGGTGCGCCCGACCTCGACGCCGGGGACCGCGCGGAGCGCGGTGAGGGCGCGGTCGATGCAGCCGCGCCGGTCGCCGAGGTTGCTCCCGAAGGCGAGGTAGGCCAGCACGGGCGCCTGTCCGGGCCCATCCTTCATCCTTCCTCCTTCCGAGGAGTGAGCCAGGAGAGGATGATTCCTGCAAAGTACGTCCCGCCGACGCTGGACGGCTGGCCTGGCTGGGCCCCGTAACCCCCGTCGGCGTTACGACAGCGCGCAACGAACGCCCCGAGGTCGGCGGCGCGCGCCGGCTTCGCTTTCAGCATGTGGTAGGTGCGCATCACCCGGTAGGTGGTTTCGAGGTCCGAGCCCTTGGCGCTGGCCTTGGCGTAGCCGCCATCCTTGCCCTGCTTGGCGTCGAGCGCTTTGACGACGCCCTCGGGCTTGGCGAGCTTGCCTCCCAGGCGCAGCACGGCGGCGACGACGCCGCCCGTGTCGCGGGCCAGACCATCGCCCTTGCCGAAGGTGCCGTCGGGGTTTTGCCCTTTCCCCAGATCGCGCAGCCACGCCTCATTTTTCGACGAGCGCTGGCGGATGGCTTCGAGCCCGGCCGCCGCCATGCGCACCTCCTCGAAGCGCTGCGCGTTCTCGACGAGGAAGGCAATCGCGGGCGCCTGGTAGTCCCCCACGGGGGCCTTCAACTCGACGAGCGCCATGAGGCCGACGGAGGTGACCACGACGTCCGGCTTCCCCTTCGGGGCGTCGGAGAAGCCGCCCGCCTTCTTGTCGAAGCAGCTCTTGACGAACACGAGGCACGCCTTCTTGCCGGCCACGTCCCCGCCGAAGTAGCGGGTGGCCCGCAGCGCCGACGAGG
Organism: Gemmatales bacterium; assembly: GCA_038239195.1. Taxonomy (GTDB): domain Bacteria; phylum Planctomycetota; class Planctomycetia; order Gemmatales; family Gemmataceae; genus JBBSEZ01. The sequence goes on from JBBSEZ010000012.1 coordinate 41,219, forward strand.
TGGCCCGCAGGCTCGACGGCGCTGCCTTCGCCGTCGGCCGGAAGCCCCCGTCATCGTTCTGGAGCTTGCGCAGATACGCGAGCGTTTCTTTCTTCTGGTCCGCCGTCTGTGCCGCTGTCGAGCAGGCGAAGAACAGCACAGCACCGACCGCGATAAACTTCTTCACGCGACAACTCCTCTCTCCGGGCGAGCACGCCAGCGCAGCACGAACACCACCGCCAGCCCCGCGAACAGAAGCGCCCCCGCCCAGCGAATTGGGCCCGTCTCGTAGACCACGGTGGCGTTGAACGTCACGAACGCCATGAAGCCGTGCAGCGCCCGGTCGATCCAGGAGGGCCGCTCCGCGTAGCTCTCCGCCCACGTCCACCACCACAGCACGTCGGCCGTCCACGCCAGGGTGAACAGGTGCGACAGATAGATCCCGGGCCCGAAACCGCTGCGGGCCTCGACGTGAGCGATGGCCTCGGCGTGGGACCAATGATGATAGTAGTGGAACGCCATGCCGAGGTGTATGAGGTAGGTCGCCAGCCCGAGCGACCAGTACCAGCGAGCCGCGCGAACGCGCCACGACAGTCCACGCCACTCGTCGGGGCGGAGCAGCAGCACGATCGCCACGGCGGGGGCGTAGCAAAGCAGGGCCAGGCGCACGGTGTGCCGGGTGAGGTCGTCGCCGGGATCGGCAGATTCGCCCAGCGAGGGCGCCAGCAGCACGGCAAGGAGAAGGAGGGCCCAGAGGCCGACCAGCAGCGGGCCGAGGCGTTCGCGATGCATGTTCGCCCCCCCTTCACACGTGCAGCTCGACCACGTCCTTGTCGTGCAGGACGTGATCGCGCGTCACCGTCTGCCCCTCGAAGACGCCCGTGCCCCAGATGCGCGCCGATTTCAGCTTCTCCCCCAGGTCGCGGTGAACCAGTTCGGCCATCTGGACCACCGTGCTCCCTGCCGGGCAGGTGAAGGGGGCCTGCATGTCGGCGGGCTTGCCCGGCTTCTTGCTGTAGACGCGGATCGCGTTGAGCGACTGGTAGATGGCGGTGCGCAGGTCCTCCAGCCCCTTGCCCGACTCGGCGTCCAGGGGCACGAGGGGGAAGCGCGGCCCGAACATCTCGCGCGCCATCTCCAGCCGATCGGCGGCGCCCGGCGCCTCCGACTTGTTGGCTGCGATCAGCGTCTTGACGTATTCGATGGTCAGGTCTTCCGGATCGGCGGGGGGCGCGCGGACGAGGACGGTCTTGACGGTGGCGAGCTTGTCGAGGACGGCCTCGGCCTGGAACAGGCCATCGTCGTCGCCGAGGTCGAGGACGAGCACGCAGCCATCGGAGGCGCGGACCATGCTCGACAGATAGCCCTCGCAGTAGTCGGCCGTGATCGGAGGAGTGTCCAGCAACTGCACGCGCACGTCTTCCCAGTCCATCATGCCGGGGGTCGGCTCGCGCGTGGTAAAGGGGAACGCGGCCACCTCAGGCGCGGCGCGGGTGAGGCGCGAGAGGATGCGACTCTTGCCGGCGTTGGGCGCGCCGATGAGGAGCACCTGGCCGGCGCCCTGCCGGGGTATCTTGTACGAGACCCCGCCTTTCTTGCCGCCCTGCTTCTCCTGCTCGATCTCCGCCTTGGTCTCCTTGATCTTGGTCTTCAGCTCGGCCTGCAACTTCTCGCTGGCCTTGTGCTTGGGCACTTCCACCCACATCTTCTGGAGGCACGCGAGGCGGTCGGCGGCGCTCTGGGCCTTCTTGTACTCGGCCTCCGCCTCGTGATATTGCGGGGTGAGGTTGACGGCCATCTTCGCTGCCCTCTCGATACGACGCCGGGGCGGCAACCGCCCCGGCCCTGTTACTGTCCTACAAATCACTTTATGTTCCTGACTGTGCGGTGGGAAGCGAGCGCACCGAGGAGGCCGCCCGGCCGGAGCTCGCCCCTCCGGCGCAAGAGGCTGCGGCCCGGCGCACTTGCCCAGATCGAGCAGGCGCCCGGCCAGGGACGCCGAGCCCGTTTCCAGCAAACCAGCCAGGGCGAGCGCGGCGATCGGAAAGCGTTTCATCGGTGGCCCCTTTCGAGGGGAAGGTTCGAGCGCTTCGACGTCTCCTCTCCCGCCGCTTGCGAGCCCTCCGCGCCGCGCCCGACATCGTCGGCGAAATAACTTGCGACCTCGGGCGCGGCGGGTATACTCAAGTCTTCCGCCGGGCGTCCCGGCCGTGCGAACCACTCTCCTACCCCTGACCTCCCGTGTCGATCCCCGATCTTTCTCCGCACACGACGCAGCTGCGGGCCTGGGCCCGGCGCATCCGCGCAGGCGATGAGGCCGCGGGCGACGAGCTTATCCGGGCCGTCGTCGGTCGGCTCGAAGCGCTGGCCCACCGGATGTTGCGGCGCTTCCCCGCCGTGCGGCGTTGGGAGCAGACCGGGGACGTGCTCCAGAATGCCTTGCTGCGCCTCCTGCGCGCCCTGAAGGACGTTTGCCCCGAATCGACGCGGCGCTTCTACGGGCTGGCCACCGAGCAGATGCGCCGGGAGCTCCTCGACCTGGCCCGGCGCCACGGCGGCGCGCGCGGGCTGGGCGCCAACTACGCCGCGGAGCAAGGGCCCGAGCCGGTGGACGAGCTCGGCGCGCCCGACGAACTGGAGCGCTGGCAGGCCTTCCACGAAGGGGTGGCGAGCTTGCCGAGCGAGGAGCGCGAGGTCGTCGGGCTGGTGTTCTATCACGGCTGGTCTCAGTCCGAGGTGGCCGAGGCGTTCGGGGTCAACGTCCGCACGGTGCAGCGGTGGTGGCAGTCCGCCCTCCTGAGGCTGCGCGCCCAGAACGAGGTCGGCCCGGGAGCGGAATGAGGCCAGAATGTCGTCCCGAGGCCCTGGCGCACGCTCTCGAAGGGAGGAGGTGACGAAGATGGTGGACCTGGCGCGGCTGGACGAGTTACTGCTCGACTGGCAAGAGCGGCGGCAGCAGGGGCAGAGGGCCTTGCCCCAGCACCTGCGCGCCGACTGCCCCGAGTTGCTCGATCCGCTGCGGCAGCGCATCCGCGACCTGGAGTCGGCCGAGGCGTTCCTGGGAGTGGGCGGGGGAGACACCCCTTGCGCGGACGACCTTCGCAGCCACGCCGACACGCCGCCGGCGCTCGACGAGGGCGAGGACGTGCGCGCCTTGCTCGCCCCGCCGCAGGGGCCAGGTGAGATGGGCCGCCTCGGCCCTTATGCGGTGCTTGGCGTGCTGGGCGCGGGCGGCATGGGCCTGGTGCTGCGCGCCCGCGACCCCGTGCTGCGCCGCGACGTCGCCCTCAAGGTGATGAGGCCGGCCCTCGCCGCCGAGCCTCACGCGCGCGAGCGCTTTCTCCGCGAGGGGCGGGCCGCCGCGGCGGTCGAGCACGAGCATGCCGTGCCCATCTACCACGTCGGCGAGGAAGGCGCGGTGCCCTTCCTGGTGATGCCCTTGCTCCAGGGCGAGACGCTGGCCGACCGGCTGCGCCGCGAGGGCCCGCTGCCGATCGACGAGGTGGTGCGCATCGGCGCGGAGGCGGCCGAGGGCCTGGCCGCGGCCCACGCCCGCGGGCTGGTTCACCGCGACGTGAAGCCGGCCAACCTCTGGCTGGAGGCCCTGGGCGGCAAGGTCAAGGTGCTCGACTTCGGCCTGGCTCACTGGGAGCGCGACGGGCGACTGACGGAGGTCGGGGCCGTGCGGGGCACGCCGGCCTACATGTCCCCCGAGCAGGTGCGCGGCGAGGCCCTGGGCCCGGCCTGCGACCTCTTCAGCCTGGGGGTCGTCCTCTACGAGATGGCGACGGGCCAACCGCCGTTCCGGGGCAAGAACGCGCTCGCCCTCCTCGCCGCCCTGGCCTCCGACGAGCCCGTGCCTCCCGAACAGCTGCGCCCGGGCTTGCCGCCGGCCCTGGGCGCGCTCATCCGAGAGCTCCTGGTCAAGGACGAGGCCCGACGCCCTTCGTCGGCGCCCGCCATCGCGGCCCGGCTGCGGGACGTCGGACAACCGAGACCGCGGAAGGTGGCCTGGACGCGTGGGGCCGTGCTGGTTGCCGTGCTCCTGGCCGTCGGCGCGGGCGGGCCCCTGGCGTGGCGGGCGTGGCCGGGGCCGGTTGCCGAGGCGCCTTCGCCAGGAGTCGAGGGGCGGCCCACGCCCCCGGCACCGGCCGCGAAACCGTTGGAGGGGCCGTTAGAGGGGACGTTACAGGTTCGCGTCTGGGCGCCCAAGTTGAGCAAACGGGGCCTGCTCGTTGGCTTCGACGAGAGGGCCGTGCCGCTGCGGGAGGACGATCAGATTCAGCTGGTGGTCAAGCTGAGCCGGCCGGCCTACCCCTACCTCCTCTGGCTCGATGGCAAGGGGGAGGTGACGCCCCTCTACCCGTGGAACGGCGACAAGCTCGACGTGCGAAGCGTATCGGCGCCTCCCCCCGTCGCGCTCGCTGCCGAACTGCGCAACCCGTCGCGGGAGGTGCAGGGCTGGCCGCTGGACGACACGGCAGGGCTCGACACCATCTTGCTGCTGGCGCGGGACCAGCCGTGGCCGTCGGACCGCAACCTGGGGGAGTTGCTGGGGAAGGTGCCCGAGGCGCCGGCGGCGCACCCGGGCGAGGTGGTGGTGCGGGGCTGGGACCGGGGGATGCCGGTCCCGTCCCTGTCGCTGGATCGCAACCGGCGGCCGAAGGCAAACGCGACGGCGATCGACGACCAGCTCGCGGTGGTGGTGGATCGGCTGCATCGCGACTTCGAGGTCATCCGCGCGGTGCGCTTTGCGCACGTGGCGAAGGACTGATGAGAGGGGGCCAGCGGGCCTCGCCTCGCAGGGAGAAGGAAGATGGGCTCGCTCCGAACGATTGGTCTCGCTCTGGTCGGGCTGTTCCTGGCGCTGGCCGCCGTGCCGGCGGCGGCGCCTCCCGTGCCAACGCCGCTCCAGCGCGAGAAACTGCGCGAATGCGCGCGGCTGGAGGCCGCGCTCCCGAAGCTGGCGGGGGCCGGCAAGCTGGACGAACTGCTCGCCGCGGCGGAGCGCATCGCCGCCCTGGAGAAGGCGGCGCTGGGGCCGGCCCACCCGAGGACGATCGAATCGCTCCGGCGGCTGGCCTGGATGCAGGAAAGGGTGGGGCGGTTCGCGCCGGCAGAGCGCGTGCGCGCGGAGGTGTTCGCGCTCGAAGCAGCCCGGCTGGGCAAGGGGCACTGGCGGGTGACCGACGCCCGACTGGAGCTCGAGCATAGCCGCCGCCTTGCGAAGATGACGGCGGCGCAGAGGCGTGCGCTGGCGGACGCCGACCGGCTCAGCCTGGCCGGCGCCCGCCTCTACCAGCGGGGGAAGCTCCAGGAGGCTACCGTAGCCATCGGCAAGGCCTACGAGGTGCGCAAGGAGCTTTTGGGAGAGGACCATCCCCTCTGTGGCGACAGCCTGAACAGCCTGGGCGTGCTGCACAAAGCGGCGATGCTCCCTCGCGAGGCACTGGCCGCGTCCCTGAAGGCGCTCGCCGTCCGCAAGAAGGCGCTGGGGGAAGGGCACCCCGAGTACGCCACCAGCCTGAACAACCTGGCCGTGCTGTATGAGGCGACAGGGCGCCAGAAGGAGGCGCTGGCGCTGTACCAGAGGGCGCTCGCCATTCGCAGGAAGGCGCTGGGGGAGGCTCACCCCGAGCACCTTCAGGCGCTGAGCAACCTGGCCGGCCTCTACGAGGCGCTGGGTCGCCACCGCGAGGCCCTGCCCTTGTGCCTGGCGCTGCGCGACCTCACTCGGAAAGCCCGCGGGGAGGCGAGCGAGGACTATGCCCTGAACTTGACCCGGTTGGCCCGCCTGTATCAGGCCCTGGCCCGCTACGACGAGGCCCTGCCGCTGTACGCGCAGGCGCGCGACGTATACCGGAAGGCGCTGGGGGAGGAGCACCCTTCCTACGCGGCCAGCTTGAACAATCTGGCCAGCCTGTACCAGGCGATGGGCCGCCACGCCCTCGCCCTGCCCTTGATGCGCCAGGCGCGCGACCGGGCCCGCAAGGCGCCTGGGGAGACGAGCACCGAATACGCGACCTGCCTGAACAATTTGGCCAACCTGTACCAGGCGATGGGCCGCCCCGGCGAAGCGCTGCCCCTCCATCGGCAGGCCCGCGACGTTTACAAGAAGGCGCTGGGAGAGGGGCACCCCAGCTATGCCGACAGCTTGCACAACCTGGCCCTCCTGTACCAGACCATGGGCCGTTACGACGACGCCCGGGCCCTCCATCTCCAGGCCTTGCGGATTTGGAAGAAGGCGTTGGGAGTGGCCCACCCCCGGTACGCCCGGGGCCTGAACAGCCTGGCCGTCCTGTATCAGGAAATGGGCCGCCACGGCGAGGCCCTGCCCCTTCTGCTCCAGGCTCGCGACGTCTTCAAGAAGGCCCCGGGAGAGGACCATCCCCAATACGCCACCAGCCTGAACAACCTGGCGGCGCTCTACAGGGCCACGGGCCGGCCCGGCGATGCCCTGCCTTTGAGGCTCTCGGCTCGCGACCTGTACAAGAAGACCTTGGGCGTGGAACACCCCTCCTACGCCATCAGCGTGAGCAACCTGGCCGTGCTGTACCAGGACCTGGACCAGCCCGAAAAGGCCCTGCCCCTGATGATCGAGGCGCGGGACCGGGCGAAGAAGGCCCTGGGGGAGCACCACCCCACCTACGCCATTTGCTCGAACAACCTGGCCCTCCTTTACAAGGACCTGGGCCGTCGCGAAGATGCCCTGCCGCTGTACGTGAAAGCACTCGACCTGATGAAAAAGGCCGGGGGCGAGGACCACCCCGGCTACGCCGCCAGCCTGAGCAACCTGGCCGGGCTGTATCAGGAGATGGGCCGCCCTCGCGACGCCTTGCCGCTGTACCTGCGCGGGCGCGACGTCCGTAAGAAGGCGCTGGGGGAGGCGCATCCTCTCTACGCCCTGAGCCTGACCAACCTGGCCATGCTGTACCACGCGCTGGGGCGCCACGGCGACGCGCTGGCCTCCAGCGGGGAAGCGCTGGTCGTCCTGGATCGCTTTCTCGACGGCTCCTTCTCCGACCTCGGCGAACACCAGCGCCTCGCCCTGGCCCAGCAGGCCCGCACCAACCTCGACGGTTTGCTCAGCGTCGCCGAGGAGGCGCGCGCGCCCGCCGGCGCCCGCCACGACGCCGTGCTGGCATGGAAGGGCCGCACCGCCGCGCGCCAGCGCGAGGAGCGGCTATTGCGCGCCCGGCCCGAGTTGCGCCCGGCCCTGACAGAGCTCCAGGAGGCCCGTTCTCGCCTGACCTTCCTCGCGCTCCAGCAGCCTTCGCCCGCCCAGCACGCCGGCTGGCTGAAGCAACTCGCCGAGCTGCGCGAGCGGCGCGAGCGCCTCGAGGGCGGGCTGGCCCGCAAGAGCGCCGAGCTCAGGAAGGCGCAGAAGGGCGAGGCCCCGACCTCCGCCCGGCTCGCCGCGGCGCTGCCCGCCGACACCGCCTTCGTCGATTTTCTCTTCTACGACCATTTCAGCCCACCCCCCACCGGGAAAGGCCGCTTCCGCAGCGAGCGCCGGCTGTTGGCGTTCGTGGCGCGCAAGGGCAGGCCGACGACCTGCCTCGCTCTGGGCCGCGCCGAGGTCGTCGAGCGGGCCGTGGCCGGCTGGCTGGCGGAGGCGATCAGGCCCCCTGCCTCGGCCGATGCCGGCACCCTGCGCCGCACGGCTGCGGAACTGCGCCGACGCGTCTGGTCGCCGCTGGAGGCGCAACTCGCCGGGTGCAAAACCGTCCTCGTCTCCCCCGACGGGGCACTGTGTCAATTCCCCTTCGCCGCCCTCCCAGGCCGCAAGGCGGAGTTCCTGCTGGAGGAACTGGCTGTCGGCTACGCCCCCAGCGGGCGGCACCTCCTCGAACTGCTCGGCCCCGCCGACAAGCGGAAGCGAGGGGACGGCCTGCTGATCGTCGGTGGGGTGGAGTACGGTCCCGGGATCGCCTACGATCCTCTGCCCTTTGCCGCCGTCGAGGCGCGGCGCTGCCGGGAGCAGTTCCAGGGCGCCTTCCCCAGCCAGAGGGCCGACCTTCTGTCGGGCAAGACGGCCACGGCCGAGGCGCTCGCGGAGGCGTGCGGCAAGGGCTACCGGCACCTGCACCTGGCCACCCACGGCTTCTTCGAGCCGGCCGAGCGCGTCGAGCGCCTGGCGTCCGCCCTGCGTGGGCGGCGCGAGGGGGCCGCGTGGGCAGAGCAGGTGCGGACGCTGCGCGGCCTGCCGCTGCTGCGCTGCGGGCTGGCGCTGGCGGGGGCCAACCGGCCCCCCAACCCTTCGAGCCCCGAGCGGTCTCCCGGCGTGCTGACGGGGGAGGGGGTGGAGGGGCTGGACCTGCGCGGCTGCGAACTGGCGGTGCTCTCGGCGTGCCAGACGGGCCGGGGAGACCTGGCGGCCGGCGAGGGGGTGCTGGGCCTACAGCGGGCCTTCCATGCGGCGGGAGCGCGGGGCCTCGCGTGTAGCCTGTGGAGCGTCAACGACGCCGCGACGGCGGTGCTGATGGAGGAGTTTTACGCCAACCTGTGGGGCAAGAAGCTGTCGCGCCTGGAGGCGCTGCGGCGGGCGCAGCTAACGGTGATGAAAGACCCGGCTCGCGTGCGTCGGCGGGCGCTGGCGATGGAGGCAGAGGGGCGGAAGCGCGGGGTGGCGGAGGCGTTGCTGCGCGGGCCGAAGGGTCGGGTGGCGACGGACCTGCCGGACGGCGGCAAGGTGGAGGCGCCGGCGGGGCGCAGCCCGGTGGCCTGGTGGGCCGCCTTCGTCCTCTCCGGCGATGGGAAGTAGGCCGTTCGCCCCGAGCAGAGCGCGGCACAGGCTCGGAGGGGAGAAGATGGGCTGGCGCCGAACGATTGGCCTCGCCCTGGTCGGGCTGTTCCTGGCGCTGGCCGCCGTGACAGCAGCGTCGGTGCGGGCGCCTTTCACGTTTCCACACGATGGCGCGGTAATGAGCCGCAGCCAACGGCCGAGCGGGTGCGTGAAGTGCTCGAGCAGCCGCTTTGCACCACGATGGGCAGGGCAGCGTCAAGTCCCTTGCAGCAGAAGGGACACCAGCCGGGGTAGCTGCGGTGCTCCTCGATCAGGATCGGCACGTCGGCAATCTCGACCTGCTGGACGACGCGGACGTCGTCGCCGGCGAACCGCAGGCGGTGGTCGCAGGTCGGGCAGATCTCCGGGAGGGAGTCGTGGGGGGGCGCGGTGCGCAACTTCGGTGGGACCACGGCGCGTTCGTGTTTGGGGCGCCCTGGCTGGCCACCGATCCGCCGCTTGCTCTGGCCGAGGGGCAAGGGCTTGGGCGGCTTCGACGAGATCGAGGAGTTCTTGCGGGTTGCGGCGAGTTGCTCCAGCACGTGGTCGAGGGTGGTCTGCAACTCGGCAACGGTCGCCGTGAGCGCATCGACCAGCCCCTGGAGCCGCTCGCAGTTGACGCAAGGGGTAGTGGCTTCAACTCCCATGCGGGCCTATTCTACTCCTTACCGGGTCAACGTCGCGACCCCGTGAACGGGCACCTGGGCTTCGAGGTGCTATTCCCGACCGATACGCTCAAATTTCGGGTCGGAAAGTTGCCCCGATTCCTGACGATGTGCCAGCGCGAGCCAGGAGGAGCGCCCGATGGAAACTGGCGAGCGGCAGCCTTTGCGCACGTCGGGCAGGCGGTTTCGCTCAGTCGGTTTTAGCCGGGGCCGCCTGCCCGATAGTTTGCCAAGCCCCCGGTCGGCGCCCCCTCCCCTGGGAGACAAGGGTAGGGGGCGCCGGTTAGCGACCGCGGATGGCCCGTTTGCCGGGTTGGCTGCGGGACGAGCCCGCCCCCTACCGAATCACGTCGCGCCAAGCGCCACCGGCTGGTAAATCCAGTAGGTTCCCTGGGTCAGGTGCGACAGATTGTAGGTAGCCTCGGTCACGTAGAGCTGATTGTTGCTGTTCTGCTCGAGCACGTCGTACACGCCGTTGCCAAGGACCTGCTTGATGATGGCCGTGTGGTGCGGCGCCGAGATCCCATCCGAATCGGTATAATCCCGGAACTGGATGATGTCCCCCGCGAGGATGGGCGTGCGGTTGTAATGCCCCGATTGGTCTTTGGAAGCCGTATAGGTGACGTCCTCAACCTCGAGGCCGTTCGTAAAATACAGATGGTCCTCGTAGGCCCCAGCCCCCCAGATGTAGTCCTTTTCCAGTCCCGACACGCCGTAATTGTAGGTCGTCTTCGCCCCCGCGTATTGCAGCGCCTGGATTGCCAGATCGGTACACTGCCCCGATCCGACCTGCCGCCCCAGCATGCTCTCCGCAAAGGCCACCACGCGATTATTGTAGTTCAGGTTCGACTCGACCGGCACCTGGAAGAACGACGGAACGAGGAGGGAACGGGGCCCCGACGCGCCTCCGTTGGCGATGTCCCGGTGGTCTGCCACGAGGGAGAACCCGTTCGTGTCGTAACCGTAGAGGAGCCCGTTTGTTTTGACGTCGAGCAGGGAAGGCTGGCCCCCGGCGCCGACCTGGGGGGCGATGCCAACGCTCTGGTTGTCCAGCAGGACGAAGCCGCCCGTGCCGTAGGCATACAGGTAGCCGTTGGTTTCCAGGTCGTACAGGGCCTGGCGGCCGAAGCCATCGATCCCCGTGGTGACGGTTTGCGTCTGGTTGTCCAGCAGGACGAAGCCGCCCGTGCCGTAGGCGTACAGCTGGCCGTTGACCTTCAGGTCGTAGAGCGCCTGGCGGCCGGAGGCATCGATCCCCGTGGTGATCGATCCCGTCCCGTCGTCCAGCAACCCGAAGCCACGCGTGTCGTAGACGTACAGGTGGTCGTTGTTCTTCAGGTCGTACAGGGCCTGGTGGCCGGAGGCATCGACCCCCGCGGCGATCGAGCCCGCCTGGTTGTCCAGCAGGACGAAGCCGCCCGTGCCGTAGGCATACAGGTAGCCGTTGGTTTCCAGGTCGTACAGGGCCTGGCGGCCGAAGGCATCGACGCCCGACGCGATGGTTTGCGTCTGCTTGTCCAACAGGACGAAGCCGCCCGTGCCGTAGGCGTATAGCTGGCCATTGACCTTCAGGTCGTACAGGGCCTGGCGGCCGAAGCCATTGACCCCCGAGGCGATCGAGCCCGTCCCGTCGTCGAGGAGGACGAAGCCGCCGGCGCCGTAGGCGTACAGGTGGCCGTTGGTCTTCAGGTCGTACAGGGCCTGGCGGCCGGAGGCATCGACCCCCACAGCGATCGAGCCCGCCCCGTCGTCCAGCACTGTGGTGCCAGCGGTATCTGTTCGCGTCAAACGGCCGTTGGCCTGGAGGCTGACCACGTCCCCCTGCGCTAACACGTTGTTGAGGGTGCTGCTGACCGAGGGGACCTCGCGGTTCTCCAGTGTCTCCAGCATCGGCCGGAAGGTGGCCTTCCGGGCCGCCCTCCTTTCAGGACGGAGAAATGGCCTCCGCACGCTCTGGAGGAGGGTGGAGAGCACGTCGAGGAGGGCCATAGGTGTTCCTACTTTTGTGTGGACGGAGGCTACCCAGCGCAACAAGGGTGCGAAAAGGCGCCTGCGTAGGTTGGTTGTGGAAGAAGGAAACTTAATCGGTTGATTGCCGCCGCCTCCCGCCGGCCACGCGGAGGAAGGAGGCCTGGAGGGCGCAGGCGGCAAGGCGCACGAGAACCTCAGGGGCCGGGAAGCGGGAAGGATAGCTGGAGGCAAGGAAGAGCACACTCGATGAGGATGCCTCCCTGGACAACCCGGGGCTGCCGGCTCTCGTCGTGAAGGTTCGGGCCCCATAACCTCGCAAGAACTCATGTCCCTCGAGACGGTAAAAGGGAAATAGTCGGCGGCGGGTGGTCCGTGTGGCAGGCGTGGTTGGGACCAAGCCACATCTCCAAAATAACTAACGTGTGAACACTGGTCAACACGAGAATGAACAGCACCTGCGCTGACCGTGACCTGCAGTTCTCGGGGCCGTGGCGAAACGGTCGGTAGGGCCGCAGTGATCGTGCCGGCGCCGTCCTTCCATTCCCTCTCGGCTGCCTCCCTTTCCACCTTGCTACGAACAGAAAGGGCCCCGTAAGGTGGAAGAGACGGCAGCGCCGGCACGGGCCCGCTGCGCCCCTCCCGGTTTCCGCGGGACACCTCATGAGCGAAACGGCCGACGTCTGGTACATTCGCTTCCCCGATGGCCGGGTGCTGCGAGCTGCCAATAGCACCGTCGTGCGCCAGCAACTCAGCAACGGGCGCATCCCTTCGGGCAGCCTGGTCCGTCGGACGCAGGTAGAAGAGTGGGTGGCGCCCGAAGAGGCCCCCGCGTTGAGTGGCGCGGTGCGCAGCGTCGCACGCTCCGAGCCGTCCACCGTGGCGTCGCGCGTCGATCCCGCCCAGTTGCGCTTGCTCGGGGTGCGCTCGCTGCTCGAAGACCTCCTCGCCGCCCTGGACAGTGCCCTGGTGCGCCAGAAGCTGCTTGTCGCGGCCCTGGCCAGCCTGGCGCTGGGCGCCCTCTTGGCCCTGGGTCGCTACTCGTTCTTGCCGTGGCTCCCGGAGGCCTGGGGCTGGGCCCTCGGCGCCCTTGGAATACTCGTCTTCGCCGCTCTTTCGACCTTGCTGTCGCGCTTCACGTACGTCGAGCTATCCCAGATGCGGCCCGCCCGCTGGGGCGAGGGGCTGCAAAGTTTGCGGGCCTTCACGGCGCGCCTCGCCGTGGCCCAAGGCGGCGCGGGCGCGCTGCTCGCGGCGTTCATACTTGTGCTGCGCGAGTTGCCAGTTTGGTTGAGGTTCGGCGCGGAGGAGCAGCCATGGGCCACCCTGGAACAGGTCCTCGGCCACGCCGCCGTGGTGCTGGGCATGGGGCTCGAGCTGGTGCTCTGGCCACTGGCCGCTCTGCTCTTCCTGCTGGCGCCGATCGTTGTCGTCGAGCGCTGCGGCGTGGGCAGTGCCCTTCGCCAGTGGTTGGCACTGGCCCGCCGCGACTTCTGGAAGTTATTGTTCTGCGAGGCGCTGGCGCTGAGCATCGGGGCCCTCGTGACGCTGCCGTTTGCGCTGCCGCTGTTCGTCCTGCACCTGCGCGAGCCGGAGGCGCGGTACGCGGAGACGGCCCGGGTGGTGCGAGACGTCGTCGCGGGGCTGACGTTGACGCCGGTGCTGGCCTATCTCGTCGTTGCCAACGTGTTCGTCTATCTCCACCTGCGCTACGAGCTCGCCGGGCGACGCTGAGCGCGCCGCCCCGCTGGCAGGCCCCCCCCCCCCC
>JBBSEZ010000013.1:0-51474 GCA_038239195.1 Gemmatales bacterium
CCCCCGTCCGCCCCCCGCCCCCGCCCCCCCAGCCCCACCCCGCCGCCCCCGCCTGCGCCCGCCGCGCCCCCCCCTCCGGCCCGCGGCCCCCCTCAAAACGCCCGGGGCCCCCGCCCACTCTGTTCGGGAATTCACGGGCGGCGGCGCACGTAATTCACCAGCTTCCCCTTCTCTCGGGCCATGAGTTCGCGTGCGGCCGGGCACATTTCTCACTCGGGGCCCGGGTCGGAGGCAAAGATACACCATGCCCTCCCAGCGCCCAACGGCCTGGGCCCCTGTTTCCGCCGGCAAGCTGGGCAAATTGGCCCGAGAAACCGGGTGCGCGAACCGGTGCGGCTGGCGCAAAGAGGTCGGGCGTTTGCCGGGTGCTTGTTGTTCGGAAAGGGGCGAGGAGTAGTGCCCTCACAAGCAGAATCGAGCAGAATGGAGTGAAGAAGACGAGTTGTGGCCGATTGTGAGCATCTTTGTGCGTTTATGTCTGTTGATGTTGTTCTGGGGCTGGCTTGCCCGGCTCGCGGCACTTGCGAAACGGCAAGCAAGAGGGCCACGTTTCGCGCGCGAGCGCCGCGCTTTTGGCTTGCACAAGCGGGGCCGCGGACGCAGAATGAGCAGATTGCGAATCGACTCGACAGGAGGCCTCATGCCCGAGCCATCGCCGGACGCCGGTGGCGCCGCGGACCTTGGCGCCACGCAGGAATTTACGACGACCTCCGAGCCTTCGGGGGGCGAGGCCTCTGCGCCTCCAGGCCTGGAGGCGACGCGGGTAGGGGCGCTGCCGGTCCCTGCCCCGAAGCGAGCGTCGGGCGTGCAGAAGACGAACGCGCTGGGCGATTTTCGTCTGGTGGCCAAGCTGGGCGAGGGCGGGATGGGCACCGTCTACAAGGCCCGCCAGATCAGCCAGCCGCGCGACGTCGCCCTGAAGGTGATGGCGAAGGACCTGGCGGCCCGGCCCGGCTTCGTGGAGCGCTTCCACCGCGAGGGCCGGCTTTTGGCCCGCCTCGATCATCCGCACATCGTGCGCTGTTACGCGGTCGGCGAATCGCACGGCTTCTACTACCTGGCGATGGAGCTCGTCGTCGGCGGGAGCCTGAAGGCCTGGCTCGATCGCCTGACGCGCTTCTCCCTCGGCGATGCGCTGCACGCCGTCCTGGCCTCCGCTGCCGCGTTGCAGTACGCCCACGAGCAGGGGCTGGTCCACCGGGACGTCAAGCCGGACAACCTGCTGCTGAGCGCCGAGGGCATCGTCAAGGTGGCCGACCTCGGCCTGGCCAAGGCCGCCGACGACGACCAGGGGCTGACGGCGACGGGCATCGGCATCGGCTCCCCGCTCTACGCCTCGCCCGAGCAGACGCGCGACGCCAAGCATGCCGACGCTCGCAGCGACGTCTACTCGCTGGGGTGCGTCTTCTACCATTTCCTGACCGGCCGACCGCCCTTCGAGGCGAGCAACTTCCTCGAGCTCATCGTGGCCAAGGAGAAGGGCACCTTCGTCCCCGCGCGCCGGCACAACCGCGACGTGCCCAAGGCGATCGACAGCATCCTCACGCGCATGCTCGCCAAGTTGCCCGAGCAGCGCTACGCGTCCTGCGCCGAACTGGCCGAAGACCTGCAATGGCAGGGGCTGGCCAATCGATCGCTGAGCTTCCTGGAAGGGCCATCGCGACAAGGAACCGTCACTCCTTGACAATCGACCGTCGCTCCGTGACATGCCGTTGACACTCCATGACGTCGCAACGTCACTCACTCTCGTCTTCGGGCTTTCCTTCCGCGGTCGCACTGGCGGACGGCCAGTCGGTCGATTGCTCCGGCTGGGAAGGCGCCTGGCCCGTCGATTGCTGGTCCCCCCGCCTCGTCCGTGCCGGCGGGCAATCGTATCGGCTCTATGCGCTGGGCCCTGCCGCCTGGGAGGAGTTGGCCGCGGCCGTGCGGGCGCGTGCCCTCGTGGCGCTCGCCATCCTGGCCCCCATCGAGATCGTCGAGGTCGGCGCGGGCGCCCTCGTCGCGGCCACGGCCCTGCCCGACGCCGGCCCGGCCTTGCCCGCTCCGCCCGCCGGCAACGATGAGCTGGAGCACCTCGCCGGCCTGCTCGATGCGTGCCGGGCGCTGGGGGGCGTGCTGTCGTCGTTGCACGCCGCCGGTTTCACTTGGCCGAACTTCGACCCCGAGTGCCTGGAGTGGGCGGGCGAGCGGACGTGCATCACCAACCTCGACCTGTGCGCGCCGCGCGCGGGGGAGCGAGCCGTTCCTCTGCCCTTTTCCGCCGCCTACGCGCCTCCCGAGACGTGCGGCCCCGCCACCGACGTCTTCCACCTGAGCGCCTACGCCTACTATCGCCTGGCCGGGTTGCTACCTCGGGGCTTTCCGGGGCGGGGCCTGCCGGCGTTCGACTTCGACTTCCCGCCCCTGCGCATCTATCGTCCTTGTCTCCCGGTCGGCATCGCGCCCATCTTCGAGCGCGGCCTCGCGCGCGATCCGGCCCGGCGCCATCTCTCCGTGGCCGAGCTGCTGAGCGCGCTCGAGGGCGCCGTCACTCGCGCCCGGCAGCGTCAGGCGTCCACGGTGGCGCTGGCCTGGGACGTGGGCGGCGCGACGGCGACGGGGCGGGCCAAGGAGCCGCTCGGCCGGCCCAATCAGGACGCGTTCGCGGTGGCGGAGGGGCCGCTGGTCGTCGTGGCCGACGGGGTGAGCCAGTCGCGCGTCGGCAGCGGCGACCTGGCCAGCCGAACCGCCTGCTCCGTTCTGTCGGGGCTGGCCGCGCGCCTGGGGGCGGCGAACGAGGAGGAGACCGCCGACGCGCTGCGGGCCGCCTGCCTGGAGGCGAGCCGGGCCATCGTCCGGCAAGCCCAGGCGCTTGGCCCGCTGCCCCGCGGGGCCCGGCCGGAGGGCTCGATGAGCTCGACGGCCCTGGTCGGCGCCTTCCGAGAGCACGCGGTGTCGCTGGCCAACGTCGGCGATAGTCGAGCGTACCTGATCGCCGAGGGCGGCGTCGAGCAACTTACCGTCGATGGCGACGTGCGCTGCGTGCAACTCGCCCGCGGGGCGGCCCCGGAGGCGGTGCGCGCCCTGGGAGCAGACGGGCAGTTGCTGCACTCGGCCCTGGGCGCGTGCGAACGCGCGCCGTTCGGCGACCTGCGCGCCTCCGTCGAGCGCTCGGCGCCGCACGTCGCGCACTGGCCGCTGCTGCCGGGCGACGTGGTGCTGTTCTGCACCGACGGGCTCATCGAGGAGGGAGCGTTTCTGTCCGCCGAGGAAGCGGCGGCGGTTGTCCGCGCGGCGCCGGACGCGCCGGCGTGGGCCCTGGCCGAGCGATTGGTGGCGTTGGCGGACGAGCGCCAGCGGTTGCCCTCGCCGGAGGAGCCGGCCGGGCACGGGGACAACATCACGTGCGTCGTGGTGAAGGCGTCGGCCACGTAGCCCGGGCTCCGTCGCGGGAACCGCCGCGGAGCGGCGGCCTACATTGAGGCGGCCAACGGGAACTTACAACACCCCCTTCGTCGAAGGCACGCCAACCCCGCGCGGGTCCGCCTCGACGGCGGCGCGTAGCGCCCGCGCCGTCGCCTTGAAGATGCCCTCGACCACGTGGTGCGTATTGCGCCCGTGATGCAGCACCACGTGCAGCGCCAGCCCGGCGCTCGACGCCACGGCCCGCCAGAGCTCCTCGGCGAGCTGGGAGCTGAACGTGCCCAGCGCCTCGAGCGGCACCTCGGCCTTCCAGACGCAGAACGGCCGGCCGCTCAGGTCGATGGCCGCCGTCACCAGCGCCTCGTCCATCGGGACGGTCGCGTCGCCGTAGCGGCGAATGCCGGCCTTATCGCCCAGCGCCTGTTTGAGCGCCTGGCCGAAACAGAGGCCCACGTCCTCGACGGTGTGGTGGGCGTCCACGTGCAGGTCGCCGCTGGCCCGGACGGTCAGGTCGATCAGGCTGTGCTTGCTCAACAGCGTGAGCATGTGGTCGAAGAAGCCGACGCCGGTGGCGATCTCGCTGCGGCCGGTGCCGTCGAGGTCGAGCGTCAGTTCAACGGTCGTCTCGCCGGTCTGGCGGCGAACGTGTGCGGTGCGGCTCATGTCGTGGTTGTAGCGATCGGGTGTTGCCGTTCAAGACGCGCTCCGCTGCGCGTCGCGGCTACGTGGTGCAAGCCAATCCGCACTTTTTCGTTGACGCCCCCCAACCCCGCCCCCTATACTATCACTTGATCGCCGCTCCCCCCTTACTCTCCCACCCCGCACCTGTCCCGGCCTCCCGACCGGACGGGGCACACCCGAATGAGGTTCGCACATGCTTGTCATCCCCGGCCACTCGGGCAAGGACACCTGCGATGGCATCACGCGCCGCGACCTGCTGCGCGTCGGCGGGTCGGCGATGCTCGGCCTCACCCTCGCCGACTTCTTCAGCCTCCAGGCCCATGCCAAGAAGCGCGAAGGCGCCGATGGCCCCGGCTTCGGCAAGGCCAAGGGCGTCATCCTCATCTACCTCCAGGGCGGCCCCAGCCACCTCGACCTCTGGGACCCCAAGGAGGCCGTCCCCGCCAACGTCCGCAGCCCCTTCAAGGCCATCGACACCAAGCTCCCCGGCGTCAAGTACACCGAGCTCCTGCCCAAGCTCGCTCAGGTGAACGACAAGTTCACCATGCTCCGCGCCGTCAGCTACACCCCCAACGGGCTGTTCAACCACACGGCGGCGATCTACCAGATGCTCACGGGCTACACGGCCGACAAGGTCAGTCCGTCCGGCCAGCTCGAGCCTCCCAGCCCCAAGGACTTCCCCAACGTCGGCTCCAACATCGTCAAGTTCAAACCGCCCACCAAGCCGATGCTCCCCTTCGTCATGCTCCCCCGCCCGCTCCAGGAGAGCAACGTCATCGGCAAGGGCGGCACCGCCGGCTTCCTCGGCCGCGCCTACGACCCCTACACGCTCTATCCGGCCGGCGACGACAACGACCAGCGCAAGATGGATCGCATCCGCACCGACGATCTCCAGCTCCGCCCCGAGGTCTCCGCGAAGCGCCTCACCCGCCGGGCCCGGCTGCGCGACACCATCAACGAGGGCATGCCCGCCCTCGAGCGGGCCACCTCCAAGCACGACCTCGACGAATACTACAGCAAGGCCCTCGGCCTGGTGATCTCCGGCGAGGCTCGCCGGGCCTTCGATCTGTCCAAGGAAACGCCGGTCCTGCGCCAGCAGTACGGCATGAACACCTTCGGCCAGAGCCTGCTGCTGGCCCGCCGCCTCATCCAGGCGGGCACGCGCTTCGTCGAGGTCAACTGGCCCAAGGTCGCCAACTCCGACAACCACTCCTGGGACGTTCACACCGGCCTGTTTGGCCGCATGAAGAACCAGGCCGCCCCCATGCTCGATTTGGGCCTCACCGCTCTTCTCACCGACCTCGACCAGCGCGGCATGCTCGCCGAGACGCTCGTGGTCTGCGTGGGCGAGTTCGGCCGCAGCCCGGTCCGCGGCGTCAGCACCTCCGGCAACAGCAACAACGACGACGGCCGCGACCACTGGCCCTACTGCTACACGGGCGTCATCGCCGGCGCCGGCGTCAAGCGCGGCATCGTCTACGGCAAGTCGGACAAGACCGCCTCGGCGCCCGTCGAGAACCCGGTCCACCCGCGCGAGCTGCTGGCGACCATCTACCACAGCGTCGGCATCAACCCGAGCACGCTCGTCTACAACCACCTCAACCAGCCGCGCGAGTTGGTGCAGGGCGAGACGGTGACCGGCATCCTGTCGTGAGGATGCTCCCGGTTAGCGATGCTTCGCAGAAGCGCCCATCCGCACGCTTCTGCGAAGCGTCGCTAACCGGGGTCGTTGACGAGGGCCCCCATGACCACCCCTCTCGCGCGTCGCCGGGCCCAGCTTCGCGAGCTCTACGGCTTCGACTTCCCCGACGACCTCTTCCGCTTCTGGGACTTCGCCGCGCGCCTCCGCCCGCTGGAGCCGCTGCGCGCCCTCGACGACGCCCTCGACATGGTGCTCGTCGGCCCGTTCGAGGTGCTGGCGGGTCGCTTCGACGGCCGATCGCCGCGCTACAGTCTTCACCTCCACTGGCGCTACTACGACGACCCGCCCGAGTTCTTCACGGCGGTGGCCGGTCACATCGATGGCCTGCACTGGGGGCTCTACCTCGATGACCCCGCCGCGGGGAGCGGGTGCGTCGCCAGCTACTACTCGCGCGACGCCTTTGAAATCTCCTCCGACGGGGACGACCTCTTCGAGGCGGTCCGCCTGCACCTGGAGCATTCCCACCAGGATTGCGAAGAATATCGCGCCGAGGACGAGGAGAACGCCGCCGAGTACGACGCCCAGCTCGACGGCCTCGCCGAGCTGCGCGGCACGTTGATGCGCTGGGCCACCACCCACCGCCCGGAGATCGGCGAGGAATACGCGGAGCGCTACGGCAGCGCCCCCCTCCGCGACGAGCGCGTCGTCGCGGAGACGATGGAGGGCATGGGCATCGTGGTGCCGCCCGCGCTCTCTCGCCCGCTGTCGCTCAAGGACAAACGGCTGTGGTCGCGCTTGCGCAAGGAGGACGATCCCCTGGACCTCGTTGAGGAGGCGCGGGACGCCCTGCGCGCCGGCTTCCCGGGGACGGCGCTGAAGATCGGCAAGGACCTGTGGGCGACGACGGGGCCGACGAAGACGGACTATGCGTACGAGCTGCTCGACGCCGCCTACGCCGCGCTGGGGCGCGAGGAGCTGCGGCAGGTGTTGCGCAACCATCGGGCGAATCGCGACCTGCCGACGGTGGACATTCTGGAGGCGGAGGGGAACGGGGAGAAGTGAAGCGGGCCCGCGCAACGGCAAGCAAGACGGGCCCGTCTTGCTTGCCGTTGCGTGGCGAAGGTCACTTGCTGACCTTGAGCAGTTCCACGTCGAAGACGAGGTCCGCCTTCTCCGGGATGGCCGCGCCGCGCCCCCGCTCGCCGTAGGCGAGCGGGTAGGGGATGATGAGCTTGCGCTTGCCGCCGACCTTCATCCCGGCCACGCCCTCGTCCCAGCCCTTGATGACGTCGCCGGCGCCGAGCTCGAAGTCGAACGACTTCTTGCGGTCGAGGCTGCTGTCGAACTTCTTGCCGCCCTTGACCAGCCAGCCGGTGTAGTGGACCGACACGGTGTTGCCCTTCTTGGCCTCGTCGCCCGCGCCGACTTTCAGGTCCTGATACTTCAGGCCCGACGCCGTGGTGACGACCTTGACGTCCTTCACTGGCCCCTTGTCCTGCGCCTGGGCGGTGTACGCACTCAGTAACACCACCGCGGCGAGCGCGAGCAGGCCAACGGCCAAACGCTTCATCATGGAACACGTCCTTTCTTTCCAGAGAAGAGACCGGCCAGCCCGCCAAGCAGATGGCGGGCCGCGCTCACTTCTCGATCCGGAGCAACTCGACCTCGAAGATCATCACCGCGTTGGGCGGGACCACGGTGCCGGCGCCGCGGGCGCCGTAGCCCAGCGCCGGCGGGATGGTCAGCCTGCGCTTGCCGCCGACCTTCATCCCGGCCACGCCCTCGTCCCAGCCCTTGATGACCAGACCGGCGCCCAGCCGGAACTCGAACGGCTGCCGGCCCTGGCCTCTGCTGCTGTCGAACGGCTTCTGGGTAGCCGGCAGCCAGCCGGTGTAATGCACTCGCAGGGTGTTGCCCTGCCCCGCCGCCGCGCCGGCGCCGACCTCGAGCTCTTCGTAGCGCAGGCCGGAGGGGGTGGTGACGGCCTTCGGCTTGTCCTTCTTTGGCGGGGGCGCGGGGGCGGCGCCGGCCCTCGAAAGGAGGGCCAGAGCGGCAAGGAAGGCGAGAAGGCTGCGTCGT
Source organism: Gemmatales bacterium (assembly GCA_038239195.1). Classification (GTDB taxonomy): domain Bacteria; phylum Planctomycetota; class Planctomycetia; order Gemmatales; family Gemmataceae; genus JBBSEZ01. Next base: position 7,805 of record JBBSEZ010000013.1, read on the forward strand.
GGCATGACATGCGTCCTTTTGCTCGAGGGCCGGGGCCCTCACTTCACGATCTTCAACAGCTCCACCTCAAAGACGAGGTCGGCGTCCGGGGGGATTTCGGGCGGGCTCCCGTTGGGGCCGTAGCCGAGTGGGGCGGGGATGACCAGTTTGCGCTTGCCGCCCACCTTCATGCCCGCGACGCCCGCGTCCCAGCCCTTGATGACCTCGCCGGCGCCCAGGGTGAATGCGAACGGCTTCTTTCCCACGCTGCTGTCGAACTGCTTGCCGTTGGAGGCCAGCTTCCCGGTGTAGTGGACCTCGACGAGGTCCCCCTTCTCGGCAACGTCGCCCGTCCCGACCTTCAGGTCCTCCGACTTCACCGCCACGATGCGCAGCAGCTCTACCTCGAAGACCAGGTCGGAGTTGGGCGGGATGTCGGTGCCTTTCGCCCGGCCCCCATAGGCGAGCTTGGCGGGCACGACCAGCTTGCGCTTGCCGCCGACCTTCATCCCGGCCACGCCCTCGTCCCAGCCCTTGATGACGTTGCCGGCGCCCAGGGTGAATGCGAACGGCTTCTTGCCCACGCTGCTGTCGAACTGCTTGCCGTTGGAGGCCAATTTCCCGGTGTAGTGGACCTCGACGGCGTCCCCCTTCTTGGCGGTCGCTCCCTCGCCTTCCGTCAGGTCCTTGTACTTCAGGCCCGACTCGGTGGTCGTCAGGCCCTCGTCGCCGCCTCCGCCTCCGCAGCCCAGAGGCAGGGCGCCCAGCCCGGCGACGACCACCAGGGCGAACCAGGAACGCCTTATCATGACGAGCCCTTTCATTCGGGGTGAGGGAACGACCGCACCGGGGTCATTCTCCGAACGCGGCGCCCTTTCGACAACGGGGCGCTCACCCGGACAGGGCCCCCGCCTGGAGCGCGAAGTAGTAGGCCGACAGCCCCAGCCCGAGTAGGATGACGAACCAGCGCACGGCGACGCGCGGGAGGGCCCGGCCGAGGTGGGCCCCCGCGTAGCCCCCGGCGATGGCGCCGACGGCCATGGGCAGGGCGTAGCGCCACTCGACCGTGCCCTCGACGACGAACACGACGACCGAGACGCCGTTGATGAACGACGCGAGCAGCGTCTTGACGGCGTTCATGCGGTGGATGTCGCCAAGCCCCATCAGGCCGAGCGAGGTCAGCATCAGGATGCCGATGCCGGCGCCGAAATACCCGCCGTAGACCGCGACGAAGAACTGGAACACGACCACGGCGCCACACAGCCAGGGCGAAGGGAGCGAATCCGCGGTGCGCGCGGGGAGGGCCCGGGTGAGGTACGGCTGGGCGAGAAAAAGCAGCGAGGCGGTGAGCAGCAGCCAGGGGACGAGGGCGGCGAAGTAGTGGTTGGGCAGGCGCGTCAAGAGCAGCGAGCCGCCGAGCCCGCCGAGCAGGCTGGGGCCGATCAGGAGCGCCAGCCACGGCCCCGTGCCGCGCAACTCGCGCCGGAAGCCCCATGCTCCCGCGACCGAGCCGGGCACCAGGGCGACGGTACTGGTGGAGTTGGCGACCACCTCCGAGAGCCCCGCGGCGCGGAGCGAGGGAAAGGTGAGCAACGTCCCGCCGCCGGCAAGGGTGTTGATGACGCCGGCGGCAGACGCGGAGAGGAGCAGCAGGGCCCAGGTAGCGAGGAGGTCCATCGGCGGGGACTGGGCGGCGCGCGGGGCCCTTCTTGCTTGTCGTTTTGCGCGAAACGGCAAGCAAGAAGGGCGATCACTTCCAGCGCACGACGACGCCCAGGTACTCCTCCTTCTTCTTGAGCAGCCCCTCATACGCCTCGCCGACCTGTTCCGGCGCGATGCGGTGAGTGAGCAGGCCCGCGAGACTGAGCCGGCCGTTGGCGAGCGTGCCGAGCAGCCAGTGCTGGGCCTTGTCGAGGCCCCAGGCGCCCGCCAGGCGCACGTGGGCGGGCTCGAACAGCATGTTGCCGTGCGCGCCCGTCACCTCCACGTAGCGACGATGCAGGTCGTCGTAGAAGTTGACCTCCTTCGCCTTGCCGCGCGGGCTGCCGACCACCACCACCTGCCCGCCGTCGCAGGCCAGCGCCATCGCCGTCGGGATGGCGTCGGGCACGCCGGTCGCGTCGGCCACGATCTCGGCGCCTCGACTCCCCAGGAACTTGGTCAACTGCTCGCGGGCATCGCCGGCGCCGGGATCGATCGCGTGGTCGGCCCCGGCGGCACGGGCGGCGTCGCGGCGCATGGCGACGGCGTCGATGCCGACGACGGGGTAGGCCCCCGCCGCGATCAGGGAGCGCAGGGCGAACTGGCCGATGACGCCCAGCCCGAGGACCGCGGCCGAGCGGCCCAGCGTGAGCCCGGCGCGGATCGCCGCGCCCATGCCGTAGCGGGCCACGCACGCCACGGCGGCCTTCTCCATGTCCAGCCCCGCCGGCATGCGCCACAGCCGACCGCGCTCGTGGCCAATGGTCAACAGTTCGTGCGAGGCATGGTTGCCGGGGAAACTGACGCGCTCGCCAGGCTGCCAGCCGGTGACGCCCGCGCCGACGGCGACGACAGTGCCGGCGGCGCTGTAGCCGGGCCGGAAGGGGAACTTCCAGTCCGGCAGGTTGGGGTCCTTGAGCCACTGGTGGGTGCCGGTGTAGACGGCCAGCTCAGTGCCGGCGCTGATGGCACTGACCTCGGCGGCGACGAGAATTTGATTGGCGGCGGGGGGCGGCAGCTCGACTTCGCGGACGCCAACCTTGAACGGTTCGAGAACGACGACCTGGCGTGCTTTCATGGCGGAGGCCTGGGAACGAGGGGCGGGCTCCTCTCGTTGTAGAAAGCGAGGAAGCAGTTGGCCGGGGCGCGGCCGGCAAGAAACGAGGACTTCGCCTCGTCCAGCGCCTGCGGTTTGATAAGCTGACAGCAGGCACCGGAGACGGGCACAAGATGATCTGGTTCGCGTGCAAGCAGTGCGGGAAGCGGCACGGCCGGGGCGATCACCTGGCCGGGACGCTCGTGTTCTGCGAGTGCGGCACCGGCAACCGCGTGCCCTGGTCGAGCACCGCCTCGGAGCCCGAGGCGCCCGCCGCGCCCCCTCCGCCGCCGCGCCCGCAACCCCCCCGGCCCTCGTGGGCGCCGGCCCCCCTCCCTCCTTCCCGCGCGCTGCGCCCGCTCCAGGCGGCGCAGGACGAGGACGACAGTCCACCGCCCCCGCCCCCTCCGCCGCCCCGCAAGCCGCGCGAGGTGCGGCGCGTTCGGCCGCAGTTTTGCCTCCAGCACGACGAGTCGGCCTCGACGGTCGGCTGCGACGACTGCAAGATGCGCTTCTGCGACCTGTGCGTGGTGACGTTGCAGGAGCATACCCTGTGCGGGCCGTGCAAGAACTTTCGGCTGCGCGCCCGCACGCGCCCTCCGCGCACGGCCCCGCTGGCGGTGGTGGCGCTGGTGGTGGCCCTGGTCAGCGGGCCGATGACGCTGATGATGACGTTGCTGGCGGTGAGCCGGCACCTCGAGGCCGCCCCGCCGGCGCTCTCGGTGGTGCTGTGTATGGTGGGCACGGTGCTGCCAACGGTCGCGGCCTTTCTGGGCTGGCTGGCGCTGCGGCAGATCGAGACGCGGGCGCAGATGGGCGGGCGGGGCCTGGCCGCGAGCGGGTCGGTCCTGGGCCTGGCGGGCGCCCTGTGGGGGCTGAGCGTGGCGGCGGTGGTGCTGGCCCGACAGGTGCAGGGGTAAGGCGGTCATGGCGGCGCACTGTCCCTCGTGCGAGTATCCGTTGCCCGACGACCGCGAGCGCGTCGGGGCGCGCTGCCCGCACTGCCGCGATCCGCTCTACGAGCCGGCGGCGCGCAGCGGCCGCCCGGCGCGCATCGGCGAGGGCGCCTGCCCCGTCCACCCCGGCGTCGAGACGGTCGGGCTGTGCGCGCGCTGCGGGGCCTACGTGTGCGAGGTGTGCCGGACGCGCTGGCGCAATCAGGTGTGGTGCGTGGCCTGCATCAACAAGGCGCTGGCGTCGGGCGCGGCGCTGCCGGAGCACGATCGCGAGCACTACCGGCAGGCGGTGCTGGGCCTGTCCCTGGGCGGCGGGGCCTGGCTGGCGAGCGGCCTGGCGTTTCTCGGGGCGGCCCTGCTCTCGGGCGGGCTCGCCTCGCTGTCGATCGGCGTGCAGTTCGCCCTCGTCCTGCTCGTGCTGGGCAACGTCGTCGTGGCGTGCATCGGTGCGGGCCAGGCGCTGGCGGCGCTCCGCATCCGCGGCCGCTTCATGCCCCTGGCCACGACCGGGCTCGTGCTCGGCGGGCTCTACGTCGGCGCCCTGTTCGGCGCCGGCCTCTTCTTCGTCTGGCGCAATTAACGAACCGAAGAGGAATTAGCCACAGATGAACACAGATGAACACGGATAAGACCGAAGAGGAGAGAACGGCAAAGGCATCGGCCTTCTCCCTCCTCTATCTGCCTTTCTTCCATCTGTGTTCGTGTGTGTTCATCTGTGGCTAATTGTTTTTTTGAGGAAGGTTGGCCATGCTCTGGGAGATCGAGGTTCGCCCGCGCGGGCACGACGGGGAGCGGGGCCGCGTGGTCGAGGAGTTGGCCCTCCTCACGCACGGCCGGGCCGCCGGCGCCGCGCTCGCCGGCAGCGCGCGGGGGTATCTGCTCGAGGGCGAACTGTCGCGCGCCCAGGCCGAGTGCCTGGTGCGCGAGCTGCTCGTCGATTCGCTGGTGGAGAGCGGGCGGCTGGGCGAATTGAACGAAGGGGCCTCGGGCGACCAACTGGCCACCGTCTTGCTCCTGCCGGGGGTGATGGACCCTGCCGCGCTGAGCGTGGTCGAGGCGGCGCGCGACCTCGGCATCGAAGTTGGCTCCGTGCGGACTTTCCGCCGCTACTTCGGGGGAGCGCTGGCGCCGGAGGTGCGGGAGTTGCTCTTCCGCAAGGTGCTGGCCAACGAGGCCATCGAGCAAGTGGTCGAGGGCCCGCTTACCCTGGACCACCTCGCCGTGGGGGCAGCCTACCGCTTCGAGCGCGTCGAGGTGCCGCTGCGCGAGCTCGACGACGAGGCGCTCGTGAAGCTGAGCCGCGAGGGGCAGCTCTCGCTGAGCCTGGCCGAGATGCGGACGGTGCGCGATCACTTCCGCGGGCTGGGGCGCGAGCCGACGGACGTCGAGCTGGAGACGGTGGCGCAGACGTGGTCGGAGCACTGCTCGCACAAGACGCTCAAGGGCCCGATCGACTTCGAGGGCCGGCGCATCGACAACCTGCTCAAAGAAACCATCTTCGGCGCCACCGTGCAGATCCGCGCGCGCCTCGGGGCGGACGACTGGTGCGTGAGCGTCTTCGAGGACAACGCCGGCGTGGTGCGCTTCACCGACGACTACCACGCCTGCTTCAAGGTGGAGACGCACAACCACCCCTCGGCGATCGAGCCCTACGGCGGGGCCAACACAGGCCTGGGTGGCGTGATCCGCGACCCGCTGGGCACAGGGCTGGCGGCGAAGCCCGTGTGTAACACCAACGTCTTCTGCTTCGCCCCGCCGGACACCCCGCCCGAGGCGCTCCCGCCGGGCGTACTGCACCCGCGCAAGGTGATGCAGGGCGTGGTGGCGGGGGTGCGCGACTACGGCAACCGCATGGGCATCCCGACGGTCAACGGGGCCGTCCTCTTCGACGACCGCTACCTGGGCAACCCTCTCGTCTACTGTGGGACGGTGGGCCTCATCCCCGTCGATCGCTGCGAGAAGGCGGCGCGGCCGGGCGATCTCATCGTCGCCGTGGGGGGCCGCACGGGGCGCGACGGCATCCACGGGGCGACGTTCTCGTCGCTGGAACTGACGGCGGAGTCGGAGCGCGTCAGCGGCGGGGCCGTGCAGATCGGCAACGCCATCGCCGAGAAGAAGCTCCTCGACGTGCTGCTGCAGGCGCGCGACGCCGGGCTGTATTCGGCCATCACCGATTGCGGGGCGGGCGGCTTCAGCTCGGCCGTCGGCGAGATGGCGGCGGAACTGGGGGCGAGCGTCGATCTGGACAAGGCGCCTCTCAAATATGCGGGCCTGTCGTACGTCGAAATCTGGATCTCCGAGTCGCAGGAGCGCATGGTGCTGGCGGTATCGGAGGAGAACTGGCCTCGCCTGCGCGAGCTGTGCGCGGGCGAGGACGTGGAGGCGGCGGCCCTTGGGCGCTTCGAGGCGACGGGCCGGCTGCGGCTGCGCTACGCGGGGGAGGAGGTGGCCGACCTCGACCTTCGCTTTTTGCACGACGGCCGGCCGGCGGTGGTGCGGCAGGCGACGTGGACGGGGGCCGCCAAGCCGCAAGCGGCGGGCCACCCTGCCGCAAGCGGCTTGGCGAAGCCGGCCGACAACCTCACCGACGTGCTCCTGGCGATCCTGGCCTCGCCGAACGTTTGCAGCAAGGAATGGATAATCCGGCAGTACGACCACGAGGTACAGGGCGGCAGCGTCATCAAGCCGCTGGTCGGGGCGCGCGACGATGGCCCCGGCGACGCCTCCGTGGTGGCGCCGGTGCTGGGCTCGTGGGTGGGGCTGGCGGTGGGTTGCGGCATCAACCCGCGCTACGGCGACCTCGACCCGTATCGCATGGCGGCGGCGGCGATCGACGAGGCGGTGCGCAACGTGGTGGCCGTGGGGGCCGACCCGGCGCGGGTGGCGCTGCTCGACAATTTCTGCTGGGGCAACACCGACCGGCCGGAGGTGCTCGGCTCGCTGGTGCGCGCCGCCGAGGCGTGCCGCGACGTGGCGCTGGCCTACACCATGCCGTTCATCAGCGGCAAGGACAGCCTCAACAACGAGTACCACGCCGAGGGCCGACACATCGCCATCCCACCGACGCTGCTCATCAGCGCCCTCGGCCGGGTGTCCGACGTCCGGCGCTGCGTCACGATGGACCTGAAAGAGCCCGGAAACATCCTCTTTCTGCTCGGCGCGACGCGCGACGAGATGGGCGGGTCGCACTACCACCTCGTCCGCGGGCTGAGCGGGGGGACGGTGCCGGCCCCCGACCTGGAACAGGCGCCGCTCGTCTTCCGCAAGCTGCACGAGGCGATAAGCCGCGGGCTGGTGCGCGCCTGCCACGACCTGAGCGAGGGCGGGCTGGCGGTGGCGCTGGCGGAGATGGCGTTCGCCGGCGAGGTGGGCGCCGACGTGACGGCTCTGCCCGGTGGATTGCCCGATGAGGTGGCGCTCTTCTCCGAATCGACGACGCGGTTCGTGGTTGAGGTGCGGCCGGGGCAGGAGGCCGAGTTTCGCGCCTGCCTGGCCGACGTGCCGCTGTTGCGGCTGGGGACGACGGTGAAGGAGCAGCGCCTGCGCCTCGTGGGGGCGAACGGGGAGTGGGCGGTGTGGGGGCAGTTGGGGGCGCTGAAGGAGGCGTGGCAGAAGCCGTTACGGTGGTGAGGTTGGGCCTCGGTCCCTTCCACCGTCGAAAGCCCGTTCAAGATTGACCGAGGGCGCGTTGGCCGAGTAGAGTTGGGGAAGGAGGGCCGACCGTGAACATCATTCTGCCGGGACCGCTAGGGAACTGGGTGGAGCAGCAAGCCAGACAAGAGGGACACGCGTCCCCCGATGCCTTCGTGCAGGAGTTGCTGCGCCAGGAGCGCGAGAAACGAGACAAGCAAGCTCTCGAACAGAGGCTGCTGAGCGCCCTGGACAGTGGAGAACCCATCGAGGTCACGCCAGCGTTTTGGGAAGAACGCCGGCGCGACCTCGAGGCCCGCCTGGCGCGGGGGGCGAAGGCGGAGGGGCCATGACCATCCGCATTCGACCGCGTGCCATCCGGGAACTGGGCGATCTGGCGGAGCACCTGGGCAACTCGAGCATCAGCACCGCCCGGCGCTTCGAAGAGGCCGCCGAGCAGACGTTTGCAACTCTCGAACAAATGGCAGGGATCGGGGCGCCTTGCGAACTGTCCAATCCCCTTCTCCAGGACGTTCGCTGCTGGCCGGTCAAGGGCTTCAAGAACCATCTGATCTACTACCGGCCCATCGAAGGAGGGATCGAAGTCCTTCACCTCTTTCACGCCGCGCAGGACGTCGCGACCCTTCTGGAGCAAGAAGCGGAATGATTCTCGCCAGGAAGGGCCATCCCGCGTCTCCTTTCCTCACTCCTTCTTCTGCGCGAACATCCACGCGAACATCTTCGCGTCCCCATACGCCCGCGTCCACGAGTCGTGCCCGACCCCCTTGTACTCCGTGTACTTCGGCTTGCCCCCCGCCTTCTCGATCGCCGCGATCATCTTCCGGGAGCGATCGACCGGCACCGCCGTGTCCTTGTCGCCGTGGAACGCCCAGATCGGCACCTTCGCCATCTTCTCCGCCATCTTCTCGTTGCCGCCCCCGCAGATCGGCACCGCCGCCGCGAACAACTCGGGCCGTCGCCCGATCAGGTTCCAGGTGCCGTAGCCGCCCATCGACAGCCCCGTGACGTAGATGCGCTTGGCGTCGATGCTGAACTCCTTCTGGAGCGCCGGGATCAGCTCCAGCACCAGCCGCTCCGGCTCGCTGCCCGCCCAGCCGCGCTTGGCCGGGCACTGCGGCGCGATCAGGAAACACGGATACTGCTTGCGGTGCTTGGCGCTCGCGAACTCGCGCACCCCGTGCCTGATCTGCGCTTCGTTGTCGCTGCCGCGCTCGCCGGCGCCGTGCAGAAACACCACCAGCGGATAGCTCTTCTTCGGGTCGTAGCCCGCCGGCTTCAGCAGCCGATAGGGCAGTTCCGCCCCGCCCGACTTGAAGGTGCGCTTCTCCAGCAGCGCCTTCCAGTCTTCCTTCGGCTGCGCGTTCGCCACCGGCACGGCCAGCGCCAGCGCCAGCCCCATCGCGCCCATCGACACGTACTTCATCGGAGACGACTCCCTCGAGAAAAACGATCACCCCTCCAGCGGCCCCGCCGTGGGCTCGGCGGGACACCCGGCTTCCAGGTACGCCTGCAAAAACATCTGCGCCGCCACGCGGTCGCGCCGCGCCTTGCGCTTCTTGTGCGTCAGGCCCGCCGCCCACAGCGCGGACTCCGCCTGCACCGTCGAGAAGCGCTCGTCGAAGAACGTCACCGGCAGGCCCGTCGCCGCGCCCAGCCACGCCCCGAACGCCCGCGCCTCGGCGGCCTTCTGCCCCTCGCGGCCATCGAGATGGACCGGCAGCCCCACCACCAGCCCGCCCACCTCTTCCCGGGCGATCACCGCGAGGAAGTGCGCCGCGTCGGCCTCGCGGCCCTGGCGCGCGTAGGTCTCCAGCGGCGAGGCCAGCATCCGGCCGGCGTCGCTGATCGACAGTCCGATGCGCACGTTCCCGAAATCGACCCCGAGGAGGCGCGTTCCGCTCACAGGTATTTTTCCAGCCCTTTCTTCTTCAACTCATCGACCAGTTGCTTCACCGTGCCCTCGTCGCGCCGGTCGGCCACCAGGGTGCTGTCGCCGTCCTGCACGATGAGCAGGTCGCGCACGCCGATGGTCGCGATCAACCGCCCCGGCTCGCCGACGATGACGCAGTTGCTCGTCTTCAGCCCACAATGCTCGGCCAGCACCGTGTTGCCGGCGCCGTCCTGCGGCTGCATGCGCTCCACGGCCAGCCAGCTCCCGACGTCGTCCCACTGGTAGGGCGCCTGCACCACGAGCACGTCCTTCGCGTGTTCCATCACCGCCACGTCGATGCTGACGCGCTCGATCTTGGCATACTCCTCGCGCAACACCTCCAGGCGGCGCGGCCCCGACCAGGCCTCGGCGATGCGCGTGACGGCGGCGTGCATGGCCGGCTTTTCGCGCTTCATCGCGTCGAGCAAGGTGGAGGCCTTCCACACGAAGATGCCGCTGTTCCAGAAGTATTCGCCCGAGACGACGAAGCGCTCGGCGACGTCGCTGGTCGGCTTCTCCTTGAAGCTGCCCACGCGGAAGACGCTGACGCCCTGCCTTTGCGCCACCTGGGGCCCGCGATGTACGTAGCCGTAGCCCGTCGAGGGAAACGTGGGCGCGATGCCGAAGGTGACGAGCGCCTGGGGGTGTTCCTCGGCCATCTGGGCGGCGACGTGGACGGCGCGCTCGAACTCGCGCACCGGCTCGATGACGTGATCGGCGGGCGTCACGAGCATGACGGCGTCGGGGTCTTGCTGGGCGATGAGCGCCGCGCCGAGGCCGATGCAGGCGGCGGTGTCCCGGCCGCACGGCTCGCCGACGACGTGGCTGGGCGGGAGGTTGGGGAGCTGCGTACCCGTCTCGTCGCGGTAGGCCTCGCCGGTGATGACCCAGCTCCGCTCGGGCGGGACGGCCGCCTCGATGCGGTCGAGCGCCAGTTGCAAGAGCGAGCGCTCGCCGGTGAGCGTGAGGAACTGCTTGGGCCGCCGGACGCGGCTGCGGGGCCAGAAGCGCGTCCCCCCGCCGCCCGCCATGATCATCGCGTGAAGCATTCGCCTTCCCTCCTGGAACGAAGTAGCGCAAACCGTGCTCCCAGATAAGCACAGACGGGCGCGGAAAACAAGAAGAGGCCGGGCAGTGCGCCGGCGCGTGGCCTTCCACCGCGCCGATCAACCCCCGTTTGGTGACAGCCGGCGGGGCGTCGATGAGCGCCACCGGGCAAGTCCGCCGCCCAGCAGGAAGGGGGCCTTTTTCGCGAGGCGACCGCCGTCGCCTCCGTGCGGTGACGGCTGGCGGGGCGCCTTTGGGTGCCGATGGGCGACGGCGAGCGACAGGGCGCCGGGCGCGATCGCCTCCGCCGGCGGGGCGAGACAATGGCACCCATTGGCCCTTTCGGGGCGGGGCAAGAGGATCATGGCGGGCCCTCGAAGAGGGTTGAGCAATTTCTCCTTGCGCAGTCTACCAGAAGGCGCAAGCTCTTGCGGAGGCCAGACGGGCCGGAAGGGCCAGGGCGAGGGGTTGGTAGGACGGCCCTCCTGAGCCGTCCGGACGGCTCAGGAGAGCCGTCCTACAAGGATGGTTCTTCCTGCCCAGCGCCAAAGACCTATCGACAGGGCCACGCCACGTCGATACAGTCCGCCCGAAAATTCAGAACGTCCATTCGGAACGTCGAGCAACCAAAAATGCGCCCTTCCGCGCCGACAACCTGACTTCCCCCGGCAACGTCTTTTGCCCTTCGATGCCGTTGCCGCCGGCACGCCCACAAAAACGAGATTTCGCGCAAGGAAGGGCCCTCGCGACGTTCCTCTGCCCAAAGGGGCCTTGCGCGGCGCGAAAGTCAAGGAGGACCATGACCATGTCGCGTGGTACGTTACTCGCCATCGCCTCCCTTCTTCTCCTCGCGGGAAGCCTGTCCGCGCAGGAGGTGCTCCCGATGCCGGCCCCCAACCCGCGGCTTGCGCCCGCACCGCCCAACGCCCTGGACGCCCAGAACCTGGCGCCGCCCGTCGGCCCGCCCCAACCATACGTGTCCGCCCAGGGGCCGAGCGCCCCGCCCGGCCCGCCGTGGCCCACCTCGCCCTACGCTCCCCCGCCGCCGCCGTATGCCCCGTTGCCGTATCCCCCGCCCCTCGCCCTGCGCGATCCCGGCGGCAATCCGGACTTCTGGGTGGGGATCGAGGGGCTGGTCTGGTGGTCCAAGAATCAGCCGTTGGCGATCCCCGTTGTGACGACCGGGCCCGCGTCCCAGGGAAGCAGCGCGGGCAACCTGGGCATGCCCGGCACGACCTCTCTGAATGGCCGGCTGAATTACGGTGCCGAGGCCGGCTTCCGCATGTTTACCGGCGGGTGGTTCGACGACGCTCACAAGATCGGCGCCAACGTCAGCTTCTTTTTCCTGGACCAACAATCTGCCGGTTTCGCCGTCGCCGACCGCGCCGGGGATGGCAGTTTCGTCCTCAACGAACCGCTTTCCGGCGCCCCCTTCCCCACCCAGGTGAGCGCGCCGGGCGTTGCGACCGGGGACGTCGCGGTCCATTCTTCCACCCGGTTTGGCGGCGCGGACGCGAACCTGCAGTACAACCTCTTCCGGGCGAACGGCTGGACGGTCAACCTCATGGGAGGCTATCGCTACCTCCAACTGGATGAGTCGCTCGTCATCACGACCAACTCCAGCCTGTTCGCCGGCACGAACTACACCGACGACGCGGGCAACGTGCTGGTGGCCGCGCCCCCGGGGTCGGTCGTCACGGCGATCGACGAGTTCAGAACTCACAATGTGTTCAACGGCGGGCAGATAGGCACCGAGGTGCAGTACCTGTGGGGCCGATGGCGCCTCGGCGGCACGGGCAAGCTGGCCGTTGGAAACATGCACCAGACGATCACGATCGACGGGAACACCCTTGTGAGCCCTGTCGGCGGTGCGCCAGTACCTTTGGCCGGCGGGAACTACGCGACGCTTCAGACGGGCCGTTACTCGAGGGACCGTTTCGCGCTGGTCCCGGAAGGGCAGTTGACCGTCGGCTATGCCATCACGCCCCGGATCACGGGCACGGTCGGCTATAATTTCCTCTACCTGAGCAACGTGGCCCGGCCGGGGAACCAGATCGACAACAGCTTCGACGGCGTGGCGCGCCCGGCCGTGCCGATGGCGAGCTCCTCGTACTGGAGCCAGGGGCTCACGGCGAGCTTGCAGTTCGCGTTCTGAAACGGGGGCTGTCGCGGTCGCCGTCCCTGACTTCGTTCACCGGCCGCCCGCGAGCGTCGCCCGCGCCTGCTTGCGCTTCAGCTCCACCCGCACCGTCGTTCCGCCGCCTTTGCGCTCGAGGACGCTGGCGTCGCCGCCGTGGGACCGGCAGATCTCGCGCACGATGGTCAGCCCCATGCCGCCCGCCCCTGCCCGGGTCGTGTAGTGGGGGAGGAACACGTCCTCGGCGCGGTCCGGGGGGATGCCGGGGCCGTTGTCGGAGAAGTCGAAGCCGGCCCGGTCGCCTCGCGCCCAGGCCCGGATCTCGACCTGCCGGCCCTTCTCCCGCGAGAAGCCCAGAACGGAGTTGTCGAAGAGCAGCACGAGGATGCGCCTCACGTTTTCGGGGCGGACCTCCGCGCGGGCCAGCGTGCTCCGCGGGGGCGATTTGACCGAGAAGCGAATGTCGTTCCCGCGCGCCTGGTCCTCGACGACAGAGAGGGCGCTGCGTATCTCCGCGTCCAGATCGACGGTCCGGCGCCTGCCCCCCTGAATGGCGAGCGAGTGCAGGTCGGACAGCCGCCTCTCCAGAAGCTCGACGGTCTCGCGGATGCGGGCGGGGCCGTCGCGCGCCGCGCGGCTGCCGTTGCCCGCGTGCGGCGCCGACAGGGCGTCGCGGATGGCTGCGAGCGAGGCCCGGAACTCCGACTCGACGCCCAGCAACACCTGCCCCGAGGCGGCCAGTTCGGCGTACGACGCCAGCGTGCGGCGGTGCTGCTCGTGGACCTCGCCGCCCGCCGTCTGGCGGGAAGCGAAGGCCCCTCTGCGACCCTCTTCGAGCGAAATCCCCTGCGGAGCTAGACGCCTCGACCCCGACAGGCGATAATCACCCTGTTTGATGCGTTGAGGGAAGGGGGATTGCAACGGTCCCAGAGAACCAGACTACGGACAATGGGGCCAGACTCGCCTGCGAGACGGCTTCCTGGGCCGCCGACAAGATGCGCGGGCGCCTGAACACCGCCCAGGAGAGCACCTCACCCTCATCGGCTGCTCCCTCGTCAGCCTACTTCCGAACGGTTGCCTTTCCAACCCATGTGCCGCATCGCGAGAGGTTCCCTCATGACCGCACAGGGAATACGTCTCATCACCATCCGCCGTTGTCCGCTTGCGTCCTAACTTGCAATTCTCATTACACTTCCGCATCCATCCACGTCCGTCACCGTCCGCCGATCAAGCTACAGTTTGGCTACATTGGCTGCATGTTGGCTACACGACTTCGGTGGGCCGCGACAACCGGCCGGCAATCCCACCCCGATCCGTCCCCGGCCCCTTGGTGTTGCGAGCGCGCCGCCCCGTGGCTTCAGGGTGCGCCAGGTCAGCCAACCCTGCCTCTCCCACAACGCATAAACTAATCCACGAGTGAACACTTTTACTCGCGTGGGGTGAGGGCGAGAAAGCAACACGCGAACGGCGCGAGCGTCGTTCAGGCGTGGCGTCACCTCGTCCCGGCTTCGGGCGAGCCGCCAGCCAGACCGGTCAACTGCTCAAGATAGCTTGCCGCAGTCGAGACAACGCCTGCTGCCTGCGGCCACCATCCCCGGACACCAGCGCGGCGAGTTCAACCGCCACGAGCGTGACTCGGCGGTTGCCGCTGTCATCCAGCAGTGTGAAGCGATGCGTCCACGCGGCCCCCGTGGTAAGAGGCGTTCCCTTGTCTGCGGGGAAGAAGAGGACGCCACGGTCCAACTTGTGCGCGGCGAGGTAGGCCGTCAACTGATAGGCGTCGGAGGGTGAGAGTCCCAGCGCCGGTGACTCCCACTCCAACAGCTTCCACTTCGCGTCCGCGACAAGCTCCTTGTGCCCTCCGGCCCCTGTGAACAGGTAGTCGGGGCGGAGGGGCAGGATCTGCCTGCCAGTCTGCTGGGAACGGAGGAGATGAGCGCGCTCCCTCTTCGGAGCCAGTGACAGTGGCGTCCCGACAAGAGCCTGGGGTAGCACTTTCCGCAGCACAGCCTCAAACAGATCGTCGAGCGAGAAGGTCAGTCCGAAGGACCGGATTCCCCCGCCCGCCACGGGGTCGGGCGTCTGGCCTTGGGCGAGGGCGGCAGCAAAATCGACGATGGGCTTCCAGTTCGCCTCCAGGGAAGTGAGGTGCAGGTGATCGACGAGTTGTTGAGTCAGAGAGACGGGGGTGACCCTGTCGAGCAACGCCCCGCAGTGCTGAAGGATGGTCGAGGTCTGGACCGAGCGAGTCAAGCCTTGGAGCCTTCGGACGGCCGCCAGGATGACCCGGCTCAGAGGGTTGTCGAACTGGAGAGGCGCGTGTCGGATGGGCAGGACATGGTCGTTGCCCGGCGGGCGGGTCGCCATCCTTCCGAACAGGACGCGACCGCGCAGGACGGTGCTGTTATCTTCCCGTTCGCTGTAGCGGCGCGGCACGCCCAGGCTGAGTCGCTCGGCCAGGTCGTCGGCGAACGCCTTGAACAACACCTCAAGGAGGGATCGTGTCTGATGGACCGCTCCGCGCCGCAGTAGCGTCCGGGGCGCGAGTCCCCGGAACGAGAGCAGGTCGAGGAGCAGGCGTCGCGGGTCGCCAGCCTCCCCGGCGACCCCGCTCGCCTTGGGTCGGAGTTCTAACTGCACACGCCCAAGGTCTATGAAGCCGACCGCGTTGCCGACCCGCAGCCGCCTCCCCTGCTTCACGAGGCGAAAGGCGTCGCCGCCGATGTGCCGGGTCGCGGACCACAGTTGAACGCGGTTGCTGGGGGTGTCGATCTCGGGCGGAACTTCGTCGCCCTCGTGCAACACCCTGGTTCTCGTAGATGGCGTGGGCATGGCGCTGTGTGTGTGATGGGTGTCTGGGAGGCAATCCTCACTTCGTGCCCGCAGGCACCGCCCCCGCCGTGGTCGGGGGCGGGAGATCGACTTGCAGCGCCGTATCGTTCGCGCATAACTCATCGCGGAACCACTTGGCGTTCCACGCCCCATGAGGATCCCATCTCGGATCAACCTTGAAGCGGAGGACGTTATCGACGCTGGCCACTTCCCCGTTTCCGAGCAGCTTCGTCAGGTGATCGGGTGGTTCGCGGCGTTCAAGCAGGCCACTGTTGCCCAGCACGATGTGGACAAGTCGCCACTCCTCTGGGAAGTACTCCAGCAGCAGAGGGAGTAGCTTGTTCCTGATGACCCACGCGAGGGCTTTCGCTTCCCTCTCCTGTTCGCTCGGCGCGGCGAAGGTTTCTTTGACCTCGTCCAACTTGTGCTTCATCAGTTCGGCATGGCCGACGCACTGCTCGCGGGATCGGAGGTACTCGATCCGCTCGTTGATTCGGCTAAGGAAGGTCTGGACGTTGATGCCGCCGTAACTCGGGGGGCAGAGGGTCGGGTCAGGCGGTATCTCCACGAATTCAAACCGGCGGCGTAGAGCGAAGTCCACCACGGCAAGCGACCGGTCGGTGGTGTTCATGGTACCGATGACCGAGAGTTGAGAAGGCACCCCGAACCATCGCTTTGAGTACGGGAGCCAGACCTTGAGTTCTTCGGGTTGCCCGAGCCGCTTGACAGGCTCAAGGAGCGTGACAAGCTCGCCCATGACGCGCGAGAGGTCGGCTCGGTTGATCTCGTCGATAATCAGTACGACCGACTGCTCCGCAACTTGCTCCTGTCGGATCTGCTGGAGTCGCCGGTGAAAAGCAGTGAGGTGAGCGGAGTTCGTCAAGACGGTAGACGGTATCTCCGTGTCCCTCTGAACTTGGTTCCTGTCCTCATGCTCTTGGCCGCCCGCCGTGTAGGAGCCTGGGGCGTAACCTGCGGCGTCCAGTCGGTCCACCATCCAGACAGGCGCGTAGTTCACCGTGTATTCGGTGATGCCCGTGCTTCCGGCGTTGCCAGGGTTGTACTTGGGGTTCCGCTTACGGACCGCGACGCCGCCCCTGTCAACGTGGGTGACCGTCATGTCCGGGCCGAGTTGCTGGTCAGGCCGGATTTGCTCGTACCAGGGGAGGGCCACCCCGCATTGTTCGCAGGCTCTCTGGAAGGGGCCGGGTGCCACGTCATACGCGACCGCCCCCTGCTGGGTCGCAGCCTTCGGGCGAAACCCCTCAATGAAATCCTCGTAGGAGTAGCTTGGGTGGAAGGTAACGAACCAGACCCGGCCGGCATCGACCAGTTCGCGGTAACGCACGCCCACCTTGTCCTGGTCTACGTTCGGTGCATCTATCAGAGTGGTCCCGCCGCCGGTCGTCGGCAAGTTGCCGACGAGGATTCGGACTGCCTCGCGGACAACACGGAACGTCTTCCCCGAGCCGGGAGGTCCGTAGAAGATCTTCATCGTCGGGCTGGTCATGGAAGCTCGCTGTTGGTGCCTCACTGTTGCTCGGGCGGGCGAAAGAGCGACTCCGGATGAACCCCTAATGCACCGGCTATGGCCGCCAGTGTCTTGAGGGTGACGTTCACCTCACCCGCCTCGATCTTCTGGAGATGGCGCGGCGCGAGCATCGCTTCGGCAGACAACGTCTCCTGGGTCATGCTCTTCGCGAGCCTGACCTGCCTGACGTTCTCGGCTACGCGCTTCTGTAAGGCAGTCGCGAGTTGCTCGATCGCCGCGTCATCCATGACATGGGGGTACCACGGCGCGAAGGGTGGCACCACGACCTATATGGCGTGTTACAGGGGATGAGGGTGGCCGGCCCGTCAGTCGCTGGGCCGCTTCCACTTCGCGGTGGTGCGGATGCGGTCGATGACCTGTTCCTGAGCAGCATCCCGCAGGTCTTGAAGGGTCCAGCGCTCCAGCGGGTCCTGCCCCTCGATGGCGTCGGCCTTCACGACGCGCCACGCGAGCGCCGGGGGAGATTTCTCGGACGAGGCTCGTCGGATCGCCTCGCCCGCTGCCTCCGCCGACTCGAAAACTTCATGCTCCCACAGCCGCTGGACACGCCATCCGGCCAGTTCAAGTTCCCTGGTCTGCCGGCGGTCGCGCCGGACGTTGTCGTCGAGCTTCGCCGACCAGAACTCGGTTCGCGTGCGGGGTCGGACGTAGTGGAGGGGACAGCCGTGCCAGAAACACCCATCGACGAAGACGGCGACGCGCGCTCCGACGAGCGCGATGTCGGCGCGACCGCCCGGAGTGCGGTAGTTGACGCGGTAGCGCAAACCCGCAGCCCAGAGGGCGCGCCGCAACGCCTTCTCGGGAGAAGTGTCTTTCCCACGGATGCGTGACATTTGCTCGGAGCGGCTGCGGCCCATTGCTCACTCCCTACCCTGCCGCCTGAACGCCGTTGAGGTGAGCAGCAGTTTCGCGCGCTTCGTGCGCTCGGCCCGCCGCCTCACAGGCCCAGAGCAGACGCCCGACCTTCATCCCGAACTGGTAGCTCAGGAGCGGAGGCACAGCGTTACCGACGGCTCGGAAGGCATCGACGAGTCCCAACTCACCGAAACGGAACCAGTCGGGGAAAGTCTGGAGGCGGGCCGCTTCGCGGACCGACAGTGTCCGTGGCTCCCAAGGGTGGACGTAGGCGTAGGTGTCCTTCGCCATGTGGCTGACCACCGTCTTACACGGCCTATCGGGGTGCAGGCGGGCGATCCAGTCGCCGTTGTTGCCCTCTCGCTTGGCCAGGTAATTCGTGGTGAGCAGGTGGTGATGAAGCTCGCCATCACGCGGCGGGATGCTTTCCAGCAACAGCCGGATAGACAGAGAGCCGTCCAGGCAAGCGAGGAGGCGCTCGACCGTCGCCCGGTCGAAGGTCGCTGTCCCGCCGGCTCCGGTAAGAACCTGCCCGTCCTCGGCGTCGTCAGGGAACAAGCCCCTCAAAGCCTCAAGGGTCTGGCGCAAGGCCAGCAAGGTCGGACTCTGGTCGCAGCGGTAATCCATCCAGCGTTCGCCCGGTCCCAGCAACGCGAAGAAGGCCTGATCGTCGGCGCGGGGGTCGCGGATGAAATGGGCGTCGGTCTGGGTGTTCGCCTCTCCGTCCGTGCCTGAACCGGAGACTTGCCGAACCCAGCGGAGGTAGACTGAAGACGGACCTTGGACGGCAGCCCCAACCCCCTCGCCAGTGACACGAACCGTCGCAGACATTCCCGCTACCTCGCCGGCGCGCTGCCCTCGCGCGACGAGCGGCGCTGGCAGCCCCTCTAGCGCGGCGCGGAGGGGCACCGGGGGAAGCACCGGCAGATCCAGACACCAATCGGGCAGTAGCTCCGCCGCGCACGCCGGGTGGCTGATGTCGGTCCGAACGCCGACCATGACGAACCTCTCCCGCGTCTGCGGGATGAGGTGTCGCGAGCAATCGACGACCCGGTCCCGCACGCGGTAGCTGACGCGGTGCTGGGACAGTTCCTGAATCGCGTCGTTGAGGACCTCCGTCGCCAGGAACTCGCCTTCAGGAGTCTTCACGCTGGCCTGGAAGTGGCGCACGTTCTCGAACATGAAGAAGCGCGGCTCCAGCGCGCTCACGAACTCGACGTAGCGCAAGAGGAGGAGGTTTCGCACGTCACCCGCTTCCGGGTCCGTCTCGACGTGGACGTGATGCTCCCTCAGGCTGCGGATCTTCCCCCGACCTATCCGGCTGAAGCCCTGGCACGGCGGGCCGCCGAGCAGCACATCTACCCGCCGGTCGGCGCTGTACAACTCCCGCAGCCCCGCCTCCACGCCGGGGTCGCTGAAGGTAACGAGCCGGAGGGCGTCCCGCGCCGCACGCCAGGCGAGCCAAGCCGCCTTCACCTGCTTCATCGGCTCGGTCTTCAGGAACTCGGTGAAGCGTCGGATGCGTCCGGCGGAGGAAGCCAGTTGGCCGCGTCCTTTGCCCTCCGTCCGTCCCACCAGCTTTGCCAACTCCCCTTCCCACAAGGCGTCCGCGCTTTCCGTCGCCTCTGCGTGCGCTCTCTCGTACCCGTGAAGGCGCGCCAGGTCGGGCAGGCTCAGCGCCTCTGCCGACGAGCCTCCATGATCGGCCCACACCAGCGGCCCGAGCGAAGGCTTGCTCGTGGACGTTTGCGGCAGCGCGAGAGCTTCATGGAAGCCGACCACCGAAGTCTGGCCGAACACGGTGGAATCGACTTCGCCGTATTCATGCCGGAAGCGAGCATCCGCCCGCCTTCGCTCCAACGCCGCCAGGAAATGAGTGTCCAGGCGGCGGACGAGCGCCTTGAATTCGGCGAGGGGCAGTCTGGATAGGGCATTCAGGCCCGCGCGCAAGTCGCGGTCCCCGCTCCGATTCGCCAAGTGGTCGAGGTAGTACGCGAGCATCTCGCAGGCGTTTTGGAAGTCTGCGAGGCTGACGCACCTGGCCGGATAGCCTTGCAACGCCCCGGCAGCGAGGTGGTTCTTGTTTTGGATATCGACGACCTTCGCCTCGATGTCCAAGGCAAGGACCGTCTCAAAAACGCCGGCCTTCACGGCTCGCTCACCGGGCAGCGCGAGCCCATCGGGATCGGCCTCGACGAGCGCCTCAGGACTGAGCAGGTCGAAGCCCAGAGACATCCCCCCGCAACCGCTGAACAAATCGACGACCTTGTATGGCTTGCTCCTCCTGAACGGAGGACAGACGATCCGCACAGAACCGATGCCACCCACGTCCCTGTCGTCTTCACTGCCGGGCGGGAGGAGGCTCTGGATCACCTGTTGGACCGGCCTGCTCGTCGCACGCCGCCCGTCAAGCCAGCCTCGATACTTCGCCAGCGAATCGCTCCGGACGTACTCTCCCCCCAGGTGCCGTTGAAGCGAGGTGACGGTAACCCCGATCTGATCAGCGGCATCCTTCAGGCTCAGGCCGAGTTCCTCGACCCGTGCCTTGACCTTGCGAAGAAGTTCGTCCATCTGCCCACCTTGCTGATCGAGCCGGCGATGGTAAGCATTGATACACTTGCCCACCTGTTCATTGTGATACCTGCCCCCAGGTGAGGCAAGGAAGAGCGGCAAGGCGAATAGCCCCACTGGTGGCACCTGTCAACCCCACGTCGGCGAAGCGGGGTCGCTCGGCCGACTCAGCGCGCGGCGGCGCTCCCTCGTTGGCTCGCCCGAACCTTCTCTGCCTCCCCTATCCCATCCGGCCGTGGCGGCACATCTCACCGGCTCCGATGCGTGCCGTATCCAGCGCCCGGATTCCTACCGTGTTGGCGCTCGTTTTCCTGCCGGACACCGTCCTCGTTGGATGGTCACTCCGCCGCTCCTGACGCCACGTTTTCGCAGGGGAAACGGAGCGCGGCGAGTCGCGCGAGCGGCGAGCCGTTCGGAGGATTGGCGGCGGAGGCGGGGGAAGGGCTGGGGTGGGTATCCGTCCGATCCGTCCGAGGCGGGCCCCCTTCTTGAGCACCGTGGGCCCGGGCCCACGCAGGACGAAAGTTAGCCTGCCCGGGCGCCTCGCCGCCGCGGAGCTCGTCGGAGCGCAGGGCTCGCCCCAGCAGGAGACGCCACGCGCCAGGGCGACGACCGCCTGCGCTGCGCGGCGCCCGCCCTTGTGGGCGAGCTCGCCCACGCCGGGGCGGCGACCAAGACGGCCCCCGCGAAAAGGCGCCTCGCCGCTACCCCTTCAGGCACTCGTCGTGCAACTTCTGGAACTCGGGGCTGACCGCTTTCGCCTCGGCCCGCAACTCGCGCAGGAACTGCTTCTCGCGGTCGTCGATCTTGCCGTCCGCGAACAGCATCGCCCGCAGCCAGGACGCCTCCGCGGCATCGATGGAGCCGTCGGCCAGCACGTTGTCCTTGATGGCGCGGAAGAAGAAGTCCTCGAAGGCCGGGCACGCCGAGGATGCCTCGTTGCGCAGCGCGATCAGGAGCTCGACCTCCTCCTTGTCGATGACGCCGTCGGCGTAGAGCTCGCGGCGCAGCCGCGCCACCTCGTCCTCGTCGATGCGCCCGTCCGCCAAAACTTCCGCCTTGAGCTTCTGCAAGTCCGCCCTGGTCAGCGCCTCCGGGATCGAGCCACGTCCACCCACCACCTCCCGATTGTAGGAATTCTCGCGACGGGCGGCAGGCCGGCTGCGGGCCTCATTTTTCGGGCCCCCCTGCGAAAAGCCGAGGGCGATCCTGGCACAAGAAAACGACGCCGATCAGGGAGGAAGAGCGCCGCCCTCCGCGGAGAAGAGCCACGCGGCCCGCGGGCCCGTTTCAGTCCTCGGCGCAAGGCACGGGGCGCCGGTCGGCGAGGTCGGCCGCCTCGCGCGAGGCGGATGTATGCCTTCTGGAGCTGCCCCGGGGCCCTCGGTCTTCATCCGGTGGTCGGCGAACTGGAGGTAGGGCTGCGCCTTCGCGCTCGCCGAGGCGCTGGTGGGCCATCGCGAGGACGAAGCAGGCGTAGAGGAAGCCGCCCCGTCCGTGCCGCCGGTTCGGCTCCTCGAGCGCGGCGATGGCCTCGCGGTCCCGGCCGGCCCGATACAGGCATGCCCCCAAAACGAACAGGCCATTGTCCGTCCGCCCGGCGACAACCGTCTGCTCGGCCAGCTTCACCAGGGAGACCAGGAAACCAGGCGACGCGCAAAGGTCGGTCGCCTCGACGCTCGGGCGGACCATCAACAGTAACAGGCGGCCCTCGGCCAAGCAGGCGGCCGACGGCGAGAGCGCCCTCGCGGCGGCGAGGAAGCAGGGCTTCAGGCCGCTCGCCCTTCAGACCGTCTGATGCCCGCCCTCGCCGAGGAGGCGCCCGTGCGGGGGCCGTCCTCCCTGCACGGGCGTTCTGTCTTACTCACAACTTTTCTGCCCCGACCAGCGAGAGGCGGTGGCGCCCCTCGCGTCGCTTGGTATAATTCTCTTCGCGGTCCCCAGCCCTCACGGGCCTTGGAAGGGGAGGGAGACGGAGAACCTCTATGAGCGAGATCGACTTTGTTGTGGACGTGCGTCAAAGCCCGGACACGCCCGAACTCATCGTCTCGAAGCAGAAGGTGGCGTTCAGCGGGGATGCCCGCCTGGTCGGCTCCCTCGTAGAGTCGCGGGTCGGCCTCGTGGCCCGCAAGGCGAAGGTCTCGATCGTGTCGTTTGCCGAGGCGGAGCAGGGCTTCGTGGTCGTGGCGAGAGTCGAGAACGTCGGCGCTGTCCCGTTCGAGATCACCCGCGTGGCGTTCGAGCACAGGTACAAGCAGCCGCAGCAAGTTGGGGGCGGAGCTGTCGTCGCAGAGGATCGCGAGTGGCCCCTCGATCTCTTCCCGATAGATCAGGCCAGGACGGGGCCGCTCCAGCCGGGGGAGGAGCGCGGATATTACCTCCCGCAAATCCTGTACGACAACGTCGCCTCCACGTGCGTGAGCCTCCCCCCGGACCAGCTCTGGGTGGCCGTCTATAGCGGGACCGAGGAGGTCGGGCGGATTGGCGGGGAGCACGTCCAGCTTTTCTTCGAGAGGGCCTCCGTCGTCTTCCACCGGAGGGCCGTCCCCTTCTTCGACACCCTGCCCGAGGCGGACCGGCTCGCGGTCATCCGGGCAGTGGCCCCTTTGCGGAACGTCAAACGAGACCAATGGCCTTCCGCGGGCGCGGTGCCCCTGGACGGCACGCCGCTCGCCTTCCTCGTTCGTGCGGGCGAAGACCTGGGCGTCGTCGTCCAGCCGACGGAGGACAAAAAAGTCGAGGTCGCGGACATCGTCCGGGAGGGCGCTCTGGAGCAGTTCGAGGCGTCGGGCGGGGGCCCCACGCAATGATGCTCACGCCGCTCGCCTTCCGCTACGACCAGTGCCTCCAGGAGGCGCAGGAGCTTCAGAAGTTCCTCGGCAGTCACACCACTCTGAGGGAACGAGACCAAATCCTCCCCTTCTTCAAGGCCAGGCAGCACCTGTCCGCGTTTTTGAGCGTGTACAACGCGCGGGCGAGGCATTATGATCGCGTCGCCCACGAATACCCGCTCTTCGGCGATTTCACCTGCGATCTGGTCGCCGGGGACTGGTCCAAGAGCGCGTTCGTCTTCGTCGAGTTCGAGGACGCCGCCCCGAACAGCATTTTCGCCAAGAAGAAGGGCAAGAACACCCTCGAATGGTCACAGCGCTTTGAGCACGGCTTCAGCCAGATCGTGGACTGGTTCTACAAACTGGACACCCAGCGGCACTCCCCGGACTTCGAGCAGAGGTTCAGGAGCAGGGACGTCCACGTCAGCGGCTTGCTCGTCGTGGGGCGGAAGTAGGACCTCGGCCCGAAGGAGCAGGATCGGTTGAGCTGGCGGCACCAGCACGTCATCGTTCACGGCAAGCAGATCTTCTCCATGACGTTCGACGACCTATGCGAGGACACCCTGGGGCGGCTTTCCACGTTTCCCGGGCTCAAGATGGCGTTTCAGAAGGCCCGTCCGAAAAGACCTTGATGGTGCCCCTGGATGTGCAGGAGGCCATCGCCCTGGCACTGGCGCAGCCCACTCAGAGCCACAAACGCCCCACAGCAAGGCAGGCGGCCGGCGGAGAGCGCCCTCGCGGTGGCGAGGAAGCAGGGCTTCAAACTGCCCCTGCCTCAAACGGTCGGATTCGCCGCCCTGTGAAGCGGTCCGATCAGGTTCCGTCTTTCCTTATGAAGAAGGGCCCAGGCATGACCACCCAACGACCACCAGACGTCAACAGAACTGCCAGCGAATCCGCAAGGCCCGAGCTGCCGGGGAAGGTCATTTCACACCGATCGCCGTGCTTGCGCAATTGCCCCGCTTCCCCGGCGATGGTAATGGAGGCTTCTACGTCCTCCTGGGAAGCAATGTCTTTCTGGAGTTGAGAAAGCTCTGCCGGGGACACAATGTCGCAAGCGGCAAGGTGCCCGACGGTCGGCTCCCGCTCTTCGCAACCGGTTCGCTTTCCCGACGTCCAACAGAGGCCATCGGAGTGGTCGGGAGATCGTTCCGACAGCAGGCCATGCAGGGTGACGTAAGCGTAGCAAGAACTCACCGCAAGCTCGAATCGCTCGCCCAGACGGTCCCCCGGCCTCTCGGCGTTGACGATTGGTTGAAAGGCGATGACGCACGCCGACGTTTTCAGTCGATCTCGAATGTCGTGTTCGAGCGCGAAGGCGCTCGGCCCGCACTCGATCGCCAGCGCTCGTTGCGGGACGGAAGAGTTGACGTGAGGCTCGGACACCAGCAGCGAAGGGAACCGAACGTCCCCAACGATGACGTCGTAGAGGGCCCGTCGAACTTTGGTCTTCGCCGTCAACTGCCCCCTCAGGCTGAGCTCCTTGGTGGCCGACTTTACCTCGAAAAGGAACATCGTCCCTCACCTCCGAATGCGCCACCGGGCAGAAGCGGGAAGCTCCAGCGGCTCCTGATTCAGGTCGGTCCTCGACAGCATCTCGCCTCCCCCGCGCCATTGTACGTCGGCGCGTTCCTGCCGGAAGGTCTTCTTGCGGAAGCGGTTGCCGCTCGCGGCGGCCGAGGCCCCTCAATGAATGCGCCCATCCCTCAATCGACAGGCGGGCGGTTGGCGGAAGTCGATCAGACACCGAACCTCGCTGCGATGGCAAGGCCCCCGATAGCTTCACCCCCCTCTGCGAATCGCCCCGGCGCGGCGCTCGTTCCTGGCCCGCCCGCCGTTCCGCCCGGCAACTCGGGCCCTCCTTCTCTTTTCTGCCGCCGGCGCTCCCGCGCCACGACGGATGCCGGCACCCGGAAGCATGACTCCGGGCCCGCGGTCAGCTAAAATGCCCCCTGGAAGTCGGCAAGGACCAGACACGAGCGCACCGCCCCGGTGCCCCCAGCGGCCCTGCCTCCAGGGCGAGGCCCCGTTACGGCTGGGCCAGCGCCCCGGGTGGCGCCAAAACGTCCTGCCCTGGGCGACAACAATCTCGGTGGAGAGACGACGCATGGCGAAAGAAAAAGGGCCCAATAAATCGCAGTTCATCCGCGACGCGCTGAGCAAAGACCCGGACCTCAACCTCAAACAGATCAATGCGCTGTGGTCCGCGAGCGGCGAGGCCGGGGAGATCACCGCCGTGCTCTTTTATCAGGTGAGGCGCAAGATGGGGCTCAAGAGGGCCGAGTATCGCTGGATTGTGGACGAAGATCCGCAGTGAAAGCACGCGAGTCTTTCAGGGGGCCGTTCGCGATGGGAGGGCGCTGTGGCCCCCGGGAAGGAGTGCGCCTGCGCGAGCCCGGCCGATGGAAGGCCAGCGGGAACGCTCGAAGGCGCCGGGCAGGAAAACCCCCTCCCCGTGGGACGGCTCTCCCGAGCCGTCCACTCCTCGGCAGGACGATGGCTGAATCGCGGTTCGTCTACGTGACCTACGTACGCACGACGCCCGAGAAACTGTGGCAGGCGCTCCTCGAGCCCGAGTTCACCCGCCAGTTCTGGGTGGGGACGTGGCTGGAATGCGAGTGGAAGGTCGGCGCCCCCTGGAAACTGATGATCCCCGACGGGCGCGTCGCCGACAGCGGCGCGGTGCTCGAGATCGACCCGCCGCGGCGGCTGGTCCTCTCCTGGCGCAACGAGTTCAAGCCCGAGATGCGCGAGGACGGCCATTCGCGGATGACCTACGTGCTGGAGCCCCAGGGCGAGGTGGTCAAACTGACCGTCCTCCACGAGAGCGCCAAGCCCGACTCGAAGCTCATCGAAGGCGTGTCGAAAGGCTGGCCGCTCATCCTGTCGAGCCTCAAGAGCCTGCTCGAAACGGGCGAGTCGCTCGAAGCCACCCGTCGCTGGCCGGAAGGGAACTGAGCCACCCTGCCCCAGACAACGGTGGGGCCCCTCACGCTGGCGCTCCACCGTTCCTGCCCTTCCCATTAGCCGGGCGCCGCCCACGTTGTGGCGATAGCAGTTTGAGCGCAATCTCGATCCTCTCGGGGGCGCCCCGCCCGCCCCTTTGCGCGGTGGCAGGGTGGCAGGGTAGGCAGACGTCAGCGTGTAAGTCGATGAGCAGAAACAGCTTCCGTCGCGAGGAGGCGCCTGCCACCGTGGCAGGGTGTGGCAGCGTGGTAGGCCCGTCCCACGGGCAACGGGGGCATCCGGGGAAGAGGAAGGACAATCGGCTCGCCGCACGGCCAGCGGAAACTGCTTGACCGGGGCCGCGGGCCCAGCGACGATGGCGCCCGTCGAGTCGTTCCGGCGATCCGGGCTCGTGGAGCTCGGCGAAGTTCCCAGCCACGGCGCGATCTTCCTCTTTTCGCCGGCCCCGCCCAACCGGCAGACGTGCGAGGGCCCGCGATGTCCCCACGAGCCACGCTCCTGTTCCCCTTGCTCGCGCCCGTCCTTGGCCTTGCCGCGGCCCTGATGGTGCCACCTCTGGCCCCGCTCGCCGGCCCTTCCGAGCCGAAGGCCGCCCCCATCGACTTCTACGGCAAGAAGGTGACGCTGCTGAAGCTGTTCGGCCAGACGCGCTGGGGAGACTGCTCGCCGGGGCGCGTCGATGGCACGAAGATCTACCATGCGGCCGGCGTGCTGGTGGACCGCTCGTTGTCCCCCAACGCGATCTACGTGGCCGACACGGGCAACAACCGCATCCTCGGCTTCCGCAGCGCCAACAGCAAGAAAGCCGACCGCGTTTTCGGCCAGCCCGACGAGTTCGGCAGCGCCCCCAACGGCGATTGCAACACCGGCCGGTTCGCCCGCCCCAGCCGGACCAGCCTCTGTCTGACCGACGTCCCCGGCAACACCAACCTCGCCGAGCAATGGCTGCGGCTCAACTTCGACGTGGACGGCCAGGGGAACCTCTACGTCCCCGACCACGGCAACAACCGCGTTCTCGTCTACCGCGCCCCGTTCAGCGCCGACAAAGTTGGAGGCAAGGGCGACGTCGTCCCCGACCTCGTCCTCGGGCAGGAAGACTTCACCTCCAACGGCATCAACTGCGGAATGGGCCCGCACAAGCGCGACGCGCGGTCGCTGTTCCTCAGTTACGGCAATCGCCATGGTTTTGACCACGTTTCCTCCCGCGGCGTGTCGGTCGATCCCAAAGGCAACGTCTGGGTCGCTGACACCTTCAATAGTCGGGTGCTCCGATTCCCCAAGGGGAAGACCACCGCGGACCTGGTCCTCGGCCAGCCGACCTTCGCGGCGGGCGCTCCCGCGCGCGACGTCGCCACGGCGCCTCTCGATCGGATGGGTACGCCCACGCTGGCCCGGGTGAGCCCGGACAGCGGCGAGCTCTACGTCGTCGATGAATACCCGGGCGGCTTCCCGGCCCGCGTCCTCGTCTTCAAGCCCCCCTTCAAGAGCGGCATGGCCGCGGCCCGCACGTTCGCCCCCAAACAGCGCCGGGCGGGCGACTTCGCGGCGGGCTATCGGTTCACCCACTGCACGGGGCTGGTCTTCAACTCGGTCAAGACAGATGAGTGGGTGGGTGCGGAGAAGAAGGCCCGCTACCGCGACGGCGTCGTCTGGCTCCACGACAGCACGCGCACCCTGCTGCTCGACCGCGACGGCAACGTCCTGCTCGCCATCGGCGCCCCGGACCGGGTGACTCTCGGCGGGCGCTACGACTCCTACGAGCGCTCCGGGCTGTCCCCGTTCGAGCCGTTCAACCTCGTTGCCCCAGGAGGCATGATCGGGCTCGACAGCGAGAACAACATCTACCTGGCCGACGAGCACGCGCACCGCATCTCCCGCTACGCCCTGCCCTACCGGGCCCGGAAAACGGCGAAGGGGCTGGCGCTGCCCAAGTCCAACGGCGGGCTGTTCCCCGGGACGATGCCGAACACCGTCGGGCCCGCCCACCTGCACGCCGACCGCTTCGGGGCCCTGGCCTTCAAGGACCAGCTCATCGTCCGCGACCACCAGCGCTACCTGGTCTGGACCAACTACCTCGGCAAGCGGGCCGGCGCCCCGGCGAACCTGATCGTCGGCCAGGACGACGGATGGTCCCTCAAGCGCCGCAACCACGTCATGGGCCGATCGGCACACGCGATCGACCACAAAGATCGCCTCTGGGCGACGGGCGAACACGGCAAGTTGATGGCCTACCAGCTCCCTTTCAAGGCCGGCGCGGGGCCCCTGCGCAAACTGGTCGCGCTCCACTGGGCCGACCGCCCGGCCGAGGAGGTCGATTACCGCTGCGACGTGGCGCTCGCCTTCGAGCCGCGGACGAAATGCCTCTGGGTGTTCGACAGCGCCCGCCACCGCCTGCTGCGCGCACGCGTTCCCGATGATCCGAGCGCGAAGTTGCTCGTCGATTGCGTGCTCGGCCAGAAGAACAGGACCGACGGGCAGGTCAACCGAGGGCTGGCGGCGCCGGGCCCGGCCAGCTTCGGCGACGTCAACGCCGTCAAGTTCGACCGCAAGGGCAACCTGTTCGTGGTGGACAACACCTACGAGCTGCACGACAACGGCCGCGTCCTGGCGTTCCTGGCGGAAGACCTGCGCGGGATGAAAGGGCTCTTCCCGGCCATCGAGGCGAAGAAGGTCTACGTGGCCGAGCGGTTCGACCAGCCCGTCCACAAGCGAACGTTTCTGAAAGGCGAACACCCGAGGTCGCCGGTGAGCGTCGCGTTCAACAGGCGCAACGAGATGGTGATCGGCAACGACGGCTACTTCGAGGGGCCCCCGGAGAAACGGAACCTCAACCAGTTGTTCCTCTACCGCCGCCCGCTGGAGAAGGCCACGCCGGACGCCGTCATCCAGTTACCACTCGGCGCGCCCGGCGAGATCGCCTTCGACGACCGGGACAACCTGATCGTCCAGGACCACACGTACAACAAGGTGTGGGCGATCAATTTCGACCGCGACCCGGCCTGGCTGCGTGAATGTAACGCCAAGGGGACGAGGTAAGAGGCTCGCCGGGAAGTGGGAGGGCGAGGGCCCCTGCCGAGCCTGGTGAGACGGCCTCGAACGTGGTAGGCTGCTCCCTGGCCCGTTTCCGCGACGCTTCAGGAGGCACCCCATGTCCGTTCGCCGCTGGCTCGCCTTGCTCCCTCCTCTCGCCCTCGCTCCCTTCCTGCTCGCCGCCGATCCGCCCGCGCCGGCCGACAAGATCTTGAAGCGCTTCGTCGAGGAACTCGTCCCGCTTACGCCCGGCAAGGGCAAGTTCCCGGCCAGCTACCAGATGGGCTCGTCGGGCAAGGCGCCGGCCAGCGAGAAGCCCGCGGTCAAGATAACCTTCTCCCGGCCCTTCGCCGTCGCGCGCTACGAGGTGACGCAGGAGCTCTACAAGGTGGTGGCGGGGAAAGAACCGAGCAAGTGGAAGGGCCCGAGGAACTCCGTCGAGATGGTCAGTTGGGATGAGGCCAACGAGTTCTGCACCAAGGTAACCAAGATGTTGCGAGACGGCAAACTCATCAAGGCCGACGAGCTCGTGCGCCTGCCGTCCGAGGCGGAATGGGAGTACGCTTGCCGCGCCGGCACCACCACGGCCTACTACTTCGGCAACGACGCGACCGAGCTGGGCGCCTACGCCTGGTACGCCAAGAACTCCAAGGGCGAGGACCCGCCGGTGGGGCGCAAGAAGCCCAACGCCTGGGGGGTCTACGACATGGCCGGGTACGTCTCCGAGTGGTGCGCCGACAGCTGGTCGCCCGACCACACCGGCGCCTCGCCCGACGGCAAGCCGCGCGTCAAGGCCGGGGAGAAGGATCGCGTGATCCGCGGCGGGTCGTTCGCCGACCCCGCCGACGCCTGCCGCAGCGCCGCCCGCGATCGCAAGGCGGCCGACTTCCGCAGCGATCGCCTCGGCTTCCGGTGCGTCCTGGAGAAGGTCTCCAACAAAGAGTAAGGAGGGCCCATGTCGCGCATCCAATCGTTCGCGTCGCGCCTCGCCCTGGTCGTTGCCTTGCTTGCCGGGGCAGTGGCGGCAGATTGGCCGCAGTTCCTCGGCCCCACGCGCAACGGCACCTCCAAGGAGACGGGGCTGCTGGAGACGTGGCCGAAAAAGGGCCCGCCGGTGCTGTGGGAAAGGAAGGTCGGCGAGGGCTTTAGCGGGCCGGTCGTGGCCGACGGCAAGCTCATCCTCTTCCACCGCGTCGGCAACGACGAGGTCATCGAGGCGCTCGACGCCGCCACCGGCAAGGATCGGTGGAAGTTCAAGTATGCGAGCGCGTACGAGGACCCCTACCGCAAGGGCGATGGGCCGCGCTCCACCCCCGCCGTCGGCGGGGGGCGCGTTTTCGCGCTGGGCGCGGGCGGCGTGCTGACGTGCGTGGGCCTGGCCGACGGGAAGAAGGCCTGGCAGCGCGAGCTGCACAAGGACTACGTGGTCCCCAAGAACTTTTTCGGAGTGGGCACGTCGCCGATCCTCGAAGGCAAGCTCCTGCTCGTCAACGTCGGCGGCACGGGGGCTGGCATCGTTGCCTTCCACGCCGACAGCGGCAAGGAAGCGTGGAAGGCCACCGACGACGAGGCCAGCTACGCCTCGCCGCTCGTCGCCACCCTCGACGGCGCGAGGATGGCGCTGTTCTTCACGCGCACGGGGCTGGTGGCGCTCGACCCGGTCAGCGGGAAGGTGCGCTTCACCAAGCGCTGGCGCTCGCGCATCAACGCCTCGGTCAACGCCGCCACGCCGGTCTTGCTGGGGGGCGATCACCTGTTCCTGAGCAGTTCCTACGGCACCGGGGCGGTGCTGCTGCGCGTCAAGCGCGACGGGGTGGAGGAGGTGTGGAAGAGCGACAAGGTGTTGTCGGCGCACTTCAGCACGCCGGTCGCCGTGGGGCCCCACCTGTTCGGCTTCGAGGGCCGGCAGGAGGAAGGGGCGAGCCTGCGCTGCATCGACTGGAAGGCCGGCAAGGTGTTGTGGACGGAGGACGGCTTCGGCTGCGGCTCGGCCATCGCCGCCGGCAACAACCTGATCGTGCTGAGCGAGGGGGGCGACCTGGTGCTGGTCGAGGCGACCGGGGCCCGCTACCGCGAGAAGGCGCGCGCCTCGGTGCTCGCGAGGCCCTGCCGGGCCCATCCGGCGCTGGCCAACGGTCGGCTCTACGCGCGCGACGATCGGCGGCTGGTGTGCTGGAACTTGAAGAAGTGATGACCATTTAGCCGCCGAGCTCGCTCGGCGGCTAAATGGTCATTCCTCCTCGTCGCGCCCTTTCGGTCGCCGTGTGGCGTCGTTGTCGAGCCCGTTGAGGCTGGCGGAACTGGCGCGCCCGAAGTCGAACTCGGTGTGGGGCGCTTCTTCCGGGTTTTCGACGAGGTCGCGCTTGAGGGCCTGGCGCCGCTTGCGGTTGCCGGCCTTCTTCACGTCGCGCTTCAATTGCC
Source organism: Gemmatales bacterium (assembly GCA_038239195.1). Lineage (GTDB taxonomy): Bacteria > Planctomycetota > Planctomycetia > Gemmatales > Gemmataceae > JBBSEZ01. The sequence goes on from JBBSEZ010000013.1 coordinate 39,361, forward strand.
GGTAGTGTCGTTTGTCCTGGTCCATGTTTGCAAGACACCGGGGACGAGGATTGGTTCGCCTGGGCCGCCCGTCAGTTCGATTTCTCCAGCGCCACCTTGACGCTCCGCTCGAAGTCCTCCTTGGTGGCGGGGTTGTTCTTGATGTCGGTCTTGATCTCGTTCAGCGCGTTCTTGTAGTTGGTGGCGTTTTTGCGCAGCGCCTCCACGGAGTCTCGCACGTGCCGGCCACCCACGCCGGTGATCTCGGCGGGCACGACGATCTTCCAGGCCCCGGCTTCCTGCTTCAGGTTTACCTTCACCAGCGTCAGGCTGTTGCTCGGCATCAGGGAGAAGAGGAGCCCTGGGTTGATCTTCCAGTCGGCGAGGTGGGTGCGAACCGCGGCGAACCGCGCCAGGTCATCCGACCAATCGAGGATCGCGGTCGCCTTGTCGTCGCCCTGTTTCTCCACCTTGGCGATCTTGAACGTGGCCGGAAACGGCGTCAGGAGGAACAGGGCGTAATCGACCTTGTCCGACTTCACGCCCGTCGTCTTCATGACGGCTTGCAGGTCATCGACGGCAGTGGCCAGTTCCTTGGCGTCCTTGCCTCCCTTGTCGATGAATTCCTTGTAGTCGCCCGTGACGTAGAGCGCCGCCGCCTCGTAATCGCGCTTCTCCAGCGCCTTCTTGAACTTGTCGAGAGCGTCCTCCGGGCTCGTCGCCGGGGTGAAGCCGCTCGCCTTCTGAAACCAGGCCTTGACGAAGGCTGGCCGCAGGCTGGGGACAAACGCGAACACTCCGGCCGCGACGAGCAGCCCGCCGATGAGAACGACGAGCAACACCTTGGCCGCGTGCATGGCAGCCTCCACGATACGAACAGGGGGAATGAGGAAACAACGGCTAGACTGTAGCGGAGCGCTGGCCAAAAAACAACTCTTCGGGCCCCTTTCTCACGGCGCATGTTGCTGCACGATCTCGCACAACTGCCCCAGCGCCTTGCCCTCGCGCACCGACGACCCCCCGCGCACGTCGTTGACGAAGATGCAGTAGGCCAGTTCCTTGCCCTTCGCCGTCGTCATCGTGCCCGCCAGCGCCTTGGCGCGCAAATGAAGCCGGCCGTTGAGCAGGTCGTGATCGCCGTACGTCCCGGTCTTGCCGACCACCTTGCCCAGCGCCGGGCTGCTCTTGCCGACCGCCTTCGCCAGCGTCCCATCGACGCCCAGCACCGGCAGCGCCGCCTTGAACACCGCGAAGTCGGCCCGCTTGGTCAGCGCCCGCAGCAGCTGGACCGTCACGCGCGGCGAGACACGGTCGCCGTTGCCCCCGCCCGCCCCGCTCTCCAGGGAGATGCCCCGCACGTCCACGCCCAGGTCGGCCAGCACCTTGCCCTGAAGCCGCATCCCCTCGCGCATGGTCCGCTTCCCGCTCTTCACGCCGAGCAGCAGCGGCAGCGTGCTCGCGTACAAGTTGTGACTCACTTTCAACGTCACCTTCAGCGCCTCCGCCAGCGGGGGCGACTTGAAAGTCGCCACGCGGGTGAGGCGGGCGTAAGACGCCGATTCCGGGAGCTCCGCCGTTGGGGGCCGCAGCCCACTCGCCTTGACCGCCACGCCCTCCCGGCGCAGCGCGTCGATGAACAGGGCGCGGGCGAAGCCGGCCGGGTCGTCCACGGCGCAGATGCGCACCACCGGCGCGGCGCCTACCGGCACCTGGCCGCGGACCACGTAGCGCTGAGGCCCGACGCGCTCCGTCGAGACGAACAGCCGTTCGCCCTTCGCCACCGTCTCGACCTGCACGTCGATCTGGACGAAGTCGGTCTGGGGGCGGAGCTGCGAGGTGGCTCGCGCCCCGGCCTTGGCGGCGGGCGAAACGGTGACGTCGATCACGTTGTCGTTGACGACGATGGGCGTGACGACGTCGGGGCCGCTGCCGCTGCCGCGGGAACGCTCGAAGAGGCGGTCGTCGATCAGCACGTCGCCGCCGACGGAGAGGACGCCGGCCGCCTTGACCTGGCGGGCCAGCGACTTCAGCCCGGCCAGCGGGTCGGTGTCGGTCAGGGCGGTCTCGGTCCCGGTCGCCGTGGCATAGATGTGGTCGTGGTCCTTGAAGGCCATCTTGCCCGCCGGGCCCGTCCGCCCGCCGAGCGTCAGGTCGCCCTGCGCCACCAGCACCAGGTCGCCGGCGAGCTTCCCCTTGGCGAGGCGCCCGCGTCGATAGACGGGGGTCTCGAAGGCGTGGTCGGCGCCGAGGGCCACCAGAGCGGCGGCGCACGAATAGACCTTCGTGACCGAGGCGGGGGCGAAAAGCTGGTCGGCGTTGAGCTCGTAGACGGGCGTGCCGGTGGCGACGTCCACGACGAGGATGCCCCAGCGCGCGCCCTTGTACTCGGGGCGCCCGATCGCGGCCTTGATCTCGCCGGCGAGGCCCTCCTCGGCCGGGGCGCCGGACGACAGGGTGAGGAGCAGGAGCCCCGCCAGAAGGCCGTTGCGGCCAAGCGAATGACGATGCAGCACGGAAGGGGCCCTCGAGCCTGGCATGGGGTGAAAGAGGACAGGGACGCGCAGTTTGCCCCGGGCGCCCTACTGTCGCCGGCGGCGCGCTCGCTGTCAACAGGCTGGGGGCGAAACCTGCCGCGTTTCGGCGCGGTCCATCGCCAAACGTAACAGCCTGCCAGATCGGCGTTCACGTGAACGAGGTGGATCGTCTATAACAGAGCAACGATCGGGTGACCGCTCTTCGTTCGCCAAAGGAGTGCCTCCATGCGCCGCTCCGCAGCCGGGGCCGTATTGCTCGGTGCGATCCTGTCCGCCACCCCGTCCCGCGCCGACGCCCCGAAGGCGGCCGATCCGCAAGTCGTGGCTCGCAAGATCGACGGGTTGATCGAGGCGCGCTGGAAGGCCCGCAAGGCCTCTCCCGCCCCACAGTCCGCCGACTCCGAGTTCGTGCGCCGCGCCTACCTCGACCTGACCGGGCGCATCCCCGACATCCTGCAAGCGCGCGACTTCCTCGACAACCCCGACAAGGACAAACGCGCCAAGCTCCTCGGCAAGCTCCTCGAGAGCGAGCGCTACCCGATCCATTTCTCCCACGTCTGGGGCCATCTCCTCCTGCCCGAGCCGGAAAACCCGCTCGTCGCGCCCTACCGGCCCGGCATGGAGGCCTGGCTGCGCCAGGAACTCAAGAACAACACCGGCTACGACAAGATGGTCCACACCACCCTGTCGGGCAACTTCGGCGGCTCCCCACCCTCCATCGCCTTCTACCAGGGCGGCAATTACCAGCCCGAGAACCTCGCGGCGGCCACCTCGCGCATCTTCCTGGGCGTGAAGCTCGAATGCGCCCAGTGCCACAACCACCCCTTCGCCAAGTGGACGCGCAAGCAGTTCTGGGAACAGGCCGCCTTTTTTGCCCGCCCCAACGCGGGCGGAGGCGCCCGCGTGAAGCTCCCCGACCTCGGCGGCGCCCCGGCCGCGGCGGCGCGCGAGGTTCTGATCCCCGGCACCACGCGCACGGTCAAGGCGCGCTTCCTCGACAACAAGGAGCCGCGCTTCTCCGACTTCATCGAGCCGCGCGTCACTCTGGCGGAGTGGATCGTTCGGGCCGACAACCCCTACTTCGCCCGCGCGACCGTCAACCGCTTGTGGGAGTACTTTCTCGGCACCGGCCTGGTCGATCCGGTCGATGAGGCCAGCCCCGACAATCCGCCCAGCCACCCCGAGGTGCTGGACGAGTTGGCCAGGCAGTTCGTTGCCAACAAGTTCGACCTGAAGTTCCTGGCGCGGACGATCACGCTCACGCGCGCCTACCAGTTGACCAGCCGCCAGACGCACTCCAGTCAGGCCGACGCCCGCCTGTTCGCCCGCATGAAGGTGCGCGGCCTCACGCCGGAGCAGCTCTACGACAGCCTGGCGCTGGCGACCGGCAACGCCGAAGACCCGCCAGCGTTCAACCCGGGCGTCTTCTTCCCCGCCACGCCCGCCGGCATGGCGCGGGCCGAGTTCCTGCGCCGCTTCCCCAACCAGGACCGGCGCACCGAGCAGCAGACGTCGATCTTGCAGGCCCTCTATCTGATGAACGGCAAGCTCGTGGCCGACGCCACCAGCCTGGAGCACAACCGCAACCTGCAAATCATCGCCGAGGCCCGCACCGTGCGCACCTCGCGGCGCGTCGAACAGCTCTACCTGATCACGCTCGCCCGCAAGCCGCGCCCCGACGAACGCACGCGCCTCGTCGCCTACGTGGACAAGGGCGGCCCCAGCGGGGACGCGGGCAAGGCGCTGTGCGACGTGTTCTGGGCGCTGCTCAACAGCAGCGAGTTCTGCGTGAATCACTAACCGCCCCGGTCGCGAAACGACAAGCAAGAGGGCCCTGCCTTGCTTGCCGTTTCGCGCGAAGGAGACGTCTCACCATGTTCCCCACGTTCCTGTCGCGACGCGACTGGCTGAAGCTTTCTGCCGCGGGCGTCGCCGCCCACTCCGCCTCCGGCTGGCTGGAGAACCTGGCCCACGCCGCGGCGGCCAGCCCCCTGCGCAAGCGCGCCTGCATCCTGCTGTGGATGAACGGTGGGCCCAGCCAGACCGACACCTTCGACCTCAAGCCCGGCCACAAGAACGGCGGGCCTTTCAAGGAGATCGCCACCAGCGCCCCCGGCCTGCGCATCGGCGAGCACCTGCCCAAGATCGCCCGCTTCGGCCACAAGATGGCCGTCGTGCGCTCGCTCACCACCAAGGAGGGCGACCACGGCCGGGCGTCGTATCTGCTCCGCACCGGCTATCTGCCGCAGGGGGCGATCCAGTATCCGACCCTGGGCTCGCTGCTCGCCAAGGAGCTCGGCCGCGACGATTCCCCGCTGCCCAACTTCGTCAGCGTCGCGCCCTATCGCCAGTTCAACCAGGCGGCCTACGCTTCGGGCTTCCTCGGCCCGCTGCACGCCCCGCTCCTCATCGGCGAGAACGTCAACAACGGGCCCGTCGCGAACTACGACGAGCTCCTGAAGGTCAAGGACCTCGAGCCGGCCGAGCGGGTCAGCAAGGCCCACTTCGACGCCCGCCTCGGGCTGCTCCGCGACCTCGAGCGCGACTTCTCCACCCAGCGCCCCGACGCCCCCCCGCGCAGCCACAAGGCCGCCTACGACCGCGCCGTGCGCCTGATGAAGACGGCAGCCTCCAGGGCGTTCAACCTCGCCGAAGAGCCGGCGGCCGTGCGCGACGCCTACGGCCGCAACCTCTTCGGGCAGGGCTGTCTGCTGGCGCGCCGCCTCGTCGAGCGCGGCGTGCCCTTCGTCGAGGTCACGCTCGGCGGGATCAACGGCGGCGGCTTCGGGTGGGACACGCACGGCAACAACTTCCCGGCGGTCAAAAGCCTGTGCGAGGTGCTCGACCCGGCGTGGGCGACGCTGATGAAAGACTTGCAGGACCGCGGGATGCTCGACACGACGCTCATCGTCTGGATGGGCGAGTTTGGCCGCACGCCGGTCATCAACCCCAGCCAGGGCCGCGACCACTACCCCAACGCCTGGTCCGGCGTGCTCGCGGGCGGCGGGATCAAAGGCGGGCAGGCCTACGGCCGCACCAGCCCCGACGGCACCACCATCGAGGACAAGCCGACCACGGTCCCCGACTTCCTGGCCACGGTGTGCAAGGCGCTGGGCATCGACCCCGAGAAGCAGAACCCGTCCCACGGCGGTCGGCCCATCCGCATCGTCGAGAAGAGCGGCAAGCCGATCAAGGAGATCGTCGGGTGAGCGCCCCTTTGTAACAAAGCGCCGAAATAATCCTTGACAACCCAGACAGGGCGTCTTACTTTAAGCGAAGTCAGACGCCCTGTCTTCCTTTCCCTTCCTGGCCTCGTGGCGTGCCGGATCATGGAGCGCACCCTGAAAGACAAAGACCCGACCGACGCCGAGCTGGCGGTCCTGCAGGTGTTGTGGGACCAGGGCTCGGCGACCATTCGCCAGCTCGCCGACGTGCTCTACCCCGGTGGGGGCGATGCGCAGTACGGCACGGTGCAGAAACTGCTCGAGCGGCTCGAGGAGAAGGAACACGTCGGCCGCGACCGCAGCGCCCACGCCCACCGCTTCCGCGCCCTGACCGACCGCGACGCGCTGGTCGGCCATCGGCTCCGCGAGATGGCGGAGAAGCTGTGCGGGGGGATGATGGCCCCGCTGCTGACGCACCTGGTGCGGGCGGAGGCCCTCACCTCGAAGGAACGCCAGGAGTTGCGCGCCCTCATCGACGAGCTCGATCGCAAGAGGAAGCCGAAGAAGTAGCGCCGCATCGAGGAACCGACACCATGTCCACGCTCCTGTACGTCGGCCTGGCCAACGCCGCGTGCGCGGCCGTCCTGGCCGTCCCGGCCTTGCTGGCCAGCCGGTTCTGCCGGCGGCCGGCCTTTGTTCACGCCCTCTGGCTGCTCGTCCTCCTCAAGCTCGTCACGCCACCTCTGCTCCGGCCGCCCGTCGCCTGGCTCCCCGAGCCGGCGCCGGCGCCTGCGGCCGCGAGCGTGGCACCGCCCATCGAAGTCGTTGCTCAGCCGGCGCCGGTCCGGTACGAGGCCGTCGAGGTCAACAACTTCTCCCGGCCCTTCACCGTTTCTGCTCCTCGCCTGGGGACATACTCCAGCGGAGGGCTGGCGAGCCCCGAGGCGACCGAAACGCGCTCCCCACCGTTCGAGGCCTACGCCTATACGCTCACCGCACCTCAGCCCACGCGGGGGCCGACCGCTCCCGCGCCTCCACTTCCCACCGAGCCTCCCGCCGCGCGCTCGCTGGGCGAGGAAATGCTGACCTTCGTCGGCATCTTCTGGCTGGCCGGCTCGCTGCTGTTCTTCGCGCGGGCAGGGCTGTACGTCTTCCGCTTCCAGAAATTGTTGCGCCACGCTCAGCCCGCCCCGGCCGAGCTCCAGCAGCAGGCGGAGCGCCTGGCCCGGCAGATGGGGCTGCGCGGCTGCCCGTCGCTGTGGTTGATCCCGGGACCGCTCCCGCCGCTGGTGTGGGCCGCCGTCGGCCCGGTGCGCATCTTCTTCCCGACCGGCCTGCTCCATCGCCTCGCAGACGAGGAGCGCGCCAGCCTCCTGGCCCACGAACTGGCCCACGTCGGGCGGGGCGACCACTGGGTGCGCTGGCTCGAGGTCGTCGTCGCCGGGCTCTACTGGTGGTATCCCCTCGTCTGGCTGGCGCGCAGGCAACTGCAAGCGCGCGAGGAAGAATGCTGCGATGCCTGGGCCGTCGGCGAGGTGCCGGCGCGCGTCTACGCCGGCGCCATCCTCCACGCCGTCGATTTCCTCGCCGAAAACAAGCGCCGGCTCCCCGCCCTGGCCAGCGGCCTGAGCGGCATGCAACTCCTCCAGCAGCGCCTCACGCTCATCATGGGCGAGGAGACGCCCAAGCGCCTCGGCGGCCCTGCCCGGCTCGCGCTGCTCGGCCTGGCCGCCGCCTCGCTGCCCCTGCTCCCCATGCTCGTCCGCCCCGGCCAAATGCCTGCCGAGGCCAGCGCCGCCGCGCCCCCCGCAGCGCAAACGCCCGCAGAGGCGCACCTGCGCCTGCCCCTCGCCGAGCCCGAGCCGACGGCCTTCATGCCGGCCCCGCTGAACCTGATCGGCGGGAACAACGAGTTCTTCAGCGTCGCCCTCTCCCCCGACGGCAACACGATGGCCGCGGGCGGCGGCTACTGGGACCGTCCCGGCCACGTCGGCCTGTGGGACTTGCGCCGCCGCCGCGAAGTCCTGTCCTTCCCCGAGACGTTGGGGATCGCTTCCGTCGCCTTCTCGCCCGACGGCAAGAGGCTCGCCTCGGCCGGGTGGGACCATCGGGCCCGCATCCGCGATGCCCGGACCGGGCGCCTGCTGCTCTCGCTCGGGCTCGACTCGGTGGCGCGCCTGGCGTTCTCGCCCGACGGCAAGATGCTGGCCTCGGCAAGCGAGGGCAAGAAGGTCAAGCTGTGGGACGCCGGCACCGGCCGGGAGCTCGCCGACCTCAAGGGCGACCTGCTCCGCTTCCACTGCGTCGCGTTCTCGCGCGACGGCAAGACCCTCGCCGCGGGCGGCGGCGACTGGGCGGCGAAGGGCATCGCCCAGGTAACCCTCTGGGACGTGGCGACGCGCAAGCAGGTCGGCAAGCTCCCGGGGACGCGCCCCGTCCTCGCCGTCGCGTTCTCCCCCGACGATGGCCGCATCGCCACCGGCGGGGCAGACAATGCCATCCGCGTGTGGGACGCGAAAAGTCGCCGGATGGTCGCGCAGCTGAATGGCCACGCGAACTGGGTCGAGTCGCTGTCGTACTCGCCCGACGGCAAACTGCTCGCCAGCGGCAGCCACGACACGACGGTGCGCCTGTGGTCCGCCAAGGGGGGCCAGATGCTGGCGCGCCTCGACGGCCATCCCGGCGCCGTGCGCGCCGTCGCCTTTTCCCGTGACGGCAAGGTACTCGTCAGCGGCGGCGCCGACCGCACGCTCAAGCTCTGGGACGTGGCGTCGCGCGCCGAGTTGACCACCCTGCGCCGCAGTGAGGCTCGTCCCGAGGGCCTGCCCGTCTTCCTGGCGGTCGCTCATTCTCCCGACGGCAAGTTGCTCGCCTTGGCCAGCGAGAACAAGACGGTCGAGGTGCGCGACGCCCTCACCGGAGAGTTGCTGCGCACCCTCGAAGGCCACGACGACACGGTGACCTGCCTGGCCTTCTCGCCCGACGGCAAACTGCTCGCCACCGGTAGCCCCGACAAGACCATCAAGCTCTGGGCTCCACTGACCGGCAAGCTCGTCCGCACCTTGACGGGGCACGTGAGCTGGGTCTACGCGCTCGCGTTCAGCAAGGACGGCAAGTCGCTCGCCAGCGCCGGGTACGACAAGACGGTGCGCATCTGGGCGCCCGACAAGGGCGAGTGCCGTGCCGTCCTCAAGGGCCACAAGGCGTCCGTCCGTGCCGTGGCGTTCGCGCCCGACGGCCTTACGCTGGCCTCCGGCAGCGGCGACCGGACGGTCAAGTTGTGGGACCTCCAAAAGCTCGCGGTACGCGCCACCCTGACCGGGCACGAGGCCACGGTCCGCGCCGTCAGCTTCGCGCCCGACGGCCTGGCGCTGGCCAGCGGCAGCGAGGACGGGACGGTCCGGCTCTGGGAGGCCCGGGACGGCCGGGCGCGGGCCACGCTGAAAGGGCCCCCCAGCGAGGTGCTGGCCCTGACGTACTCGCCGCGCGGCCAGACGCTGGCCAGCGCCAGCCAGGACGGGACCATTCAACTTTGGGCCCCGAACACCGGCGCGCCGCGCCAGCGCCTGCGCGGGCATACCGACGCCATCACGGGCCTGACGTTCGCCCCCGACGGAGCGCGGCTGGTGTCGGTGGGATTGGATCGCACCGTGAAGGTGTGGCGCGCCTTCCGCCTGGCGGCCCCCCGCGTCGAGCTCAACGGCCACGCCGAGACCGTGTGGGCCGTCGCCTTCTCGCCCGACGGCAGGCATGTCGTCTCGGGGGGGCAGCTCCGCTCGGTCCGGCTGTGGGACGCCCGGAGCGGGAAGCAACTGCGCACCTTCACCGGGCACGACAAGGGGGTGAGCAGCGTGGCTATTTCCGCCGACGGCAAGCGCGTCCTCACGGGGAGCTGGGACCGCACCGTTCGCCTGTGGGGCCTCGAGAGCGGCAAGGAACTGAAGCGGCTCGTCGGACACGAAATGGGCGTGATCGGCGTGGCATTCGTGCCCAACTCGCGCCGCGTCGTGTCGGGGAGCTGGGACGGCACCGTACGCGTCTGGGACCTCGACAGCGGGCGCGCGGTCCACGTGCTCCGGGGCCACGGGGCGCAGGTGGAGGGCGTGGCCGTGTCGCCGGACGGGCGGCGTGCCCTGTCGGCGAGCTACGACGGGACCGTGCGGGTGTGGGACCTCGTCGGGGGCAAGGAGCTGCTGTCGTTCAAGGGGCACCAGGGCAAGACGTTCCGCGTGGCGTTCTCGCCGGACGGCAAGCGAGCCGTCAGCAGCGGCGACGACCGCACGGTGCGCGTGTGGTCTCCCGACACCGGGCGCGAGTTGCAATGCTTCCGCGGCCACGGGGGCTCGGCGACGGGCGTTGCCTTCTCCGACGATGGCAAGCGCGTGCTCTCGGCGTCGTTCGACCGAACGATCCGCTGGTGGGACGTGGACAGGGGCAGCGAGCTGCGCCGCTGGGAGGCCCACGCCGGCTCGATCTGGGGGCTGGCCGTGTCGCCCAACAGCAAGACGGCCGTCTCCAGCAGCGCCGACGGAGCGGTGAAAGTGTGGGGGCTGGCCGGGCCGCCCTCGCAGCAGGCGAAGCAGTAGGAAGATCGCCCGTTCGCCGCGGTTCGCAGGACCGCGAGGAAGTTCGACCAGAAGCCGAGCGGTAGGAAAAGGCATGCTTGTAGGACGGCTCTCCTGAGCCGTCCGGACGGCTCAGGAGAGCCGTCCTACAGCAAACCGAGCCCTGCCGCTCGCATCAAGGAGATCGCATCCATGAGAACGGTGTGGTTCTGCTTCCTGGCCCTGCTGGCGCCGGCGCCCGCGCTCCACGCGGCCGCCGCGCCGGGGCAGCCCGTGCCGGCGCGCGGCCGCTATGCCGACGCCGACGCCCTGGCCGCGCGCATCGACCGCCATCTGGCGCGCGGCTGGGAGGCCGCCAAGGCCGTGCCTACGCGCCCCGCCGACGATGCGGAGTTCGTCCGTCGCGTTTATCTCGACCTCGCCGGGCGCATCCCGTCCGTCGCCGAGGTGCGCGCGCTCCTCGCCGACAAACGGGCCGACAAGCGAGCCCGACTCGTGGAGAAACTGCTCGAAGGGCCGCGCTACGTGACGCACTTCACGCAGGTCTACCGCGCCCTGATGCTGCCAGAGGCTAGCTCCAACTTTCAGGTCCACTTCCAGGTGGCGGGCTTCGAGGCCTGGCTGCGCGGGCAGTTGAGCCGGAACGCCCCCTACGACGCGATGGTCCGCGAACTGGTGACGACGCCGGTGAACGGAGGTGGCGGCTTCGCCTTTGGCGGGGGGAATGGGCCCGCCGGCAACTCTGCGGCGTTCTACTTCGCCAAGGACCTCAAGCCCGAAGAGATCGCCGGCGCGACGGCGCGCCTGTTCCTGGGCGTGAACGTCGGCTGTGCCCAGTGCCATCATCATCCGTTCGCCTCGTGGAAGAAGGAGCAGTTCTGGAGCTTCGCCGCCTTCTTTTCCGGCATCCAGAGCCGTCGCCAGGGCGACTTCAACGTCCCCACCAACGAACTGCCCAACCGGCGCGAACTGACCATCCCCGGCACCGAGAAGGTGGCGAAGGCGCGGTTCCTCGACGGCAAGGAGCCGAAGTGGGACGACAAGACGAGCACGCGCGCCGCGCTCGCCGCCTGGATGACGGCGCCGGAAAACCCCTACTTCGCCCGCGCCGCCGTCAACCGCACGTGGGCCTACCTGTTCGGCACCGGCCTCATCGAGCCCATCGACGAGATGATCGGCACCGAGAACACCGCCAGCCACCCCGAGCTCCTCGACGAGCTGGCCCGCGAGTTCATCGCCCACAAATACGATCTCAAGGTTTTGCTTCGCGCCATCGCGGCCACGCGCGCCTACCAACTCTCCAGTGCGCGCACGCACCGCAGCCAGGACAATCCCAGGCTGTTCGCGCGCTCTGCCCTGCGCGGCCTGACGCCGGAGCAGCTCTACGACAGCGTGGCGATGGCGACCGGCTACCAGGAAGCGGGTGGCGGGCGCGGCAACCCGTTCTTCGGCGGCAACACGCCGCGCAGCGACTTCCTCAACAAGTTCAACAACGCCAGCGACCGGCCGACCGACGTGCAGACGTCGATCCTGCAAGCGCTGACTTTGATGAACGGTCGGCTGGTCGCGACCGCCACCACGCTCGCGACCAGCGAGACGCTGGCCGCGGTGACCGACGCCCCCTTCCTCGACACGGCGGGGCGCCTGGAGGTGCTCTACCTGGCCACCCTGTCGCGCAAGCCGACGACCCGCGAGGTCGCCCGCATGACGAAGTACGTGGAAGGCGGCGGTTCGGCGGGCCCGGCCGCCACGGCCGGCGAAAAGGAGAAGCGCTACAACCAATCGCTTGCGGACGTTTTCTGGGTGTTGCTCAACAGCGGCGAGTTCTTCCTGAATCACTAACAGCCTCCCCGTAGGGTGGGCCGAGTCTTC
>JBBSEZ010000014.1:0-50505 GCA_038239195.1 Gemmatales bacterium
AACCGGGCCACGCGCCTCTCTCGAAGCGCGTGGCCCGGTTCCTCTCTCACCGCGAAAGCGTCACGCCGCCTTCTTGTGCTGGAAGGCCCGCGCCATCGTGTCGGCGCTGAAGCCCTCGGGCACTTTGTCGAACGCCGCGTACTGATACAGCGCCGCCAGGAAGATCGTGTCCAGCGCCGCCGCGGCCGCGCACAGCATCAGCAGGCCGAAGATGCCGAAGCCGAGGACGACGAAGCCCGTCAGCAGCAGCGGGCCGGCGCCCTGCGACATCACCAGCAGCACGATGCCGGGCACCAGCAGCAGCAGGCCGAGGCAGATGAGCAGGAACTTGAAAAAGCCCAGGCCGAGCCCGCCGACCAGCGCCTCGCCCCACGTCTTCTTCAGGATCTGCACCGACCGGCTGATGGCCGCGAACGGGCCGACCTTCTCGACGACCAGCACGGGCACCACGAAGAAGGTGACGACGCTCCACGCCGTGCCGAGCACGGCGCTCACGATCTCGCCCACCTTGTCGTTCGCGTTCTCGATCACCTTCAGGAGCACGCCCACCGTCGCCGAGACGAACGACCAGGCGACGATCTGCGGCAACCGCGACGCCGCGGCGCGGAAGCCGTCGCCGAGCGTCGGCTGCTGGCCGTTGAAGCGCATCAGGGCGCAGCTGATGAGGGCGGAGTTGCAGAAGACGATCACGAAGTAGTTGCAGAAGTAGAAGGCGAAGGCCAGCGGGTAGGTCCACAGAGGGGGCCGGCCGTTCTCGTCCATCTGGATCTGGCCGTTGTGCGCCAGGATGGCCAGCGGGATGGCGTAGCTGGCCATCACGATCAGGCAAGCGATCCCGCTGATGATCGGGAACGCGACCAGCTTCTTGTTGTGGAAAAGGACGTCCCAGCTGCTCTTGGCCAGCCGGAAACTGTTGGCGATGCGCTCGAACACGTCTTGTTCTCCCTGCCTCAGAGGTGAAAATGCTCTTCGACGTTGAACGTCCCAGCACGAGGCATTGTAACGCGCTTTCGCCGGGATGCCAGGGAAAGAGCGACTTCTTCACCTCTTCGCCGCCGCGCCCCCGATTACGTCCCGCAACGCATACACGTGGATGTCGCCGTGCCCGCGGGCGCGTGGCCTCTCCGCCACCGCGGCGGGGTCGAACCCGGCCACGTAGAGCCTCCCCGCTTTGCCATCGACCGCCAGTTGATACCCGCTCAGGCTGAGCCGGTGCGTCCCCTGCAAGCGGAAGTCGGGGTAAGAGTAATGCTTCAGCGCCCCGTCCCGGTCGAGGACGAACGCAGCTTGCCCCTCGACGTCGATGGCCGCGGCCAGGAACGGCGGCAGCTTGACGTGCAGTTTCATGTCCTCGTCGCGGTCGGCGCTGAGCCGGAGCACCGTTCCGCTCTTGCTGAGCAGGAATCGCCCGTCCGGGCTGAGGACGAACTCGCCGCCCAGTGCGTGCTTGTCGTGGGCCGGGGCGCGGTAAACGGTCGGCCGGTCGTCGAGCCGCGTCGGCACGATGAGCGCGTCGAGCGTTGCCGGCACGACGCCCTGACTCGAATAGTAGAGCCGCTTCTGGTCTGTCGAGAGCCGCAAGAACGAGCGCTCCCACACGCCGCCCCAACTCGCGGCGAGCGTGCCCTTGGCCAGGTCCACGGCCGAGACGTCGGTCCACTCGCCGCGCGCCCCGCTCAGGAAGGCCAGCCCGCGGTCCGACAGGGCCAGCTCGTGGGCCGTCGCGGCCACCGTGAAGCTCTTGCGTAGGGCCAGCGTCAGCGGGTCGATCACTTGTATCTTCGTGTGCGGCCAGCGGTCGCCCTTCACCAGGGCCGTCGCCACCAGCCACTTTCCGTCGGGGCTCAGCGCCAGCGCATCGCTGCCCTCGGCCAGGCGCAGCACGCGCTCGCGGCGATAGCCCTTCGCCTCGATGCGCCCCATCACGCCCTCGGTCAGGTTGAGATAGTAGAGCGACTGCCGGTCCGGCGAGAGGGGCAGCGCGCCGATGGTCCCGCCCACCGGGATCGTCGCCACGGGGCGCACGGCGGCCTTGCTCGGCGCGGGCGGAGGCGTCACGATCGGCACCACGGGCTCGACGGGGCGGACCGGGGCAACGGGCCCCAGCCGCCACGGGTGAACGAGGGCGTCGCGGCTGGCGGAGAGCGTTTTGCTGGCACGCAGGAACGTGACGCCGACGAGCGGCTCCTTGTGCTTGCGGAACACGCGCAGCTGCTTGCCGCTCTCGACGTCCCACAGGCGCACCGTCGCGTCGGTCCCGCCCGACAGGGCCTGCTTGCCGTCCGGGCTGAGGGCCACCGCCTTGACGTAGTTCTCGTGGCCGGGGAACGCGCGCAACTGCTTGCCGGTGTTGCTGTCCCACAGCCGCACCGTGCCGTCGTCGCTGCCCGAGAGGATGCGCTTGCCGTCCTGCGAGAAGACGGCGTGCGTCACCGAGCTGGTGTGTCCTTCGAGCCGGCGAATCAGCTTGCCGGTGTTGGCGTTGAGCAGAAACAGCGAGCGCTCCGCCGCGATCAGGGCCCAGCGCCCGTCGGGGGAGAACGCGACGCTATTCACGTAGCGGGCCACCTCGCGGAAGGAGAAGCCGGCGATGCGCTCGCCGCGCTCGAGGTCCCACAGGATCGCCTCGTGGTCGTAGCCGGCCGACAGCGCCCTTTTGCCATCCGGAGAGAAGGCGACCGCGGCGACGAGGTCGAGATGGCCTTCGAGCTTTTTCAGTTCGCGGGCGGTCTCCACGTCCCACAGGCGCACCGTGCCGTCCTTGCCGCCGGAGAGCAGCCGGGCGCCGTCGGGCGAAAAGGCGACGCACCACACCGAGGAGACGTGGCCGATGCAGCGGCGCAGGTCGCGCTCGGCCTCGAGGTCGAAGATGCGCACGGTCTTGTCGCCCGCGGCGAAGGCGGCGAGCTTGCCGTCGGCGCTGAACGAGACGGCGTTGGCGGGGCTGCTCTGCGCCTCCAGCGGGTCGAGCTCGCCGGTGGCGTCGGGCAGGCTCTCGCCCGTCGTCCCCGGCTGGAAGAGCCCGCCCAGGCGCAGCTCCTTCACCAGATCGCCGAACGACTGCACGACGACCTGGCGCGCCACCGTGGCGCCGCCGACTTTCAGGGCCCCGAAATTGCGCGACAGGGCCTCGGTGGCG
The DNA here is from genome assembly GCA_038239195.1 of Gemmatales bacterium. Classification (GTDB taxonomy): domain Bacteria; phylum Planctomycetota; class Planctomycetia; order Gemmatales; family Gemmataceae; genus JBBSEZ01. The sequence continues at coordinate 3,140 of JBBSEZ010000014.1, forward strand.
GTCAGGCGCGGCAGCAGGTCGGCTTGGCGCACGCCCAGCTCCGCCGCGATGGTGGGTAGATCGACGTCGGCCTCGTAGCGCAGCGTCATGGCCAGGACCACCTCGGCGGCCGTGACCTTGTTGCCCGTCTTCTCGATGGCCTTGCGGAAGCGCTCGGAGTCTTCCTCCATCAGGGCGCGCATCTTCTTGGCCGGAGGATAGAGGGCACGCACCAGCTCGGAGTCGGCGCGGCTGAAGGCCTTCTTGTTCTTGCCGACGTGGTCGCGTATCTGGTCGTCCTTGACGTTGATGCCGCGCTGGTGGCAGTGCATGCAGGAGAGGCCTGCCTCGACGGCGCGGTCGGGCCGTTTCGCGTCGCTGACGATCTCCGTCGGCGCCTTGTTGACGCGGACGTTGTTGGCGTTGACGAGGACGTACGCCTGTAGGCCGTTGGGCAGGTTGAAGATCACCTCGCCGCCCGCGTGCCGGAAGCCGTTCTCGCCCAGGCCGGGGCCGAGCGGGTAGGCGAACAGGTTGCGCCGGTCGGGCAGCAGGATGTTGCGCTCGATGAGGTTTTGCGGCACCCCCTCGAAGTCGTAACTGCGCCAGTAAGCGCCGTTCATGGCCTCGTGCCGCTCGAGCACCCGATTGTTGCGCGAGACGCCCGAGCCGTTGAAGCCGGCCCGCGCCACCCGCTCCTGCTGGATGTTGAGCCCGACGTCCACGCGCAGCTGCCGCTCCAGTTCCGACAAATTGGAGGGGATTTGCAGCATATCGTAGTAGAGCGGGGCGCGCGAGGCGTTGGCCACGAACCAGTCGGCGCGTACGACGGGCATGCGCGTGAGCGTGTTGACCAGAACGGCGCGGGCCACGGCAGTATCGTGGAGGATGCCGTAGGGGTAGTCGGTCAGCAGGCGGTTCCAGAGGTTGGCGTCCCACTGGTACTCGCGCAGGTCGATGCGCAGCACCAGCCCGGCGGGGCCCACCGGCTTGGGGAGGGTGATGCGCGGCTGCCACGACAGGCCGTTGAGGAGCTTGGCGAGGGCGTTGCGATAGGTCTGCAATTCGTCGGGGCCTGCGCCGGCGTTGGCGAGCGGGGCGAGGCTGAAGTAGCGCGTGAAGCGGCGGGCGCGCTTCTCCTGCTTTTCGAGGTCGGCGAGCACCAGCTCGAAGACGGCGGCGTCGGTGACCAGGTTGGGCTGGATCGTTGGCCGGGCGGGCGGAGCGCCGGCGTCGATCCAGCGCTTGAGCACGATGAGGTCGGCGGGGCTGGGGCGCGGCGATTGGCCGGTGGGGGGCATTCGGCCGGCGGCGACGCGCCGGTAGAGCGGCGATTTCTCGGCGTGGCCGGGCAACACCTTGCGGCGGGCGATCAGCTTGTCGCGGTCGAGGATGAAGTTGAGCCCGCCCTCGACGGCGCCCTCCTGGCCGTGGCAGCGGTAGCAGTTGGCCTTGAGGATCGTATGGGCGCGGGAGGGGAGAGCGGCGTGTTCGGGAGAAGGGATGGAGGAGGGCGGGCGAGCGGGCGGGGCCACGCCCGGGGCGGCCCCTCCACTCGCGGCGAGCAGCAGCCCCAGGGTGATCCAGCGGCCGGGTTTGGCAAAGCTCATGGTCGGACGTCCCCCGAGGCAAAGATGCGCGCGCCCCCATCCTAGACGAGGAACGCAAGGGCGGGGTTTGTCGTGCGCCCGCCGCTCAATGTAGCCCGCCGCTCTGCGGCGGGGCCCGCGACGGAGTCGCGGCCTCCATTGTAGCCCGCCGCTCCGCGGCGGGAGTCGCGGCCTACCTTGTCATCGCTTGGGCACGATCTCGCCGATGGTGACGGTGAAGGGGAAGTTGGCGTAGGGCACGCGCAGCGCCGTGACCGTGTACGTCCAGTCCCCCCGCGCCGCGTCGGGGACGTCGATCACGAAGGTGCCGTCGCCCTCCATCACCTTCTTCTCGCCGGACGGGCTGGTGACGGTCAGGCGCAGGCGAGCGCCGGCGGTCTTGAAGCCGAGGGCGAACTTCAACGGGCCGGCCTTCTTGTTGTCGTAGAGGTTGGTGACCTCCGCCGCTCCCTCCGAGGCGCTGGAGAGCGTCTCCTTCTGGGGGGCGAACCCGCCTTTCATCATCGTCAGGGTGATGCGGCGCGACTCCTCGGCCGTGACGGCCGAGAAGACCAGGAAACGCAGCAACTTCTCCGCCGTCTCGCTGTTGATCTTGGCGTTGTGGAACGAGGTGAAGATGACGTTGCCCTTGCTGAACGGGAACTTGACCAGCAGGGAGGCCGTCGCGGTCTTCCCCGCCCCGACGCGGTAGGTGCCGCGGAGGTAGCGCGTGACGGTCCGCCCCGGTTTGAACAGGGCGGGGCGCCAGCCGCCAGCGTCGAACTTGAGCTTGACGGTCTTCCCGAGGACGTCCCGCAGGCCGGGGTCGAGGACGGTCGCGGTGACCTCGCCCGCATTGCCGGCGGGGAGGAGCTGCTTCGTGGCCATCTCGGGGAAGGCCATGCAGACGACGGTATGGCGGAGGTCGGAGGCGTAGAGCGTGCCGCCGTTGCTCACGAACTCGCGCAGGCTCGCCTTGAGGCGGGAGGTGATGCCACCACCCTGGCAGGTGAGGAAGAGGACGTCGAACTGCTTGAGCCGGGCCGGGTCCTCCAGCTCGCGGTCTTCGAGCTGGGTATACTCGTAGCCCTTGCCCAGTGCGGCGAGCAACTTCCCCATGTCGTCGTAGCTGGGGCGCGAGACGGCCAGTTTGAGCCTTCCCTTCTTGCGGATGGTTTCTTCGAGCTCGCTCAGCGTCACCTGCGGAGGAGGGGCCGGCGTCACCTGCGGAGGAGGCACCACCTGGGGCGTGTCCTCCTGTTTAGGCTCGGGCTTCTTCTCCTCCGTCTTGACGAGAGGCGGTGGCTCCGGCGCTTTCGGCGGCGCTCCCGGGGCCATCGGCTCGGCTTGCGGCCGAGGACGCGGGGGAGTGGTGACGGGCGCGGCGACAACTTCCTTCTCCACCAATCCCGCAGGCGTGGGCCGATCGAGCGCGAAGACGACGCCGAGGGCCAGGAGCAGGCCCGCGCCGAGGGCGCCGTCGAGCAGCAGATGTTGCGGTTTCATGGAGAACAGCCTTCAGGAAACTGAGCGGGCACCAAAGCCTCCGTACCGTTCCCCGAGTGTCCCGGGTGGCGGCACGCCGGGACGTCGCGGAGGGGGGCCTTTTCTCCCGGCCTTCACGGTTGCCCGGGAGACTACCGCAGTTATAATTCATTATGCCCGTCTTGTCTTGCGAACGCCAGGAACCTGTTGGCAGGGAGCTTCCCCTTTCCCCACCAACTTTCACCTGACATTTCCGGACACAGAAGGCTTCCGATCATGCGACACCTCTGTCTGGAACTTCTCGAAGCCCGCTGCCTCCCAAGCGCCCCGGGAGGTTGCCTCGGCCCTCAACCTTCCCAACCGAGTGGGCCCCCCGACGACGTGCATGCGGGCGCGTATTCGCCAGGCCGTGGGGAGGTCGGGCCACCGGACAGGCCGGCCCCGGGAGGCCCCCCTGGCGCCTCGTGCCCCCCCCGCAAACGACTTCGTGGGGCCCTGCGGCCCTGATGATCGGAAGGCTTCCGCCCGGCCCGCCGGGCCTGAGGGCTGGCGGCGCCCCGCAAGGGCAGGCCGAGTTCGGAGTCGGGCCCCCGCCGCCGGCGTTCGCCGGCGCCCTTCCGGCACCTGGCAACTCGATTCCAAATGGAGGGGACGCACCTCCCCCCCGACAGCCTTTGTCGCCGACCTTCGTGGCGGACAGGGTGTTTGCCGCCCCCCAGGCTTTCGTCCTGGCGGTCCATCCCTCGAGCGGTCGCCAGTCCTTTGCTGGGGAGGCGTTGCCCGAAGGAGGGCGCGCGGCCCCGAGCCTGGAGGGCATCAGGGGAGATGCAGCGCGAGCAGGGGAGGTGGCTCCGGAGAGGCCCGAGGCCCGCGAAGACACAACCCCTCCGAAGCCGCAACTCTTCGATCTGGTCGGGGACGGGATGCTCCTCGACCTTCCGGCCCTCGAGGCCGGGGTCAAGGAGTTTCTGCAAGGCCTGGACGGGGCCACGACGTGCGTGGCGGCGCCCGAGGGCGGTTGGGGGCTGTCTCCCTGGCTCATCGCCGCGTCGGTCGCGGGCGTTGCCTGCGAGATTGCACGCCGGCAGCTAAAGCACGCGGGCCGTGGGCCGGACGATGGGCTCGACCCAGGGCCGGGCTCCTGGCTCCGAAGGCAGGGCCTGTCCATCGCCGAGACGGCCGCGCGAACCGGCCTGCACGGCGACAGCGTCCGACGAATCCTGCGCACTCTGGCCCGGCGGCTCGCCTTCGAGCAGGAGGAGGCCTCCCCGCTTGGGCCCGTCGAGGGGGCACCATGAGCGCTCCATCCTCCGAGCGGCAGGGCCCGCCCACGACGCTCGTTCTCCGCCCGGGGCCACCCGCCGTCCCTTCGGACGTGGACGCTCTGGTGGCCGTCCTGATCGAGGAGATGCTTCAGGCCTGGCGGCGGAGCGAGCGGCCCCGGGCCGAGGACTTCCTGACGCGTCATCCCGAACTGACAGGCCACCCGGAAGCAGCCGCCGAGTTGATCTACGAAGAAGTCTGTCTCCGCCAGGAACACGGGGAGGACGTGTCGGTCGAAGAGGTGCTGCAACGCTTCCCCCAATGGCGCGCGAAACTGGAGGTCCTTTTCGACTGCCAACGGCTGCTGGGGCCTTCTGCCGCGGCCCCTCACTTGCCCGCGCCTGGCGAGCTGCTGGGTGACTTCCTGGTGCTGGCGGAACTGGGGCGCGGGGGGCACGGCTCGGTCTTCCTTGCGACCCAGGCCTCGCTGGCCGACCGCCCGGTGGTGCTGAAGCTCACTCCCTTCGATGGCTTCGAGCACCTGTCCCTGGCCCGCCTCCAGCACACGCACATCGTCCCTCTCCACTCCGTGCAGGACTTCCCGGACCGCTCCTTGCGTGCCCTGTGCATGCCATTCTTCGGGGGCGCGACGCTCGCTCAACTCCTGGCGGCGCTGCGGGACCGGCCGCCGGCCCTGCGCACGAGCCGGGACCTCCTGGGCGCCCTGGACCGGCTCCAGGAGGGGGCAGCGGTCGCCCTCCCGTCCCGAGGGCCGGCTCGGGATGTCCTGGCCCGGGCCTCCTACGTGCGGGCGATCTGTTGGATCGGGGCGTGCCTCGCCGAGGCCCTCCAGTACGCCCACGAGCGCGGCATCGTCCACCTCGACCTGAAGCCCTCCAACGTGCTGCTGACGGCCGACGGCCTGCCCATGCTGCTCGACTTTCACGTGGCGCGGGCGCCCCTGGCCCCCGGGGCCCCGGCACCCTGCCTGTTCGGCGGTACCCCCAGCTACATGTCGCCCGAGCAGGAGGAGGCCCTGGCGGCGCTGGAACAAGGGCTTCCGATGCCGCGCCCGGTCGATGGCCGGTCGGACGTGTATTCCCTGGGCGCGATGCTCTACGAGGCCCTGAGCGGCGCCCTGCCGGGGCCGGGCGCCCCCCGGCCGCTGCGCCAGGTCGTCCCGGAGGTGAGCCCGGGGCTCGACGACGTCCTGAGCAAATGCCTGGCGGCCGACCCGGACCGGCGTTACGCCGAAATGGCCGGGCTCGCCGAGGACCACCGGCGGCACCTGGCGCACTTGCCCCTGCGCGGAGTGCGCAACCGAAGTTTGCGGGAGCGCTGGCGGAAGTGGAGGCAGCGCCGGCCGAACGGGCTCGCGGCCTTTGGGATGTTGGCCGCGGTGCTCGGGGCCGTTTGCGCCCTTGGGATCGGCACGGCCCTCCACTTCGCCGACCGGACCGCCAGGGCCCGCGGTTGCCTGCGAACGGGGCAGGCGCAGCTCACCGAGGGACAGAACGCCGAGGCGGCCGGCACGTTCCAGCGCGGCCTTTCGCTCGTTCGGGGCCTGCCGGGCCAGAGCGGCCTGGCGGAGGACCTGGGCGACGGCCTTCGGGCCGCGGAGGACGCGCGGGCCGAGGCGGACCAGGCCCGGGCAGTGCAGGCGCTTCACTCCCTGGCCGACCGGGCTCGCTTCCTCCACGGCGTGGGCCCCAGGCCCAGTGCGGAGCTGCGCCGGCTGGAGTCCGCCTGCCGCGCCCTTTGGGAACGGCGCGAACCGATCCTGAAGCGGGTGCAGGCAGCGGGGCCCCCGAACTGGAACGGCAGGCGCGTCACGACCTGCTCGACCTGGGGGCCTTGTGGGCCGACCTGCTCCATTCCTCGGCCTCGCCGGCCGGCGCGGAGGAAGCCCGCAAGTCGGCGTTGGCGGTGCTCGACCAGGCGGAGGCGACCCTGGGCCCGAGCCCCGTTCTCGAGGAGGAGCGCCGGCTTCACTCGGGAGGCGTGGGGCGCGCGCCGGGCCTGCGCCGGCCCGGGCAAGTCCCGGACACGGCCTGGGGGCATTACGCGCTCGGCCGCTCCCTGCTGCGTGCCGGCGACCTGCCTCGTGCGGCCAAGGAGCTGGAGCGCGCCGTGCGCTTGCAGCCACACGGCCTGTGGCCGAACTTCTCCTGGGGGGTGTGTGCTTACCGGCTCGGCCGGCACGAGGAGGCGGTCGCGGCCTTCAGTGTCTGCATCGGGGCCGCCCCCGAAGCCGCCGCCTGCTACTACAACCGCGCGCTTGCCCACGCCGCCCTGGGGCGCACCGAGCGCGCCCTGCTCGACTACGACCACGCCCTGCGCCTGGGCCCTTCCTTCGCCGCCGCGGCGCTGAACCGCGGCATGCTCCACTTGCGCGAGGGGCGCCACGCGCCCGCGGCCGCCGACCTCCACCGCGCCCTCCGCCTCGGCGCTGACCCGGCCCTCGCGTACTACGACCTGGCCCTCGTCGAGCAGGCACGCGGGGAGAGGGAGGCAGCCAGGGCCTCCCTGCGGCGTGCGCTGGAGCACCAGCCAACTCATGAGGGCGCCCGCAGGCTGCTCCAGGAGTTGCAGCAGCGCCCCTGACGCTTCCCGGGCCCCGCACTCGCGCCTATTTCCATCTTTCTCGACAACTCGCGCCCGGTTCGAGCCTCCGGCTCCGTGTACTTGGTAGGGCCGATCTGCTCGGAAGAGAAGAGCTCGGGGGAGCGGCATGGGGCGCCTGCTACGCCCCCTCGCGCTCGAGATCGGCCCTTTCGTCGGTTGTGCGAGGAAAGGTGCGCTGGCGATGCCAACGCCTTCAGAAGGCGCGGAGTACACGCGCCGATTTGAACCGGAGGAGGCTACCATGTTTTTCAGGTTGGGGCGCGGTGTCCTGGGTGCCCTGTCAATCCTGGCGTTGGCCCTCCTGCCGTCGGCAGAACAGGCTCAGGCGCAGTGCAAGGGCGGCCAGCAACAAAACCGTTCGCAGCAGCAGAACACCACCACGGCCGCCCTGCAGAGGCAGCAGAGGGCCTTGCTGACGGGCCTTCCCCAGCAGAACGCGACGTTGACGGCGCAGCAGAGGGGCTTGCTGACTGCCCTGCGTCAACAGCAGCAGATTACGATGCGGTCCTTGCAGCGGCAGCAGCAGACCACGATGCTGACGGCCCAGCAGCGTCAGCAGCAGAGGGCACTGCTGATCGCCCTCCAGCGGCAGCAGCAGAGGGCGTTGCTGACGGCCATTCCGCAGCAGTCGGGCGCCTTGCTGACAACCTTCCAGCAGCAACAGGACGCCTTGCTCGACGCCTTGCAGCAGAACGCTGTCCCGACACAACTGCGCACATCGCAGGCGCTTGCCCAGTGATTCGAGATGATCGCGCGTTGGGCAAGGCCCCGTTTCGAGGGGGCCTCGCCGGTCCGGCGCCGTGGTGCGGCGTGGCCGGCCGCCCCGTGAAAGGAGGCCCTCGTGTTCGACCTTGACTGCGACTTGCTGGGCGTCGCCGCAGACCGGTCCCCCCCGCCGCATCAACTGCTCGGCATTTCTCCGGACGAACGGGACACCGAAGTGATCGAGGAGGCCGCCCTGCGCCGGGCTGGCCTCGTCCGCCGGTATCAGCTCAGATACCCGGAGGAAAGCACGCGCTTGCTGAATGAAATTGGCCGCGCGCTGGTCGCGGTCCTCGAGCCCCTCAAAGGGCAGGAGGGCGCAGCCCACATCGACCGGACGGGGAAGGAGGAGCTCCCGCGGCCCCGGCCGACGGCCCCTTGCCACTCCGGGAGAATAGTGGGCCCCGCTTCTGGGGAACGCAACAGCCACCCGGCCAGGAGGCACTCGGCCGGCGCCGTGCGGGCCCGGGCGACCGTTCTGGCTCCTGGGGGCGAGGGCACCACCCCATGCACCTTGTGGCGCTTCCAGGTGCTGCCGCTGTCGGCGGAGCGAGCCCACCGCCAATGGCTTGCCTCGCTCCCGAACAACCGCGCGGGCGCCCGCGGCGACACGCCTGCCCAGGTCTTGCTGCTGAGCAAGGGCCCCCCCGCGGGGAGCGAGTTCATGCTGGCGCGGCGGGCGTGCCGTGCGTTTCTGGCCGCGGTCCAGCGGCAGTTCGCCGAGGGATGGCCTGGCGGGCCAGCTCCTGGCACCATCACGTTTCAGGTCCGGATCGATCGTGGGGCCTGGGGCCCTTCCAACCGTCCCGTGCCGAATTGCCCCAGTCCGTTCCAACTCACCGGCACGAACGAGCCCCGCTGTTTCATCTAAAGGAATGCTCGCCCCTTCATTCGCCGCAGCCTGATCGCCAGGCCCCATCACCGAGGAACTGCCATGTCCAGGTCCGAAGCCTTGCGCAACGGAAAAGCCCCATCGAACGGTCCGCCCGACCCCGAACTGTGGTCGATCGCCTTCCCGCAAGCGCCCTCGCCCAAAGCGCGCAACGCCACCAGGGCCCCCGAGGCGCTGCCGGTGGAAGCGGCGCCGGCGAAACCAGCCTTGTTCTCATCGTTTCCAACGCCCGTCGTGCGCGGCTGGATCTGGCCCCTGGCGGCGGGGTGCGGGGCCGCGTTGGTGGTCGCGTGCGGCGTGCTCGTGGCGGCCGCTGCCCAGCGCCCGCCCCAGGGGCCGGACGCGATCGTCCCTGTCGTGCCCGAGGCCGAGGCGCCGGCCCCCAAACCGGTCGCGCCTCGGCCCGCCGAAGGGCCGAAGCCTCCGCCGGAGGCGGCGCCTGATCTCGGCGCGCCCGATCCCGCGCCTGCCCCGGAAGCGAAGGCCGTTCGCGCGCCCGAGGCGAAAGAGGGCCCGGGCGATCCGAAATTGGCAGGCCGCGGCAAGGGGGCCCTGGGCGACGGCCTGCCCGGCCGGGCTCGCGGACGGCCGATGGCCGTAGTCGCCAAGGCGCCCGCAGCCGCGCCGGCAGGGCCTCGGCGGCGGCAACGGGCAACGGAAGAGGAGCTGCGCAAGCAACTGGCCGAGGTGCCCGAGATCGGGCTCGGCAACGCCGGCACGCCGGTCCTGAACGCCTACGCCGCCAATCTGCGCTCGGGGGCGGGGGGGCTGACCGACGCCTCGCCTCTGCTCCGCGTGCGCCCGGACCTCCAGGCCCTCCCCCTGCGCAAGGGGGCGAGCTCCCAGCTCGGGCCCAAGGCGGCGCGCAACCTCGAACTGCTGTCGCGCAAGCTGCGGCTCTTCCTGAACGCGGCGGGCCCTGCCCTCGACGCGGAGCAACTCGCCGAGGCACTGCGGAAGGAACGGCGCGGCAAGAGGCCCGAGTGGCTGCGCGCCGAGGCGGTCCCAGCGCTGATGCAGGCCCTCATGCACGAAGAAGTCGCCTTGCGGCGCATGCTGGTCGATCTCCTTTCCGAGGTCCCCGAGAGCAAGGCGACCGTCGCCCTGGCCCAGCGCGCCGTCTTCGACCTCGACGAGGACGTGCGCCTGGCGGCGACCAAGGCCCTACGCGGCCGCAAGGCCGCCGACTATCGCCCCGTCCTGCTCAAGGCGCTGCGCCACCCTTGGGCGCCGGCCGCCGACCACGCCGCCGAGGCGCTGGTGGACCTCCGCGAACGGTCCGCCATCCCCCACCTCATCCGCGCTCTCAAGGAGCCGGGCCCGGCGGCCCCGCGCCTCCTGCCGAGCAAGATCAACGTGGTCCGCGAGTTGGTGCGGGTCAACCACGCGAACAACTGCCTGATGTGCCACCCGCCCGCGACGGCCGGCGGCGAGCCTTGCCTCGGCGTCGATCCGGTGGTCACTCTCACCGTCGAAGCCGGCCCCCGGGCCGCTGCGTTCGGCCGCGCTCTTGAGGGCATCGGCTCGGGCGGCGGGTACGACCAGGGCTGTCGGGCGAAGAACATGGTCGGCGGCCCGGGGCGGCCGGGCGGCCGCGGGCCGCGCACCGTCCCCACGCAGGTCCCCGCGCTGATCCGCGGCGACATCACTTTCGTGCAGCAGGACTTCTCGGTGCTCCTTCCCGCCGACCGGCCGGGCGCGGGCCTCCCCGTCGCGTTGCCGCCGCGCCCGGTGCGGGGCGTCCCCGAGCGCCCGGGACAGCCGCGGCAGGTGCCCGGCGTGCCCGAGCGAGCAGGAGGGTCGCGCTACGATTATGTCGTGCGCACGCGCCCGGTGACGCCGCGCGAGGCGACCCTGCTCCGCGAGGCCGCCAGGAAGAGGCCGGACTATCCCCAGCGCGAGGCCACGCTCCACGCTCTGCGCGAGCTGACCGGGCAGGACGCCGGCAAGAGCGCCAAGGCCTGGGCGGATTGGTGGGAGAGCTCGGGCAAGCCGACGGGCCGGGCCCTCCAGAACTTGATGCCCGTTCCTCCGGCTCGACGCGCCAGCGCGGGACGACCGCTTCCCTCGCTGGCGCGTCGGGCTGCCAAACCGAACCTTTCGCATCGCATTTCCGACGTCGCCACCTCGAACGCCACACGTGCGATCGCGTCCGCGGGCCCGCGAACGTCTCGGGGGATGGTGCGCACCGTCTCCAGGGCATTCACGAGCAAGGGAGCAAGTTGACCATGAACGCGATGATGAAGTGGCTGCGGCGGCGACAGGCCGCCTGGCTGAATGAAGTTCGGCCTTTCGCCCGGCGACGGCCCGCACTCGCGTGCCCGATGCTGGAGCAACTCGAAGACCGTATCGTGCCGTCGGCCCCCGCCACGTCGGCCGGGTATCGTCCCATCGACGAAATCGGCAACAACGTGGCGAGCCCGACTCTGGGCACGGCCGGGACGGACCTGCTCCGCGTCTCCCCTGCGGCGTACGCGGATGGGACCAACTCCCCGTCGCTGGCGAATGACCCCAGCGCCCGCGTCGTCAGCGACCTGCTCAACAACCAGGCGAGCCAGGCGAGCCCGTCGCAAGACCTCAACACCGTCGATGCCAACAGCCTGTCCGACTTCGGCTACGTCTGGGGGCAGTTCATCGACCACGACATGAGCCTCACCCCGACCAACCCGAACGACACGCTCCAAATCCTCGCCGACCCCAACGACCCGAGCCGGGTGGGCAACCAGACCTTTGCCCGCTCGGTGACCGACCCGACCACCGGGACCAGCACGAACAACCCGGCCCAGCAGGTCAACGCCGTCACCTCGTTCCTCGACCTGTCGCAGGTCTACGGCTCGACCGCCGCCCTGGCCGACGCCCTCCGCACCCATTCCGGCGGCCTGCTCAAGACCAGCCCGGGAAACATGCTGCCCTACGACAACAGCACGTACTTTACGCCGGCCCAGCTCGCGATCATCAACATGGCGAACGACTCGGGGACCGTGGCGACCCAGAACCTGTTCGTGACCGGCGACGTGCGCGGCAACGAGAACGTCGAGCTGACGGCGCTCCAGACGCTGTTTGTCCGTAACCACAACAAGATCGCCAGCGAGCTCCAGCAGGAGCACCCCGACTGGAGCGACGAGCACCTCTACCAGGAGGCCCGCAAGCTCAACGTCGCCGAGTATCAGGCCATCACCTACAATTCCTATCTGCCCGATCTGCTCGGCCCGACCGCCCTGGCCAAGTACACCGGCTACAACCCCAACGTCGATCCGGCCATCGCGACCGAGTTTTCGACGGTGGCTTTCCGCTTCGGCCACAGCCTCCTGAGCGGTCAGATCGAACGGCAAGGCAACAACGGCCAGGACGTGCTGCCCAACGATCCCGCCGGGGCCACCATCGGCCTGGCCACGGACTTCTTCGACCCCAACGTCCTCAACCCGACGGGCGCCATCGATCCGCTCACGGGCCACGTGTCCACGGACATTGGCCCCATCCTCAAGGGCGACGCGGACGGCGTCTCGCAGGCGATGGACCTCAAGGCGATCGGCGACGTCCGCAACCTCCTCTTCGGCAACGGCGGGCAGCCGGACAACGGCCTGGACCTGATCGCGCGCGACGTCGAGCGGGCCCGCGACGACGGCATCGGCACCTATAACCAGGTGCGCCACGCCTACGGGCTGGCGCCGGTGACGAGCTTCGCCCAGATCACGAGCAACGTCGCAGTGCAGCAGCAACTGCAAAAGGCCTACGGGACCGTCGATAAGATCGACCCGTTCGAGGGAGGGCTGGCCGAGGACCACGCCGCCGGCTCCGACGTGGGGCCGCTCTTCACGAAGATCATCGCCGACCAGTTCAGCCGGCTGCGCGCCGGCGACCGCTTCTTCTACCTCAACGAATCGTGGAACCCGGACGAGTTGCGCATCTTGCAGCAGGGCAGCACGCTGGCCAAGGTCATCGAGAACAACACCGACGTCTCGAACCTCCAGAGCGACGTCTTCGTCTTCAAGGCGTCGGTTGGCGGGACGATGTCCGCCGACGACGGCGGCCACAACGGACCTTCCGTCCGCGGGTTGGCCGGCGTCACCGTGCAGTTGCAGGACGCCGGGGGCCACGTGCTGGCCACGACCGCGACCAACGACCAGGGGCGGTACAGCTTCAACCAGTTGACCGGCATCGCCGGCACGGGGGACTACCTCGTGCGCATCCTCGCGCCGTCGGGCACCACGCAGTCCTCGCCGAATCCCTCCACGATCTCGGTGAGCCGGGGCGACGTCAACGCGAGCGGCGTCAACTTCACCGTGGCCCCGGCGCGCCGCGCGGGGCCCACGCTCGCCCGCGAAACGTCTTTCGACGGGCCAACGGACACGGGCCTCCCAGCCGCCGACTTGCTCTTCGCGCAAATGGGGAGAATGGGTAGCGCCCGAGGCAGTTGGACGGCCTAGAACTTGACTTCGCACACCATGCAATAGCGTTGCCCCGCCGCCCCGGGGCAGCGCCGCTGGCAGCGCGGGCAGGCGTCCGGCAGCGGCGGGCCCGCCGGGGCGAGCGGCGCGCGCATCGTGGCCGGTGCGGGGGGGCGCGGGCGGGCTGCGGCACGCGCCGAAGCGGCCTGAGTGACGGACGGCGACATCGTCGGCCGGGGCAGCGGCGGGCTCGGTGTTGTGGGCGCAGCGCTCGGTGCGTCGCGCTTGCGCGCCGGGCGCCCTTCGTCGGCGACTTTGGGGGCCGCGGCCGGGGCGGCCGCGAGGACCAGTTGCAGCAGCGCCAGCGCCGCCCCCAGGACCAGCCCGACCGCGACGAAGGCACAGGCTCGCGCGAACATGCCTGCCGGCAGCGCCGCGACGCCGAGGAAAGGCACCAGGACCGGCCCGCCGAGGGCGCCGGCCACCGCGGGCCCCACGAGGCCCGGGCCGAACCGCCGCGCCTTCTCCGTCCACCAGGCGTTGCCCAGGCTCGCGGCCACGCTCAGCCCAGCGCCGAGAACCGGGCCAGCCAACAAGCCGAGCAGGAACGCCTGCCAGGCCTCGGGGGCGGCGCCGCGCAGCAGCAACAGTTCGCCAACGAGCCAACCGGCGAGCGCCGACCACCCGCCGATCGCGCTGCTGTGGTAGGCCCAGCGGTTCATTGTCGTCGCCACCTCGCGGACAAGCCTTCCCTTGTTGAGTCGAGTTTACCCGGCCAACGCGGTCGGGGCAACAAGCGCCGGCTACTCGACGCGCCGGCCGCTCTCCGTCTGGCCCGGCACTTCGACGGCGGCGCGACCCAGCTGGCGCAGCCGGCGCCCGAGGACCACGAGGACGATGCTCCACAGCCCGCCGAACTCCAGGATCGCCCAGTGGCGGTCGAGCAGCATCAAGGGCGCCAGCGCCCAGAACGCGAAGGCGAAGAGGTAGCAGCGCCCCCAGTAGCCGCTGCCCAGCACGAAGAACGCCATCCCCGTCACCAGGGCGAAGTAGGGATAGAGCACGCCCTGGTAGAGCTGGCCCATCGGAAAAAGGCTCGCCGTCACGCCGGAGACGAAAGTACACGTCAACAGGTAGCCGATCCACACCGACCATAGTTGTCGCTCCGCCGCCGTCGTCGCGAGGATGCCCTTGGGGCGGTACAGCCAGAGCACGAAGATCAGCGCGCCGAACTGAACGACCTGCGAGAGCAGGATCGTCCACACCGACTGCTCGGTGGCGATCAGCACGAACTTGAGCGTGTGCATCACCGCGACGATGGCGGCGAACCAGTACAGCACCACGCCGTACTGCCCGAACTCGGCGTCGTGCTGGCTGCGCTCCAGGGCCCGCGCCATCCGGTCGAACAGGTTGACGCTGCGCGCCCGGATGGAGTCGCCCTTGAGGTGGCGCTCGAGGTCGTCGGCCAGGTCGGCCGCGGAGGCGTAGCGCTCGCCGGGGGCCTTGTGCAGGCACTTGAGGCAGATCGTCTGGAGGTCGCGATCGATCTTCGGGTTGAGCAAGCGCGGCGGGGCCGGCTCGTTCTGCATCACCTGGAGCAGGGTGTCCAGTTGGGTCTCGCCGCGGAAGGGCGGTCGGCCGGTGAGGCACTCGTAGAGCAGCGCCCCCAACCCGTAAACGTCGCAGGCGGGGCCGAGGTCCTTCTTCCCGGCAGCCTGTTCGGGGGCCATGTAGGAGGGGGTGCCGAGGACGGCCCCGGTTCGCGTGTGCTCGTGGCTGCCGGTAATCAGCTTGGCGAGGCCGAAGTCGGTGACGTGCGGCTGGTCGTGCGGGTCGATGAGGACGTTGCCCGGCTTGACGTCGCGGTGGAGGATGCCCTCCTGGTGGGCGTAGTGGAGCGCGCGGGCGATGATGGCCAGGTAGCGCGCCGCGACCTTGCCGGGCAGGGGGCCAGCCGCCAGGCGCTGGGCGAGGCTGGGCCCTTCGATGAGGTCCATGCTGTAGAAGTGCCGCCCGCCCTGCACGCCGACGCGGTGGACGGTGACGATGTGCGGGTGCTGCAATCGGGCCGCCGAGCCCGCCTCGCGCTGAAAGCGGCGGAGGTCGTCCTCGTCGGGGAGCGCGCCGGGCTGCATCATCTTGAGCGCGACCTGCCGGCCCAGGGCGGGCTCGTAGGCGCGGAAGACGACGCCCATCCCGCCGCGGCCGAGCTCGCCGCGCAGCTCGTAGTCGCCGAAGCGCTCGGGAACGAAGTCGCTGTTGCCGCCCTCGGCGCGTGCTTGGGGCAGGGTGGGCTGGATCGGTTGATCGCCGAGCGTCCCGTCTTTGCCAGGCATGAGGCTCCTCTCGTTGCGTGTCCCAACCGTCCATTGTGCCCTGTCCTCGTTCCGGGGGCGAGGGTAAACTGAGGGCGAGGCCCCCGGTTAGCAACGCTTTGAAGAAGCGTTCGGCCCAAGACGCTTCTGCGAAGCGTCGCTCACCGGGGCCCTCCGTTGGCGGCGAACATCAACCCAAGGAGGCCCACCATGTCACCGGCGGAGCAGCGCCGCTTGCTCGAGGACGTCGAGGCCTTCTGCCAGGAGGTCCGCCCGGTCGAGGAACTGTGCTACGTCGAGCACCGCTACAACGACCAGGTCGTCCCGCTGGCGCGCAAACACGACCTCCTCGCGATGCCGGTGCCCCCCGAGTATGGAGGGCGCGGCGCGGACGCCGTCGCCTACCTCCGCGCTCTCGTCCGCATCGGGCGGGAGGGGACCGGCGTGCGCACCTTCTTCTCCGGGCACACTTCCATCGGCGAGTACCCCATCCTCACGTGGGGCAACGAGGAGCAGAAAAGGCGCTATCTCCCCCTCGCGGCGCGCGGCGAGAAAATCCTGGCGTTCGGCCTGACCGAGCCCGACGCCGGCAGCAATCCGCTCGAGATGACGAGCACGTACGAGCGGCGCGGCGATCGATACGTGCTGAACGGTGTCAAGTATCTGATCTCCAACGGCGGGATCGCCGACGCCGTCGTCGCCTTCGCCTACCCGCGCGGCGCCGACGGCGCCCCGAAGCCCAAAAGCCGGATCAGCGCCTTCCTCGTCGATCGCGGGCCGGGCTTCGCGAGCGAGGACTTGACGGCGAAACTGGGCATGCCGACGTCGAACACGGCCATGTTCGAGATGCAGGATTGCGCCATCCCCGCCAACAACCTGCTCGGCGAAGAGGGCGATGGCTTCCGCATCGCCATGGGCACGCTGGTGAGCGGTCGATTGAGCGTCGCCGCGGGCTGCCTCGGCGTCATCGAGGACTGCCTCGCGGAAGTCATCGGCTACGCCAGGGAGCGCCATCAGCACGGCAAGCCGATCGGCAAGCACCAACTCGTGCAGGAGCACGTCGCCGCCATCGAGATGGCGAGGGTGTCGTCGGAAGCGCTCTTGCTGCGCGCCGCCGAGGCCAAGGACGCCAGCCACGCCGAGCCCGGCAACGCCGGCCTGCGCGCGGGCGCGGACCTTCTGGCCGCCCAGGCGAAATTGTTCGTCACCAACGCCGCGTGGGACGCCGCCGACCGGGCGGTGCAGGTGTACGGCGGGCGCGGCTGGTCCACGCTGTACCGCGTGGGCCGGCACCTGATGGACGTGCGCGTCTGCCGGATCTACGAGGGCACCGACGAGGTGCTCAAGCTCAAGGTCGCGGCGGCGGTGCTGGGCAAGGACTTCGAGGCGTACAGATAAGGCGACCGGGGCAGGACTTCGCCTGCTGTAGGACGGCTCGGGAGAGCCGTCCTACAAAAGATGCCTGTTCCTGCCCTTCGCCTGACGGTTCGGCGCAGTCAATCCTGCTTGTGGCACAGCGACAGCCACTCGCGGCCGCCCTCGGCCAGGCTCGCCGGTCCGGCCGGTCCTTCCGAGCCGACGGCGTACTCCTTGGGGGCGGGAGCGTTGGGCCCCTCGCTGGCTGCGAGGATCGGAGCAAGGATCTCCCATGCCCGCTCGATCTCGTCGGCGCGCATGAACAGGGAAGCGTCGCCGGCAAGGGCGTCCTGCAGGAGGCGCTCGTAGGCCTCGGGGATGGGGGCGTCGGGGTAGGCGGTCTTGTAATGAAACTCCAGGCCGGACGGGCTGAGGACCGTGCCCTCGCGGTCGGGCACCTTGCTCTGGAAGTTGACGTGGATCCCCTCGTCGGGCTGGATGCACAGCGACAGCCGGTTGCACTGGAGCGTCGAGCCCTCCGGCAGCGGAAACATCAGGTGGGGGGGGCAGCGGAACTGGATCACCACTTCGCTCGAGCGGTGCGCCAGGGCCTTGCCGGAGCGCAGGAAGAACGGCACGCCGCGCCAGCGCGCGTTGTGGATGTTCAACTCCACCGCGGCGTAGGTCGGCGTCCGCGAGCCCGGCGACACGCCCTTCTCCTTGCGGTAGCCGGCGTACTGGCCGGTGACGAGTTGCCGTCCCGCGTCCTCCGGGCGCAGGAGCTGAACGGCGTCGAGGACCTTCTTCTTCTCGTTGCGCAGGGCGTTGGCCTCGAAGCGCGCCGGCGACTCCAGCGCCACCAGCGCGAGCAGTTGGAGTAGGTGGTTCTGGAACATGTCGCGCAGTACGCCGTACTTGTCGTAGTAGTCGGCGCGCGTGCCGACGGGGACGGTCTCGCCAACCGTTATCTGGACGTGGTCCACGTAGTTGTTGTTCCACAGTGGCTCGAAGAGGGTGTTGGCGAAACGGAACACCAGGATGTTCTGCACCGTCTCCTTGCCCAGGTAGTGGTCGATGCGATACACCTGCTCCTCGGCGAAGTGGGCCCGAATCGTCTCGTTCAGGGCCCGGGCCGACGCGAGGTCGCGCCCGAACGGCTTCTCGATGACGATCCGCCGCCACCCGTGTGGACTGCTCTCCTTGCTCATCCCCGCTTCGCCCAGCCTCGTCGCGATCCCCGGATAGAGGTCCGGGCCAACCGCGAGATAGTAGAGCCGCGGCGCCGGCCCGCCACCTTCCTTTCCTTTCAGCCAGGCGTCGAGCCGCTCCAGCCCGCCCTCTTTCGCCGCGTCGGAGGCGACGTAAAAGAGCCGTCCGGCAAACTCGTTCCAGGCCTCTTCGTTCCACTCCTCCCCCGCCTGCTTGCGCACGGCGGGCCCCATCTTGGCCCGGAAGGCGTTGTCGTCGAGCGGCGAGCGCGCCGCGCCGACGACGCGCAGCCCCTGTGGCAAGCGCCCTTTGCGCGCCAGGCTGTAGAGCGCGGGCACGAGCTTGCGCGCGGTCAAATCGCCCGTGGCGCCGAAGATGACGAGGGTGGGGGCGGGCGCGTCCATGATTTAGTCCGTAGTCCGTAGTCCGTAGCAAGGGCCCGGTTGGAGGCCCTCCACTACTGTAGAATGAGGGCGAGGCCCCGGCCAGGAAAGGGGGCGCGCAGGGCCTTTAGCTAACGACCAAGAACTACGGACTACAAACGAACATGAAATGGCTCTTTCGGCCGGCGGTGTGGATCGGGCTGTCGGTGGCGCTGGTGGCCGCGGCGGCCCTGGTGTCGCGCCCCAAATCGGGGCCCCCGCAGGCGGTGCCGGTGCGCCCGGGCGAGACCGAGATCGTCTTCCTCTACCCCGCGACCAGCACCACGACCTGGGAGCGCTTCGTCGCGGCCCTGCGGCGCGCGCAGGACCGGCTGCAACAGGAGCTCCCCGGACTGGAGATCGACGCGGGCGACTGGGCGTTCCCAACGGACACCGCCGCCGTCCCGGAAGTGGTGGTGCGCTACCCCGGCGGCGCGCGCCTCGTGTTCCGCTGGTACAAGGTCAGCGGGGACAGCAGCGCCGGCTTCTGGGTGCGCTCCTTGTTGGAGCGCTCGCCGCCCCCGCTGGCGGTCATCGGCGGCGGCACGAGCTACTGGGCGCGCGAGCTGGCCATCCAGCTGCGCACCACGACCGAGCAGTCGAAAGGACGGCTCCCCGAAGAGGCCCGGCCAATCCTCGTGTTCACGACCGCGACGGCCGACAAGGTGGCCCTGCCGGAGGCCCCTGGCGAGGGCGAGGACCCGTTTGCCCACCTCCGCCCGCGCCAGCAGGACGACGAGCCCAGCAACAGCCCGTCGTTCCGCCCGCTTCACCTCTTCTACCCGGGCCGCTCCTTTCGGTTCGCCTTCACCAACCGGCAGATGGCCTCGGCCGTGACGCGCTTCCTGTGGAGTCGCGACGAACTGCGCCCGGATCGCGACCCGTGGTACGTGGCCCAGTGGCTCGACGACGTCTATTCGCGCGACCTGCTCGAAGGCTATCGAAGGGCCCTGGCGCGCCGCGTCTTCGATGGCTGGGCGGAACAATGGGGCTGGGTGGGCGGGTGGGGCGCGCAGGTCGGCGCTCCCGGCGGGCCCTTCGCGCTGCTCGGCGGGGCGTTCCCTCTCTCCGTGGCGGGCCGGAACGCGACCGCCTTCCGCCTGGAGGACGTTCCGCCCTTCTGGATCGATTCGAGCGTCGGCACGTTTGCAACCCCCAACACGTTCGAGGCCGAGCAGGTCGAGCTCATCCTCGAGCAGGTGCGTTCGCAGCGCCCCCCGCAGAGGCGGCCGCTCTTGGTGGTGAGCGGGCAGGCCCAGCCGTCGCGGCGCCTGCTGCGCCAGCTGGCGCGCTCCTCCGAGCCGGAGACGGCGCATCGGTTCGTCGTCGCCGCGGGCGACAGCATCTCGTTCAACACCGTTTACCGAGATCGCAAGGCCACCTGGCCCATCCAGGACTTGCCTTTCACGCTGGTCTTCTTCTGCCATCAAAACCCCATCGATCCGGGAGCGGGCTTCGCGGAGTTGCCCCCCTGGCGGACCGCCGACGCGGGCGACCCTCCCGCCGAGGGGTCCACCGGGACCGAAGACGTCCTGCTCTTCGCCGAGATCGTCGAGGCCCTCATCGCGGCGTTCCCGCGCGAGGGGAGGCCGAGCGCGAACGCGGCGGAGTTCGCGAGTCGTCTGCGCGAGGCCCGCGTTCGCCAGGTGCCCGTGACCGCGGGCACGCGGCTGTTCAACGCCGAAGGCCAGCGCGTCAGCGGGACGGGGGAACACGTCGTCTATCTGCGGCCCGTCTTCGCCGGCAAGCGCGTGCTGCCCAGGGCGGTCATCGAGGTGTGGGCGTGGCGGCAGGTGGCGGGCCACGAGCGCAACTGGCAGCGCTGCGGCAAGCCCCTCGAAGTCTCCTACGAGGAGGCCCCCGAAGCGGGGAGGAGGGCCCATGGCGAGTAGCCCGCCCGCGCCTCTCCCCGCGGGCCCGGAGGAAAAGAAGGTGAGAAGGCCCTGGAAGGGGGCGTGGCGCTATGGGCGGGCCCTGGCCGCCCCGCTCCTCATCTGGGGGCTGTTGATCTACGCCTTGTCGGGCCCGTTGAGCGACCTGCTCAAGGGGCAGGATCGCTACGACCAGGAGGTGCTGCTCGAGTGGCTCACGGAGGCGCGCAACCAGGACAAGACGCTGGCCGACCTGCTCGAGGACTACCTGGTCTGCACCCGAGACTACGCGGAGCGCAAGGGCCGGCAGGAGTCGGCGCCTCCCGACGTGCTGAGGGAGGACCTGGTGTCGTCAGCCCGCAACCGCGTGGTGGCCAAGAGGCAGGAGATCTACCAGTATTTGCGCTGCCTGGGGGAGCCCGCCACGAAACTCTACCCCGGCCAGTTGCCGCTCTTTCCGGTGATCTATCGCCTGGAGGTGGTCTTCCGCTTCGAGAAGTTACCGGAGGCGCAGCGCGCCCCCTTCGACGAGGAGGCCAAGGTGCCGATGACCACGCCAATCGCGTGGGCCTCGGGGCTGCCGTCGGTCAAGGGGCAGTACAAGGAGCAGCCGTTCGACCTGCACGCGCACGCCCGCGTGATCGTCCGCTACCAGTTGCACGCCTTCAACAAGCGCCAGCGCGACGAGCAGGACCGGGCGCGGCGGCTTCGCGAGCTGACGCTTCTCGCCGTGGCGGCGACGCTGCTGAGCGTGGCGTGGGTCGCCTTCCTGCAAGGCCGCGAGCGCGACCGGGAGCGCCAGCGGTTGCTGGCCGAGCACCAGATGGCGCAGGCGGAGCGGCTGCTCTTGCAGGAGGAGGCGCGCCGCGCCGAGGCCGAGCGCCAGTTGCTCGAACAGCGCCTGGCGACCCAGGCCGCGGAGCGACAGGCGCTGGAGCTGAAGTCGCACCTCTACGCCAGCATCGGCATCATGGCGGGCTCGTACGCGCACAACATCAAGAACCTCCTGGTCCGCCCCAACGACCTGCTGCGCCGCTGCCTGGAGGCGGACGGGAAGACCAACCAGGACGGGATGCTGCGCGAGGTGCAGCAGACGCTGGGGATGGTGACGGAGCGGCTGCAGCAGATCCTGCAAACGGTGCGGCGCGACCCCAACCAGGCGGAGCTGCGCGCGCTGGACCTGAACGACTTGCTGGCCGGCCTGGGCCACACCTGGCGCGACCTGGCCGCAGATCGCTGGAAGCTCGACGTCGTCCTGGAGCTCGAGGAAGGCCCCCTCGAAGTCGAGGGCGACGTCTCCCACCTCCAGCAGGCGGTGGAGAACCTGCTGTTCAACGCGCGCGACGCGACGTTCGAGATGCGCAACAACCTCCGGGACTCGGCGCGCCGGCAACACGGCCTGGACGAGCGGGCGCGGCGCCAGGCCGTGCTCGCGGCCGCGGGCTGGCGGGGCAAGGTCGTCGTCCGCACGCGCCGCCTCGGCAAGGAGGCGATCCTGGAAGTGAGCGATAACGGAGCGGGAATGACGGAGGAAGTGCGCCAGCGCTGCACGGAGACGCACTACTCGACGAAGCGCGACAATGCCCTCTACGAGGGCCACAGCACGGGGATGGGCCTGGGGCTGTCGTTCGTGGTGGCCATCCTGATGCACCATCACGCGAAGCTGGAAATCGAGTCGGTGCCCCTGAACGGGACGACGTTCCGGGCGCGGTTTCCGTTGCCGGCCTCGACCGGCCCTCGCTGAAATTCCGGAGTTGACGGATGCCAACCCTCTGCGTTTTCTGCGGTTCCAGCGTCGGCGGGCGCGCCGACTATGCCGACGCCGCCCGGCACCTGGGGACCGCGCTCGCCCGGCGCGGGCTGGGGCTGGTCTTCGGGGCCGGGCACGTGGGGCTGATGGGCGTCGTGGCCGACGCGGTGTTGGCGGGAGGCGGCCGGGCCGTCGGCGTCATCCCCCAGGCGCTGGTGGACAAGGAACTGGCCCACGGGCGCCTGACGGAGCTGCACGTCGTCGATTCCATGCACGCGAGCAAGGCCCTGATGGCCGACCGCGCCGACGCCTTCCTGGCGCTGCCGGGCGGCTTCGGAACGGCCGACGAGTTGTTCGAGATACTCACCTGGGCGCAACTGGGGATTCACCGCAAGCCGGTGGGGCTGCTGAACGTCGCTGGCTTCTTCGCGCCGTTGCTGGCCTGGGTGGACCTCGCCGTGCGCGAGCGCTTCCTGCGCCCCGAACATCGCGCGTTGCTGCACGTGGGCGAGGAGACGGAGGGATTGCTCGACCGCCTGCTTGCCCCGCACGCGGGCCCCGCCGTGCCCAAGTGGCTCGACGTCGAGCGGTGAGGCGCTTCTGCCAGGGCGGTCAATCGTCCAGCACCAGGTCGAAGTTCTGGGCGCCCTTCGTCACCGTCACGGCGAGCCCGGAGGTGTCGGGCTCGTGATACTTCTCGGGCACGACGGTGAACGCCGGCCCCTTGGGCGGGAGCTTCGGGAGCACTTTCGGATCGCCGGCGCTCGCGAGCGGTTCGACCGTCACGACCGAGACCTTCGCCTCCCCCACCGGGACGCGGCGTGCCGAGTACGTCCCATTCGCCGCGATCAACGCCGTCACCGTCTTGCCCTTGGCGGAATGGAACCGGACCAGGCCGCTCGTCAGGGGAACGCCTTTCAACGTCACCTTCCCGGCGATCGTTCCCGCGTCCGTCCCGGCCTTTACCTTCTTCTCTTCCCTCGGCTCCTTCACTTCTTTCTTCTTCTCGTCTTCCGGCTTTTCGATCGGCTTCTTTTCGATCAGCTTCTTCTCTTCCTTCTTCTCCTCGACCTTGCCGCGCACCTCCTTGCGGACCTTGTCGAGAACGGCGCGGAGGACGAAGGCACGGCGCCAGACGGCGTTGTCGCGTTCGGCGTTGAGGAGGCCCTCGTCGATGGCCTGCTGAACGCCCGGGCGATGCTTGAGGAATGGCTTGATGGTGCGCAGGGCGCCTTCGTAGAGGCGATAGCAGGCGACCGCTTCCCCCGCGTTGTAGAGGTCGGCCCCGCGGTTGATGACGTCCTTCAGGGTGTCGCCCACGATCTTGTCCAGGGCGCTCGCCTCGAGCCCGCCCGCCGTGCCGTCCTTGTCGCCGGAAGCACGCCCGCCGAGTAGCGTGGCGCTGACCAGCGCGACCGCGACGAAGGCGAGCACACTGGGGTTGGCCGATCTCATGGATTGTCTCCTTTTCGGGGCGCGGGCCCGCGTGGGGCGGCCCCGGTGCAGGGGCTGACGCCCCAAGGATCTTAGCGAGCCCGCCCACAGCAGGGGAAGCCTGTTTTACCTGATCTTGACCGTTTGCGCCATTGGGGGATAATGGGGGGGATCAGGACGTCAACCAACCCAAGGAGGGGGCCGTGGCGGACAAATCCAGCCAACTAGTTCTCAATGCCCTGACCCGGGCGGCCGCGGCCGCCTCGGGCTTGCCCTGGCACGGCAACAAGGCCGCGCCCGGGCTTTTTCCCAGCAACGCTCTCGGCAAACAGGCCGCCCAGCGCTGCCGCGACGAGGGCCATCTCTGTTCCCTCTCCCCACCCGTTCCCTCCGACGCCGGCAGCAGCGCCGGCCCCACGCTGGCCGTCAAGGTGCGCCCCGTGCTGGAGCTTTGCACCATCACCGACAAGGGCCTCGCCTACCTCCTGAGCCAGGTCAGCCCGCGCCAGGTGCTCGAAGACATGGTGCGCGTGCTCGAACAGCGCGAGGGGCTTGTCGGGCAACTCGTGACGCTGGCCCAGCAGGCCCGCGCTACTTTTGAGGGGCTCAAGGCCAACGTCGAAAAGGTCCTTCAGCAGGTGCGCACCAATGAGCGCCCGACCGCCCCTGTCGGGGGCAACGGCGAGCTCAAGTCCCTGTTCCACGATTTTCTGCAAGGCCCCAACGGCACCTACGCGGGCCCTCCGGCGCCCACGCCCCCTGCGGATGCCCCGACGAAGGTGGAGGCGGCCCTGCTGGCCCACCTGGCGCACTGGGCGAGTGCAGCCCACGTCGAGGACTGCCCCCTCCCCGAACTGTACCGGCAGGCACAAGCCGTCTGCCCCTCGGCGAGCATCGGCGAGTTCCACGACGCGCTGCGGCGGATGCACGACGCCGAAACGATCTACCTCCACCCGTGGGGTGGCCCCCTGTACGACATGCCCGAACCGCTCTACGCCCTGGTCATCGGCCACGGAGTCACATATTACGCCAGCCTTCGCTCGTGACGAGGTGAGGGGGTGACCGCGTGAGGAGGTGAGGCTTTTTGCCGAGGGGCGCGAGGCTGGCCTGTCACCCTGTCATCTTGTCACCTTGTCACAAAACTGGGAGGGATCCCCATGTCCACGACCGCGACCGCCACCCGTCCGCTCGCCGAGAGGGCCCTTGACGTCCTCCGCCGGGCCGAGAACCCGTTTCGCAACTACTTCGCGCGCAACCCCGACGATGAGGTCTGTGCGCGCTATCACGTTCCGGAGCTTTTCAGCCGCGAGCGCGAGCAGCTACTCGGCGTCGTCGATCTGTATCGCTTCGCGCCGACGACGCATGCCGAGGTCGTCCCGGTGCTCGGCAACAAGGGCTCGGGCAAGACGCACCTGCTGCACTCGATCAAGCACGGCCCCGAAGGCTCCTGGCAACTGCTCGTCACGCCCGGCACCTATCAGAAAGACTCCGAGTTCCTCGAATACCTGCTCTTCCAGGTGATCGACACCCTGCTCGGCGGCGGCAAGCAGAAGACCGCCCGGCCGCTGGAGTACGTCGGCGAACAACTCGTGCGGGCCCTGCTGCGCAACGAGTTGGAGGCGCTGCCCTCGGCGCAGCGGGTGGAGCTGTTCCCCGCACCCGGGCTGGGGCGCTGGGCGCGGAACTGGCTGGGGCTGGGCGCCTCGCAGGCGCTCGAGCGCACGCAGTGGCTGATCGACAGCCTCGGCCGTCCGGTCGTGCTTCCCTTCCAGCCTGGGGCGGTCCGCCGCTCCTGTGAGGAAGCCGGGCTGGAGCCGGGCCGCGCCCTCGAACTGGTCCGAGGCCGCATCGAGCGCACCGAGAGCCACAACACCGCCGGCCTGATGCGCCGGAACGTCCTCGAGGGCTTCGCCAAGGCGGTCCTCCTCGGCGACGAGTCCGACCTGGCCAGCTTCCTCACCTACGGCTTCGCGGAGCTGGAGTTCCAGGTTCGGCCGGGGCGGCAAGACCTCGTGCTCGCCCTCTTCAAGGCGCTGATGACGGTCCTGCAAGAGCTGCGCATCCCGGTCGTCGTCGCCTTCGACCAGCTCGAAGACCTGTTGCTCGCGCGCCGCTCCGAAGACCACCGCACCGCCGAGGCGTTCTTCGCGGGCATCGTGCAGGCGATGCACCACCTCGACGGGATGAGTTTCCTCGTGTTCGCCGAGCGCGGCCTGTGGAACCGGTTCGTGCCCTCGCTCGACGGCTACATTCAGGACCGGTTGAACAACCCGCTCCACCTGCCCAACCACGGGACGCTCCAGGCGCTCCGCCTCGAATCGCCGCCTCCCGACCTGGTGCTCCGCATCGTCGAGGCGCGCCTGCGCCCGGGCCTGGAGCAGTTGCCCGACTTCGGCGACCTGCCGGCGATCTACCCGTTCACGGCCGAGCAGATCGAGCGCGTCGCCCGCACCGAGCCGACGCTGCGCGACATGCTCCAGCAGTTCCGCCACCTGTTCGATCACATCGTCTTCGGCACGACCGGGGCCGAGCCATCCGAAAAGAACCGCCTGCCCGCCGAGCCTCTCGTCAAGTCGGTCCTCGTTGTCGAAACGCCGGCCGCGCCGCCCCTGGCGCTGCCGGTCGCGCCACCTCTGGCGTTGCCGGTCGCCGCGCCGGCCTCTGCTGCGAGCCAGCGCACGGAGGGCACTGGGCCGACCGGAGCGGGAGCGCCGGCGCCTTCGCGGGCGGGAGGGGTGACGCGCGCCTCGTTGGCGGACCTGTGGGACCAGGAAGTGCGGTCGGCGCGGCGCAAGCTGGAGCCGGAAGGGGCGCTCACCGGCGCCACGCGCGAGCTCCAGGCCGGGCTGGGCGCGTTCCTGCAAGCCTGCCACGAACACGGCGTCAAGGTGGGGCCGTGGCGCCTGCACCACGTCGTGCCGGAGTGGACGTTCGGCGAGCACCCGACCTTCGGGGCCCTGACCATCGCGCACTGGGTCTGCAAGGACGGGCAGCCGTGGAAGATGGGCATCGGCCTGTTCCTGGGGCGCGGCCCCGCCAAGCCGAAAGACCTCAGCATCAAGTTGTCGGCCCTGGACGTCGAGCCGACGCCGATCGACTATTTGGTCTTGCTGCGGCCGGAAGACGACATTTCCTTGACCGGCAAGACCAAGTCGCACTGGCAGGAAGCGGAGCGGCGCGGTCGGCACGCCCGGCTGGAGCCGGTCACGCTCGACGCCTTCGCGGCGCTGTACGCCTTCCCGCGCCTGCTGGCGAGCCTGGCGGAGTCGCTCCCCGAGGGGCAGCCGCTGCCCAACCTCGCCGATCTGCTCCAGGACAGGTGCGAGAAGTTGCTCGAGCAGACCTGCATGCCCGTGCAGGGTTGAGAAGAAGAAGTCAGGAGCCAGCCGGAGTTCTTGCTTGCCGTCTCGCGAGACGTCGGCACGTCTCTCCGCTGGCTCCTGAGGGTGTGGCCAAAGTTCCGGGAGGTCGTAGCACTACAGCGCTAGTATAGTGGTTTGTACAGTAGTTCTGCCGTCCCCGACCCCCAAGCAGCGCCCACCAATCGCCAAAAATACCTGAACAAACTACTGTACTAGCGCTGTAGTGGTAGGCTGGGTGGAAGCGCACGGCCGTCCAGCCTGGCGCTTCCACCCTTCCCCTTGCTGTTGGAGCGCGTCATGGATCGCCCGCCGGAACTGTCTACCCAGGCCCTCCGGGACAAGCTGCTCACCTCTTTCGAGCAACTCTGCGCGGACGTCGCTGCCGCCGTCAACAAGGCCGAGCCGGGGCACGTCATCAACCAGAGCGAGGAGAAGGTCCGGGACTTGCTGGCCACCTACCAGACCGCCGTTCAACTCCGCCTCGATGCCGCGCAAGCGGTTTTTTCCCCCTCCGCTGCACCCTGAGACCGGCAAGCCCTTGCAGAACAAGGGGGCCGAAGACCGCACCCTCCTCACCATCAACGGTCGCATCACCCTCCTCCGCCGGCGCTACGCCGCACCCGGGATCGACAGCACCTACCCCCTCGACGCCTGGCTCGCGCGCGCCGAGGCCGATGGTGGCCTCGGCGTGCGCGAGATGGCCGGCCGCCTCAACTTGGGCTCCCGCAACTTCGACACGTCCGCCGACAACCTGGCCCGCACCGCCCAGATCCGCACGTGCGGAGAGGCCTTGCGTCAACTGGTCGAGTCGGAGGGCAAGGCAGTTCAGGCCGCCGCCGAAGCCGGCCGACTGCCGATCGACTGGACATTCGCGGATTGCCTGGCGTTGGACAAGGAAGGTGAGCCGACCGGGCAGACGCGGACCTACCTGGGGGCCGGTGGGGTGATGGTGCCGACCCAGACAGAGGCCGAGAAGCAGGCACGGCGGATTAAGGTGGAGGCCAAGCGGCACCTGACGGGCAAGGGGACGGGCCCGTTGCCCAAGGCGAAGGAGGGGGCCGACGGGCCGTACAAGGAGTTCAAGATCGTCACCCCGTACGACGACAAGTGCGAGCATCGGTTGGTGTCGGTGACGCGCGACGATTGCGAGAAGGCTGGGCGGCTGATGCGGCGAGACGGGGCCCGGGTGGGGTTGGACAAGGCGGACGACAAGGTGGGGTTGTGGGACGGGTCGGAGTGGATCAGCAACCAGGCGAAGCAGCACAGCGTGCCGCCGGACGCGACGGGGCTGGACTTCTACCACCTGAGCGAGAACGTGCACAAGGCCAAGCGGGCCGTGTTTGGGGAGGCCGACCCCAAGGACGCGACGGCGCCCGGGAACGTGTGGGTGGCCGAAGTGCTGCACGCGGCAAAGCACGAGGGATACGAGGCGCTGCGGTCGCGCCTGGAGGAGTGGAAGGGCGTGCTGCGGGGGGCGAAGCGGAAGGCGGCGGAGGGCCTGCTGGGATACGTGACGGCGCGAGAGGGGATGATCCTCTACCCGGAGTTCCTGGCGTTGGGGCGGCAGATAGGGAGCGGCCCGACGGAGTCGATGTGCAAGGCGACCACCATGCGTCTGAAGGGGCGAGGCATGCGCCGGGACACGGACAACGCCGAGGCGCTGATGGCGCTGGAGGCACTCAACCAGAGCGGCGCCTGGGATGCTTACTGGGAGGCCCTCCTCTCCCAGGCCGCTTGATCCCTCCCGGAACTTTGGCCACACCCAATCGCCCTCCCCTTTTTGCTTTTCCCTTGACAACGCACGACGCTGAGTTGATAACAAAGGATAAGAGAAGTTTCGATTGTCCTTGTCGTCGTTCTTTTGCGGCCTTCTTGACACACTTCGATCTCCCCGATCCCTGCCAAGATCCATTGAGTGGTCCATCCATGTTCACCCTCTCTCCGAGCCGTTGGCCTGCCCTCGCTTCTTTGGCCGTCTGCCTCGCCGTGGCCGCTTCCGGTTGCAGCAGCGGCGAGAAACTTTACCCTGTGAAGGGAAAGATCGTGCTGGACGGCACCGAGTTGAAGGCAGGGAATGTCAACTTCGTGCCCGACACGGCGAAGGGGAACAAGGCCAAGAACGCGCCGCTGGGCCAGATTAACTCCGACGGAACCTACACGGTCTTCACCGAAGGCAAGGCAGGCGCTCCCGCCGGGTGGTACAAGGTCACCGTGTCCACCATGGCGCCGGGGATGGGTGCGGCGGAACCCGGGGCAGCAACCAAGCCGGTGGGGGCGGACGCCACGGGGGGGCAGATCAACCCGAAATACACCGACCCGACCAAGACCGACCTGGAGGTGGAAGTGGTTGCCAGTCCTTCGCCCACGCAGTACGACCTCAAAGTTTCACGCTGAACAGGCCCCCGGAGGGGCCCGACGGCGAGCGGCAAACAGGCGCCGGCGCATCGCCACCCCGGCAACGCGGTTCGCCGGTCGAGAGCGCGTCCTCTTTCCCTCCCTATCTCGCCCCTGGTTTCCCTATGTTTTTCTTTCTTTTTCGGAGGCACCCATGACCCTGTTTCGGTTCCGCCTGCTCAAGCGAGGCTTCACGCTGATCGAGTTGCTGGTGGTGATCGCCATCATCGCCATCCTGATCGGCCTGCTCCTCCCCGCCGTGCAGAAGGTCCGCGCCGCCGCCGCCCGCATGTCGTGCAGCAACAACCTCCATCAGATGTCGCTCGGCGTCCACAACTACGACAGTACCTACGGGAAGGTCCCCCCCGGCTGGTCGAGCAACAACAACACCCTCTACGGGAGCCTTCACTTCTTCCTCCTACCCTACATCGAGCAGGACAACGTTTACAAGGCGGCCGGCAACAACTCCTGGAACCAGCAGGACACCCTCATCAAGCCGTACGTCTGCCCGTCGGACCCCACGCAGTGGAGCAGCTATAAAAATGGCGGGACGAGCTACGCCTTCAACGTCATGGTGTTCAGTGGGGGCACTGGGTGGGGGACGGACCAGAAGCCTGGCGGCGTCGTAAACTCCATGCCGGACGGCACCTCGAACACGGTGATCTTCGCCGAGCGCTATCGCCTCTGCCAGCCCTCCTCCGGCGGCCACACCGACCCGGTCTGGGCGGCCAACCCGTGGAGCACGCCGAACGGCCCGTGGGCGGTCGCCGGGTTCGGGTACACCAGCGCGAACATCGGACTGAACGGCTACTACCCAGATTGGAACCAGGGCATCCCGTTCCAGACGTCACCCTCGGCGGCGGCGTGCAACTGGTACGTGACCCAGAGCGGGCACACCGGGACCATGAACGCGGGCATGGGGGACGGCAGCGTCCGGGGCGTCAGTTCGGCCGTCTCGACGACCACCTGGGCCAACGCCTGCAACCCCAATGACGGGAACCCGCTCGGGAGTGACTGGTAAGGAGGCTGGCCGAGGCCGGGGTGGCTCGGGCCGTGCCCGACTTTCTTCGCGCTCATTCCGAGGCGGGAGCATTTGCTCCCGCCTCTTCTTTTTCCGGCCACCGGACGAGCCTCGCACGCCCCGGCTCGGGCGCGTCCTTCATTTCCCCCCCGTCTGCTCCCTCCACTTGGTCAAAGCCTTCCGGGGCCGGGGGTCGCTGTCGCCGGCCAGCTCGATGGCTTTTTCCAGATGGGCGTAGCCCCGCTGCTGCTGCCCACGCGCCAGCAGCGCTTCGCCCAGGTGCAACTGCGGGTCGGTGCTCTCCGGGCTGATGCGCGCGGCCTGCTCGAGCTCGGCGAGGGCCTCGCTCGGCTTCCCGAGTTTGTCGAGCGCCAGGCCCAGGTAGAGGCGGGCGAATGCGTGGTCCGGCTTGCGGGCCAGCGCCAGCCGCGCCTGCGCCGCGGCCTCCTCGAAGCCGGCCCGGCCCCGGGCCCCCTGCCGCTCGGCCTGGTGGAACACGGCGACACAGAGGAAGTAGTGCCCCTGCGCCTGGTCTTGCCCGCGCGCCAGGCCGCGCCGCAACACGGCCTCGGCCTCGCGGTACTTGCCGAGCAGGGCCAGCGCCATCCCCAGTTTCACGTAGGCCTCCAGCTCGGCATCGTCGGCATTGACCATCGGCTGTAGGAGCTCCACCGCCTCCTGGATCGCCCCGGCGCGAATCAGGCCCTGGGCACGCAACAGCCGGGCGCGGCGGCCGACGAGGAGCGCCTTGTATTCGTCGGCGTAGGGGTCGGGCCCCTCGGCGTCGCGCGGAAAGCGCCGCGCCTGCTGGCGGTAGCGCTCGGCCGCCGCTGGGTCTCCCTTCCGGAGCGAGAGCGCGGCCAGCCGGGTCGCGGCGCGCTGGCGGGCGAGGGGCCTGCCCAGGCAGCGGACCAGGTAGGACCGGGCCGCCTCCAGGTCGTTGGCCCGCTCCGCCAGCATGCCGGCGGCCAGCAGGGCCCGCGGGTTGTCGGGATCGTGACGCAGCACTTCCTGAAGGAGGCCCTTCGCTTCGGCCGTCTCGCCCTTGCGCATCAGGGCCTCGGCGCAGTGCAGGCGGACGACGTCCGCCGCCGGCCCTTCGCCGGCCAGCCGGCGCACCGCCTCCTGGAAGAAGGGCACGGCGGCGTCGGGGCTGATGGCTTGCTGGGCCAGCCCGCGGAGATAAGGCCAGCGCGGTTCGGCGGGGGCCAGGCGGGAGGCCTCCGCGAAACAGACCAGCGAGTCCTCGCCGATGCCGTTGGCCAACAAGACCTTCCCGAGCCACCCCCACGCCTCCGCCGAGCCCGGCTGGCGCAGCACCTTGGAGCGGGCGTCTTCGACCGCCCGCTCCAGGGCCGGGTCGTTCTCGCCCGCCAGGTCGATGACCGGGGGCTGGGCTCGGTCTGGGGCGCCGCGATACCGCCAAGCCAGCCCGCCCAGGGCCCCGCCCAAGACGACGACGGCCGCGACGGCCACCCCAGTACGTCGGGAGATCATGGCTTCTCTTTTCCTTGGGAAGCAACGGGCCGCCCGTAGCCCTGGCGCAGTTCCACCCGCCGATTCGCCTTGCCGCCCCGGAAGCGCTCGCGCGCGCCGTCGGGCCAGGCCACCTCCACCTCCTCGTAGCGCTCGGCCTTGCCCAGCCCGAAGTAAGCAACCCCGTCGGAGGCGCTGAAGTAGCTGTCCGCCGTGCGCACCACCTGCACCTGGCGCCGCCCGCCCGCCTCGACCCGGAGCTCGGCGCCCAGCGCGTCGCGTTGGCTGCTCTTGTCGCTGGCCTTGATCTGCAACCAGTGGCCTCGGCCCGGCGCCACGTTCCGCAAGACCCGTGCGCGCCCCCCCACCGTGGTCAGGACGAGGTCCGGGGCGCCGTCGCCATCGATGTCTCCCACGGCCAGGCCCCGCGCCACGTTGGGCACGCCACACAGGGCGCGGTTGCTCGGCGAAATGTCGCGGAAGCGCCCGGAACCGTCGTTGGCGAGCAGTTGGTTGCGCTCGGCGTACGCGCCCCAGTGTTCGCCGAGGGGGGCGTAGCCCGGGTCGCTGCTCCGCGCCACGCGGCCGTGGACCACGACCGCGTCGGGCCAGCCGTCGCAGTCCAGGTCGATCAGCGCCGTGCCGAAGCCGGTGCCGCGCCAGCGCGGCGAGGTCAGGCGCGCCTCGTCGGAGCTCTCGCGGAACAGCCCGCGCGGCCCCTGCTTCCAGAGCGTGTGTTGCTCCGAGGTCAGGTGGGTGATGAAGAGGTCCAGCATCCCGTCGCCATCGACGTCGGCCAGCGCCACCCCCATGCCAGACTGGGCCTGGCCCATGGCGTTGACTGCCACGCCGCGCAGCAGCGCCTCCTCCTTGAAGGTGCAGTTCTTCTGGTTGATCCACAGGTGGTTGGGCTTGCCGTCGTTGGCCACGAACACGTCGGGCCAGCCGTCCCCGTCGAAGTCGGCGCACACCACCCCCAGCCCCGGGCCCGGCAGCTTGCCCAGGCCGCTGCTCGCCGTCACGTCCTCGAAGCGCACCCGGCCATCCTTCCGGCCGAGGTTCCGGAAGAGCCGGCTCACGACGGAGGGAAAGGCGTTGGGGGAGCAGTAATCGGGCTTCCCCCGCGTGGCGGTACACCTCGAGTCGGGGTCGAAATCGACGTAGTTGACGACGACGAGGTCGAGCCAGCCGTCACGGTCGAAATCGAGGAAGGCCGCCGCCGTCGCCCAGGTGGGGTTGTCCAGGCCCGCCTCCCTGGTGACGTCCTTGAACTTGCCGCCGCCCTCGTTGAGGAACAGCCGTACGCCCCCCACGAGGGTGACGAGGACGTCGGGCCGGCCGTCGTTGTTAACGTCGCCGACGGCCACGCCCATGCAGTGCCCCGAGAAGTCCAGCCCCGAGTCCTTGCTGACGTTGACGAAGGTGCCGTCTTTCTGCTGTTTGAACAACTGATTCGGCCGGCCCGTTGGCCCGCCGTTATTCAGGAAGTACAGGTCGAGTCGCCCGTCCCCGTCGAAGTCGAACAGGGCCACCCCCGAGCCGATGATTTGCGGGAGCGGGTGGGAAGGCCCGACGGGGCCGGGGTCGTGCGTGAAGTCGATGCCGAGCTTGTCGGTCACGTCCTCGAACCACACCGGGCCCGATTCGTCCGGGCCCTCGGGCGGGGGCGGGGAGGCGCGCCGGCAACCCAGAGCCAGCGACAGCCCCAGCAGTCCGGCCAGCACGATCGGCAGAGCGGCACGGCGACGCATCGAGGCCTCCGGGGCCGTTCTCGGGATCGAGGTCGCCGACGACAGTCGGACACGGACCTCTCCCTCCTGGGCATTCTACCACCCCGCGCCGCGGAGGACATCCTCCCCCTACCGGCGCCGGTTCAGGGGCCCTTGCCGCCGGCGGACGCGCGCCCCAGTGCCTGGCGCGGCCGCGGGTCGCCGGGCGAGGCCAGCTCGACGGCCAGGCGGAGGTGCTTCAACCCCTCCTCGCGCTGGCCCCCCGCGACGAGGGCCTCGCCCAGCCGGAGGTGCGGGTCGGCCAGATCGGGCCGGGCGCGAACGGCGTCGCGGAGGCAGACGAGCGCTTCCCGGGCGCGGCCGAGGCGGACGAGGGCCTGGCCCCGGAACGTGAAGGCCAGGGCGTGGTCGGGCTTGAGCTGGGTCGCCCGCAGCGCAGCCGCGGCGGCCTCCTCGAACGCGGCGCGCGCGGCCGCGGCGCCACCCGCTCTTTCCCGGGCCTCGCCCTGCCGGTAGAGGGCCACGCTCAGGGCGTAGTGGATGGTGGCCTTTTCCGGGGCTTGCTTTAGCGCCTCCCGGAACACCTTCTCGGCGCCGGCGTTGTCCCCCAACTTGGACAGGCACACGCCTAGCGCGAGCTGAGTGCGGTCGTCGGGGAGGTCATCGACCAGGCTACGCAAGACCTGGGCGCTTTCCTGCAAACGGCCTTCGCCCTCGAGCCGCTCGGCCTCGAGAAAGCGCCCCTGTCGCCCGGCCCTCAGTCGGTTCACCTCGCCGAGGTAGGGATCGATCATGGGGACGTCTCCCGGCGCCTTTTCCGCCCTCCGGGTGAACGCGAGCGCCGCGGTGGCGTTGCCCGACCGGCGGGACGCGCCGGCCAGCTGCGCCAGGGCCCGCTTGCGCGTGAACGGGCTTTCGGCCGCGCGCGTCAGGTGGGCGATGCTCGCGCGCAGGTCGTCGCGGGCCAGGGCCAGCACACCGAGCGTGAAGTGGGCCCGCGGGTTGTCCGGCTCCCGTTCGAGGGCGCGTTCGCAAAGCTCCCGCGCCTCGTCGTGGTCGCCCAGTTCGAGCAGCACCTCGGCCAGCAACAACCGGGGCGTGGGGTTGGTCGGGTCGGCGCGGTCGGCCAGTTCGACCGCCCGGCGCAACAGGGGCAAGGCGGCCTCGCGGTCGCGCAGGACGACGCGCGTCCCCCGCAGGTAGGGCCAGCGCGGCTCGGCCGGCTCGAACCGCTCGGCGTGCGCGTAGCAAGCCTCGGCCTCGGCGGAGAAGCCGTTGGCGTGGAGGACCTTGCCCAGCCGCCCCCAGGCCACCCCCGAGCGGGGCTCGCGCCGCACGGCGGCCAGGGCCTGGTCCACGGTCGCCGCCACCGCCGGCTCCACCCCGGTCAGGTCGATAGGCGGGGGCGACGGCGCGGGGGCGCCTCGGGTGAGCCGCCAGGCCAGCGCGGCACTTGCGGCCAGCAAGACGAGCGCCGCCCCGACCATCATCCACCGCCGGCGCGCGCCCATTTCTGTCTCCCCCCCTCCACTCAAAGCTTGTGAAACAATCGCGGAGGGGCGAGCCGCCGGGCTTGTCCCGGCGGGGATAAACCCCGCCGCTCGCCCCATTCTTTCACAGGCTCTCAGCTCGACTTCTGCCCATTTTCGGGGCGTGAATGCCCTGAGAAGCTGGGAAAGCTGGGCGTTTTGGGATTTTGGAAACCCCTGCTACGCCCCGGGTGTTGAAAAACTCGCCGCGATCTGACTGGCAAGCCTGGGTAACTAGGGGATTTCGGCTGCCGAAAAAGGGCAGAAGTCGAGCTCAGGGCCTCGCGCGCCCTTGCCCCCGGCGCAGCACCAGGCGCCGGTCGGCCGCGCCGCCTCCGAACTCTTCGCGGTCCCCGCCCGGCCAGAGCACCTCCACGCTCTCGACGCGCCCCGCCCCGCCCAGCCCGTAGAGGGCCTCGCCTTCGGAACTGCACAGGTAGGAGTGCGTCGGCGTGAGCAGCCGCCGCCAGGACCGCCCGCCCGCCCGCACGGTCACCTCCGCCCCCCAGGCATCGCGCCCGCCCAACTTAGGGTCGATGGCGCGCACCGCCAGCCAGTTGCCGCGCCGGGGCGCGACGTTGCGAAGCAACCGGGCGCGGCCGCCGGCGCAGGTCAGCAGCAGATCAGGGGCGCCGTCGCGGTCGAAGTCGGCCACGACCAGCCCGCGCCCCACGTTCGGCGTCCCGCACAGCGCCGGCTCGCCCGGCGAGCGGTCGGCGAAGGCGTCCCCGCCCAGGTTGGCGAAGAGCTGGTTCCGCTCCGCGTAATGGCCCCAGTGCGGGCCCAGGGGCGCGTGCCCCGCGCCGCCGCCGGGCGCGCGCGAGACGCGGCCGTTGACCACGGCCAGGTCGGTCCAGCCGTCGAGGTCGAAGTCGGCGGCCACGACCCCGAACCCGGTGCCGCGCCAGCGCGGCCGCGCCAGGCCCGACGGGCCCGTCTGGTCGCGGAACAGCCCGCGCGGGCCCTGCTTCCAGAGGGTGTTGGCTTCCTCCGTCAGGTGCGTGACGAAGAGGTCGGAGAGGCCGTCGCCGTCGAGGTCGGCGAAGGCGACCCCCATGCCGGCCTCCGAGTTGCCCATGGCGTTGACTGCCACGCCGCGCAGGATCGCCTCCTCCTTGAAGGTGCCGTCCTTCTGGTTGATCCAGAGGTGGTTGGGCTTACCGTCGTTCGCCACGAAGATGTCCGGCCAGCCGTCCCCGTCGAAGTCGGCGCACACGACCCCCAGCCCTGGCCCCGCGAGCCGGCCCAGCCCGGAGGAGAGCGTCACGTCCTCGAAGCGCGCCTGCCCCTGCGCCAGGCCGCGCCCGCCCAGGTTGCGGTAGAGGCGCGTCACGCTCCCGACGAACGATTTGGGAGCGCAGTAGTCGCCTTCCCCGCCGGGGGAGGTGCAGCGCCACGCGGCGTCGTAGTCGAGGTAATAGACGACGACGAGGTCGAGCCAGCCATCGCGGTCGAAGTCGAAGAATGCCGCGGAGGCGGCCCACCCGGGGCAATCCAGGCCGGCCGCCTTGGTCACGTCGGCGAAGGTGCCCTTGCCGTTGTTGAGGAAGAGGCGGACGCGGCCGTACTCGGTGAGCAGCACGTCGGGCCGCCCGTCGTTGTTGACGTCCCCGATGGCCACGCCCATGCCGTGGCCGGCCACGTCGAGGCCGGACCCCTTGCTGACGTTGCGGAACGTGCCGCCGGGCAGTTGCCGGAAGAGCTGGTTGGCCCTGCCCTTCGGCCCGCCGTTGTTGATCAGGTAGATGTCGGGCAGCCCGTCTCCGTCGAAGTCGAACACCGCCGCCCCCGAGCCGACGATCTGGAGCATGGAATACTTGCCGTCGGTGGGGCCAGCGTCGTGAATGAAGTCGAGGCCCACCTTCTCGGTCACGTCCTCGAACCACGCCGGCCCGGCCGGTTCTTCCAGGAGGGGCGCAGGTTTCCGGCAGCCGAGAAAGGTGGCCAGGGCGGTCAGGAGGCACAGGCTTGCCGAAGCGGCAGGTCGGTATTTCATGGGGAGGATGGGAGGGGGCGACGAGTGCAACGGATCAACCTCCCGGAGCATACCACTCCGAGGCAGGCCCCGCAAGGATTTGCACCTGCCCAGCCAACACTTCCGGGGCCTGCCGCTTGCGGCTTAGTGGTCCGTTTCACAAATAACGTCGTGGTTTCTGCGGACTTCTTGTAGAAAGAGGTGAACTCTTCAAGAATCTCAGCAAGGAAAGGAAGCCGCTATGCCAGGACCAACTCCTGCTCGTTGTATTTTTCCCGAGGAGTTTTTGCAAGAGGCACTCGATGCCGTTCGCCGCCGAACCGTGGCCGTCCAGGCCGTCCAGCGTTTTCGGCTCGTCCTGCTGCTTCACGAGCACCCTTCCCTGTCGAGCGACGAGGCGGCCGACGTGGTGGGCCTGTCGGCTCGGCAGGTACAACGCTGGCGAAGTCGTTGGGCAGCCGGCGATTTCTCGACCGAGGATCGTCGGGGCCGCGGTCGAAAGGCCGCTTTTTCCCCCTCTGGATCAAGCCTTGATCCAGGCGATGGCTTGTGAGGTAGTCGCGGAGACGAAACTGCCACTCAGTACAGCGTTTCGTAAGTCTCTTGGAAGTCAAGCGGGTACAGCCTTGTGATAGGGGCGAGGCGGATAGAACAGACGCTCAAAACACTTCGGGCGCGGGCTGAAGAAGGCTCGCCCGCGCTTCTGCTGTTTGCGTGTCTGCTCGAATGGCGTATCGCGCACCAGCGGCGTCCCCGCATAGGTCCATCGGTACGGGTGAGCCAACTCCTCGTTGTAGTAGGCCATCCACGACTGCAGGCGCTGTACGAACGCCTCCGCGCTGGCGAAGTCGTCGCGCTTCAACAGCTTGCGCGTCAGGACGCTGAAGAACATCTCCACCTGGTTCAGCCACGAGCCATGCACCGGCGTGAAGTGGAAGACGTGCTTGTGTTCGACGTCGCTCAGCCACTGCCGTCTCGCCTTGCCCGTCTTCAGCCCCACCGGCGCAACCAGGCCGCTCAACTCGGCCACCAGCGCGCAGACCGCCGGGGTGCTGTGCGTGCGGTTGTTGTCCAGGACCCAGTGGTAGCGCTCCGCCTCGGGCATTTCCGCCACCGCGTGCCGCAGGTGCGCCACGAAGTCGTTCCCGTTGTGCGTCCGCGTCAGGTCGTAGGCCGCCTGCCCCGTCGGCACGCAGAAGGAGGCGTGCAGGTGCGTGCCGCCCAGACGCACGTATTCGTGCTCGCGGCGGCGCGGCAGACCGGGGCGGATAGGCAGGGTGGGGTGCTTGCGGCGGCGAATGAGGATGCCGGTCTTCTCGTCGGTGCTGATCACCAGTTCCCCGCTCCGCCACAGCGCCGCCGCGTCGAGGTAGAGCCGGCAGATGTCCGCAGCCCTGGCCGGGAAGTCCGGGTCGTGGCTGTTGAGCCAATAATCGCTATCGCTCTTGTGCGGCTTCAGGTCGGCCTCGGTCAGAACGCGGTGAATGGTCGAGCGGCTCATGGGCCGCAGTTCGATCGGGGGCAGCAGGGCGGCCAAGGCGGCCCGGTGCTCCTCGAACATCGCCTGACGCGCTGCCTCGTGGGCGGCGGCCAGTTCCGCCAGCAGGACGTCCTGCTCATTGGCCTGCCGGAGGATGGTCAGGGCCAAGTCGTCCAGCGACCACGAACCGCTGGGGCAGCCGCCCGTGGCGGGGTCCTCCCGAGTGGCCAGTTCAACAACGTGAAGCCGCTGCGAGGGGGGAAAAGACCGGCGGTCGGCCGGAGCGGGGGGCGTCCTGCAAGCCAGCAAGGCCCGCTCGGGCGAAGCGCCGCCGCCACAAACCGACGGTTTCATTGCTGGTGCCGAGGCCCGCGGCGATCTGCAGGTTGGTGGGCTGGTCCTCGTCGGCGGCGCGGAGGACGATGCGGATGCGGCGGACGAGGGCTTGTGGAGTGGAGTGGGCGCGGAGAAGGCGCTGGAGGCCCTGTTGCTGCTCAACCGAAAGGACAAGGGGGGTAGCACGGGGTGTCGGCACGGCAATTCCTCCGTGTTCGAGGTCAGGCTCGCTTTCCTGCTATTTGGCATACAGACACCCGCACGCTCCGGCGACTATAAACTTCCAAGAGACTTACGAAACGCTGTACTCAGTCGCCAATCGTTGGCCGACTTGGTGGGGCGAGCCCGGACCACTCTGGGCAAGGAGATCAGCCGCAGCACCGTATGGCGGATGTTGCACGAGGCGGCCATCAAGCCCTGGCAACACGAGTCCTGGCTCTTCCCGCGCGACCCCCGGTTTGCCGAGAAGGCCGGGCCGATCTTGGATCTCTACGGAGGGGCCTGGGAAGGTAAGCCGCTGGGGCCGAAGGATTACGTGTTGAGTATGGACGAGAAGACGAGCATTCAGGCCCGTCGTCGTTGTCATGAAGAGATGCCGCCCGAGCCCGGGCAGACCCGGCGGATCGAAACGGAGTACGAGCGGAAGGGGGCGTTGCAGTATTTGGCCGCATGGGATGTGCGGCGGGGGATCGTTCTGGGGCGATGCGAAGCCAAGACGGGGATCGCGCCGTTCGGCCGACTGGTGGACCAGGTCTTGGAGCAGAAGCCCTACGACGAGGCGGCGCGGCTGTTTTTCGTCGTGGATAATGGTGCGTCGCATCGTGGCAAGGCATCGGTGGAGCGGATGCGTCGTCGCGACAAGATAATCCTCTTGGTGCATACGCCGGTGCATGCGAGTTGGGTGAATCAGATGGAGATCTACTTTTCGGCACGGTTCAAAGCAGGGTAACACTTGGGGCTGCCGGATCTAAGGGATTCCGTAGCGGCAACATCTTGTCACAAAACTGCTTACGTCCAAAATTGGCCCTGCCAGCAGCCTCGGAAAGTGTTACCCTGAACCGGCCCCTTTTGAACCATGCCTACTTTTCGATCATCCAGCGGAAGGTGCTGACGCCGAATGACTTCGCGACGCTGGATGCGATCCGCGTGCGTCTGGCGCTGTACGAAGAACTGAGCAACCGAGCCCCGAAGCCGTTCCAGTGGAAGTTTACTCGCCAGGACTTGCTGGCTTGGCTAAAACGAGCACTGCCGCATTTTTCGGCAGGTCCCGCTGCCTGACGCAGAAGTGCCGGGCAACCACGACGTTATTTGTGAAACGGACCACTAGCTCCTGACTCCTGATTCCTTTTGAAGAGCATCTCCCCCAACCTGCTGCTATGATTCAGTGCGCCCGTCTTGCTGACTCGCCGGTGGGGAGGCCTCGTCCATGCGGTTTCCGAAGTGGTGCAGCGCCGCTTCCGTTTTCGGGAGCGCGCTGCTCGCGAGCGGCCTGTTCGCGCTGTACTCGTGGGTCGCTCACAACCTCCGGGGAGAAGGGGGGGGCCTCGTCCGTCTTGCCGAGCACGCCGTCGTGGTCGGCGTTGTCGTGGCCGGGATTGTTTTCCTGGTGTTGGGGGCGGCCCGGCGCTCTCGTCGCCACTTGCTGGAGATGGTCCGGCAAGGCGCCGTCGCCGTTCGCGAGAACCCGGCGCCAAACGTCCTGAGCTGGCTCGGGGCGCGCGCCTGCTACAAGCCGGAGGTGGGGGAGGTCACGGCGGAGCTGGACGCCCTCGCCGCCTGCTATCGCAGGTCCCTCGATCGCGTGGCGGCCCTCCAGGCCGAACTGGAGGAAATGAGGAGGGCCAAAGGGCTTGCCTGGGCGGGATCGGGCGCCCACGCGAACGGGCGCATGGCGCCGGCGCCCTCGCATTTCGTCGTCGGCAGTTCGCGCCATCGCATGGTGGTCCGGCTGGCGCCCAACCTGCACGTCATGGCCGCGACAGTTCCGCTCCAGGAGCTCCTCGGCTACGCTCCCAGCGCGGGCCTGCATACGCTGGTGGCGCGCTCCTTCCTCGACGTGGTCCACCCCGACGACGTACCCGCGCTGAAGCGTGCCCTCGAAGAGGCGCTCAAGGAGGGCGAGGGGCACGCCGTCAACTTTCGCGTCTGCCGGCGCCGGTCCGGGAAAGCGGACAGCGAGCCCGCCGAGGGCGTCGCTGCCGGGGCGCGCCACGTGCAGCTGGACGCGATGACCTGGTACAGTGAGACCGGGGCCCCGTTGCATTTGCGCTGTCACCTTCTCGACATCACCGATCGCGTGCTGACCGAGCGCCATCTGGTGCGCAGCCAGGAGGAACTGTCGGCGAGC
Organism: Gemmatales bacterium; assembly: GCA_038239195.1. GTDB lineage: Bacteria > Planctomycetota > Planctomycetia > Gemmatales > Gemmataceae > JBBSEZ01. The sequence goes on from JBBSEZ010000014.1 coordinate 44,130, forward strand.
AACGCCCGGCTGCGCCAGGCCAACGAGGACATGCAGCGCCTCAAGGAGAGCTACCGCGACCTGTACCACCACGCGCCGGTCCACTACTTCAGCCTCGACGCGCGGGGGCACCTGGTCGCTTTCAACGAGAGCATGCTGCGCGCGCTGGGCTACCCGCGCGAAGAACTGTTGGATCGGCCGTACTCGCGCCTGCTGCCGCCCGCCCAGCGCAGCGCCTTCGAGGCGGCGGGCCCGGGCGCCTTGCAGCGGCCCGGAGAGCTGGAGACGCAGTGGATCAAGCAGGATGGCACCATTATCGACGTGTGGATCGGCACGACGACCATCCGCGACTTGCAGGGCCAGTTCGTCCGCAGCCGCAGCGTCGCCAACGACGTGACCGAGCGCCACCAACTGGCCAACGCCCTGCGCATCGAGGCAGAGCGGGTCGGGCGGGCCAACGACCAGCTGCGTCGCACCAACCAGGAGCTCGAAGAGTTCACCTACGTCGTCTCCCACGACCTCAAGGAGCCGTTGCGCACCCTGGAGGCGTTCAGCAACTTCCTCGCGCAGGACTACGGCAATCTGCTGGGCGCGGAGGGCCACGAGTACATCGCGCACCTGATCCAGGCCAGCCGCCGCCTGGGCGCTCTCATCGACGATCTGCTCGCCCTGAGCCGAGCCGGGCGCGTGCTCAACACACCGCGGCCTTTCGCGTACGAAGAGGCGGTCGAAGTGGCGCTGAGCGATCTGCGCGATCTGATCCACCGCAAGCAGGCGGCCGTGCGCGTCGAGGGGCCGTTGCCGTGCCTTTCCGGCGACGCCGAGCGCATCGTGCAGTTGCTGTCCAACCTCGTCGCCAACGGGCTGAAGTACAACCCCGGGCCCCATCCCGAAGTGGTGATTGGCGTCGAGGTAGAGGAAGCGGGCCCCGGTGGGTTGGGGGAGAGTGAGCGGCCCCTGGTGAAATTGTTCGTGCGCGACAATGGCGTCGGCATCGATCCGGCGTATCACGCGCAGATCTTCCGCATCTTCCGCCGGCTGCATCGGCGCGACGAGGTGGAGGGCACCGGCGCCGGCCTGGCGATCTGCAAGAAGATCGTCGAGGCCCACGGCGGGCGCATCTGGGTCGAGTCGGGCGTCGGGCAGGGAGCGACGTTCTACTTCACGCTTCCGCGCGCCGCGACCGCAAAGCCGAAGGCCGAAGGACGAAAGCAGAAGCCGGCGCAGCAGCTCCCGGCCCTGGCCGCCTCTTCCGTCTGACTCCCGTGTCGAGTGTGGTGCATGGCCGAACTGTTGCTGGTGGACGACGACCCCGACCTGGCGCTGATCGTCAACCTGCTGGGCAAGCGGGCGGGGCACGCGGTGGCGCGCTGCGCCGACGTGCCGTCGGCCTGGGAGTGGCTACAGCATCACCGGGCCGATCTGCTCTTGCTCGACGTCAACTTGCCAGGGCCCAGCGGGCTGGAGCTTTGTCGCCGGCTGTGCGGCGATTCTCTGGAAGCGGGGCGCGTGCCGGTGGCCCTGTTCGTGCAGCCGGGGATCACCAGGGACGTCGCCGCGGGATGGGACGCGGGGGCAGACTTTCTGGTTTCCAAGGACCTGGTGGCCCGTCCTCTCGACTGGCAGGGAAGGATCGACGAAGTGCTGGCCTGGCTGCGAGCGCGAGCACGTGGTCAGGGCGGGGGCGAGTTGGTAGGATGGTCGGGAGGAGGGGCCCCCCGCCATCCCCCTGAAGACTGGGCCATTCGGCTCAACCGCGCCCTGAGCGAGCCCGCAGTTCGTCGGCTGGGCACGGAGGTCCTCCAGGTGGTGTTGCGGAGGGCGTTGCGGCAGGCTGGCTGGGAGGCTGAGGGAGCGGCCTCGCCCCCTTTCGAGTGGGCCGATCTCGAAGGCGCTTTTCTTTCGCCCGGGCCGCAGCGAGTAGGCGGGTTGCTCATTTCGGTGGCAGAACAGATGGAACGATTGCTCGGGACGAAGGCTAGTGCGTCCTTTCGCTCTCGCGTGGGGGGCGGTACGAGCAATCTTGCGGGTGAGTGAGCAGTGCCTACTTCAGTGGTTCTACGTGGCGTTGAACCGAGGCCGGCGCACGCGATCCTGCTGGTCGAAGATAATCCCGCGGACGTCAAGATCACCCAGCGGGCCTTGAAGGAGAGCGCCGTCCCCGTCGAGTTGATCGTGGTCCGCGACGGCCAGGAGGCGGTCGAGTATTTGTTGCGCGAGGGGAAGCACGCCAGCTCCGAGGGCTGGCGCGGCCCCGACTTGATCCTGCTCGACCTCAACCTCCCGCGCCTGAGCGGGCTCGAGGTCCTCCAGCGCATTCGCGCGACCCCAGCGCTTCGCGCCGTTCCCGTCGTGGTGCTGACCACCTCCCGCCGCCCGGAAGACGTGCAAGCGATGTACGCAGCGGGGGCGAACACCTACATCGAGAAGCCCCAAGACTTCGCGCGCTTCGCGCAGGTGCTGCACGTGATTCAACGTTACTGGCTCGACACGGCCCTGTTGCCCCCGTTGCCGCTCGACTGAGCGGGGCCAGGGATCGCTCGCAGGAGTCAGGGATCAGGAGTCAGGGGTCAGAGCAATGCGCTGGCGTCTCGCGAAACGACAAGCAAGAAGGGCCTGACCCCTGACTCCTGCGAATGACGATGGAAGATGACGTACGAAGAGGCGCTCGCATACTGGTATGGGCATGTCAACTTCGAACAGTCGGCGCCCCTCGCCGACGAGATGAAGCTCGAGCGGATGCGGGCGCTGTTGCGGCTGCTCGGCAGCCCGGAACGGCGGTTGCGGATCGTTCACGTGGCGGGCAGCAAGGGCAAGGGCTCCGTCTCGGCGACGCTCGCCTCGGTCTTCCGGCAGGCCGGGTATCGCACCGGGATGTTCACTTCGCCGCACCTCGGCCGGGTTGAGGAGCGTTTCCAGGTGGATGGCGCGCCGGTCGGCGAGGGGGAGCTGGCCACCCTCCTGACCGACGTGCGCGCCGCGGTGGAGCGTGGCCAGGAAGTGCTGGGCGGGCCGCCGACTTTCTTCGAGGTGGCGACCGCGGTGGGCCTGCTGCATTTCGTGCGTCGGCGCGCCGACGCGGTGCTCCTCGAAGTGGGCCTGGGCGGGCGGCTCGATTCGACGAACGTCTGTCGGCCGGTGCTCAGCGTCATCACGAGCATCAGCTTCGACCACGTCGGCTTGCTTGGCGATCGGCTGGCGAGCATCGCCCGCGAGAAGGCAGGCATCGTCAAGCGCGGCCGGCCTGTGGTCAGCGGGGCGACGGCGCCCGAGGCGCGGGCCGTCATCGAAGAAGTGTGCCGGGACCGTCACGCGCCTTTGCGCCAGCTCGACGTGGACTTGTCCTATCGGTACGAGCCGGGGACGGTGACTCCGACGGGCATGGTTCGCCCGCGCGTGGCCGTGGAGACGGAGAGGCTCTGGCCCCCCCTGGAGCTCAATTTGCTGGGCGAACACCAGGGCGCCAATGCCGCCGTGGTCATCGCCTGCGTCGAGCAGCTGCGCGAGCTGGGCTGGCACCTCCCCGACGGCGCGGTCGAGGCGGGGCTGCGGACCGTGGACTGGCCGGCGCGTCTGGAGGTGTGTGGCCGGCGGCCCACGATCCTGCTCGACTGCGCGCATAACGTCGCCTCGGCGGTGGCGCTGGCAGACACCGTATGCGCCAGCTTTCCGCCTCAGCGCCGCTTGCTGGTGTTCGCGGCGAGCGGCGACAAGGACGTGGCGGGGATGTTTCGCGTCCTGGCGCCGCACTTCGCGCACGCCTTCTTGACGCGCTACACGACCAACCTGCGCGGGGTGCCCCCGGAGCACCTCGCCGACTTGCTGCCCGCGGAAGCCGGCCTGGGGGTGACGCTGTGCGCCACGCCTGCTCAGGCACTGGCGGAGGCGAAAGCGCGGGCGGGGCCCGAAGACATGATTTGCATCGCGGGGTCGGTGTTCCTGGCGGGTGAACTGCGGCCGTTGCTCGACTGCGCCAAATAGTGTCGGCGTCTCTTCCCCGAAATAGCACTGGTCTGGTGCTATTCACTCGTTACAATAAGAGGAGAGGCGGGCGCTCTCCCACGATTGGGACGATTCATGCCGTTGTTGAGCCGCAAGGTCGATTACGCACTGTTGGCCCTTTCCTATCTGCACCATCAGCCGGAGGGCGGCTGTGCGCGGGTGATCGCGGCCCGCTTCGCGCTGAGCCGGGCCTTCGCGGCCAACGTCCTGAAAGTGTTGTGCCGGAAAGGCTTTGTTCGCAGCCAGCGCGGGATGCGCGGGGGGTACGTCCTGGCGCGCCCTGCTGGGGACACGTGCCTGTGCGAGTTGCTCGAAGCGCTCGACGAGCCGTTCCACCTGGCGGAGTGCAATCGCTCCCTGGCGCCGAACGAGGTCGGCGCGTGCTCGTTCGTCAGCGTCTGTCCGGTGCGGGGGGCCATCGCCGAGGTGGACCGCCGCATCCGCGAGGTGTTGCGCACGGTGACGCTGGCCGACCTGTTCCGTTCGGGAGGAGCTGGCGGCGCGGGCACGACGCAGTTTGGCCTGGCGGTCGGGAGGTGTGAGGGACAACTGGCGGGCGCTCCGCGCTGAGTGGCAGAGGTGAGGATGTCGCAGCGGCCGATCTACCTGGACAACAACGCCACGACGCGCGTCGATCCGCGCGTGCTGGAGGCGATGTTGCCCTACTTCACCGTGTGCTACGGTAATGCCGCAAGCCGACATCACGCCTTTGGGCAGGAGGCGGAGGAGGCCGTCGAAGAGGCTCGCGCCCAGGTGGCGCGGCTCCTCCATGCCGACGCCCGCGAGATCGTCTTCACGAGCGGGGCGACCGAGAGCGACAACCTCGCTCTCAAGGGAGTGGCGGCGCTATACCGCAACCGCGGCGACCACGTCGTCACCGCCGTCACCGAGCATCGCGCCGTGCTGGACACGGCCCGCCACCTCGAACGCGAAGGGCTGCGCGTCACCTTCTTGCCCGTGGATCGCTGGGGGCAGGTATCGCCCGAGCAGGTGGAGGCCGCGCTGACGGAGCGGACCGTGCTGGTCAGCCTGATGGCGGCCAACAACGAGGTCGGAACGCTCCACCCCCTGCGCGAGATCGGCCAGGTCTGTAAGCGCCGCGGCGTACTGTTCCACACCGACGCCGTGCAGGCAGCGGGCTGCCTGCCCCTCGACGTGGAGGAGATGGGCCTCGACCTGCTCAGCCTGACGGCGCACAAGATGTACGGGCCCAAGGGCGTCGGCGCCCTTTACGTCCGCCGGCGCGATCCGCGCGTGCGTCTGGCCCCTCTGCTCGACGGCGGCGGGCACGAGCGCGGCCTCCGCAGCGGGACGTTGCCCGTGCCGCTCCTCGTCGGTTTCGGGCGGGCCTGCGAGCTGTGCCAGGAGGAAATGGGCCCGGAAAAGGAGAGATTGATCGGCCTGCGCGAGCGGCTGCGCGCGGGCATCCAAGATCAGCTCGAAGGGGTGGCGGTGAATGGCCATCCGGAGGAGCGCTTGCCGGGCAATCTGAACCTGAGCTTTGCCTGGGTGAATGGCGAGGCCCTGCTGATGGGGCTGCGAGGCGTGGCGGTGAGCTCGGGCTCGGCCTGCACGTCGGCGAGCCCGGAGCCGAGTTACGTGTTGCGGGCTTTGGGCGTGAGCGACGAGCTGGCCCACAGCAGCCTGCGCTTCGGGGTGGGGAGGTTCAACACCGAAGAAGAGATCGATCGCGCCGCGGCCGAGGTGGTGCGCGTGGTGACGCACCTGCGGCAGCTCAGCCCCTTGTACGAGCTGCATCGACAGGGGATGGGCGCGGTCGTATGAATCGAGCGGCCGGGGCCGGTGGGGGCCCTGGCCGGGAGAGAAGCTCGCTCGTCCGTGGGGGGCGAGGGGCGGTTTGTTCTAAGGTTCCTTTGTGGAGAGGATTACTGCAATGGCCATCACGGTGACCGAAAAGGCCGCCAGCGAGGTGAAGCGGATCATGGCCGAGGGGGCGGCCGCCGGCCAACTGCCCGAGAAACTGTACCTGCGCCTCAGCGTGGTGGGCGGCGGGTGCAGCGGGTTCCAGCACAAGCTCGACCTCGACCCCGACGTCAAGGAGACCAAGGACGAGGTCTTCGAGTTCCACGGGGTGCCCGTCGTCGTCGATAAGCGCAGCCTGATGTACCTGGAGAACGCGACGGTCGATTTCCACGACGACCTGAACCGGCGCGGCTTCAGCATCACCAACCCCACGGCGAAGAGCACCTGCGGCTGCGGGAGCTCGTTCTCGATGTGAGGTTGTCACCCGGCGGGGGCGGGGGGGGGGGGGGGCGCCCCCCCGGGGGCGGGGGGGGGGTTGGCCGGGGTGCCCCGAAGCCGCGGCTTTGGCGCAACGGGGCCGGTCTCCCTGGGGGGGTTTCCCCCCCCGAACCCCCCCGGGGGGGGGGGGGGT